>NZ_JXYC01000009.1:0-264081 GCF_000967665.1 Marinomonas sp. S3726 | reverse complement strand
AGCTTTTGTTCATAATGACGATAATCAACCTAACTCAGGACTATCGACATACTATAACAAGAATACTTTCACAGTCTGTCCTCCGTGGGAATGCATACTCGCCAGCTCTGCTGCACCTTAGAACTAAGGTGCCCCTCTAAACGACATTTTAATACTAGAGTAGATCTCGTGGTTAACGTTTCTTGATAACCACTGGGTTGTTAATGATTCCATCCCGCTTCCTATTCCAACCCAAGAAGTACAAAGTGGTCATGGTCCACCTCTCGTTCGCATGTCTCTCCAAGGGAATGCATACTCCCAGCTTTACTGGCTATGAGCTTAATACTACTCGTCATATTTAAGGCAGAACTCAAGACTATGCATTACCACGCAGAGTTGTTTAATATGCTAATTACTCTACCTCTCTTAGCGAGTTACTAATAGCTTCAAATCTCAGAGACATTTTTTAGTAGCTTTGTAACTCATCTCAATCTATAAAGAATGAATCTAGATTCATTTATGGTGAGAAAGGTGAAATACGTTTTAACACTGCTAATTTTCTTCCATCCTCATTTCATCAGCTCTCAAACAATAACAATATGTGGTGCAAGCTTTCCACCTTCGACAATTGTCGAAAATGGCGAACTTACGAAAGGTTATTCGATTGAACTGATTGCTGAAGCATTCAGCCGTTTACAACTAGAGTATAAATTGTTGGTTTTGCCGTGGAGCCGTTGTTTAAAGCAAGTGCAGACTAATGATATTGATGCTGTTATAGATACAAGTACTCATAACCAGCCTATTATCACTGGAGACTTGGCAATAAGTTATAACCAACTTGCAATATATGTGCGTAAGGATTTCTATGAGGATACATATTCTGCTGGTTCACTAAAAAATCAGTTAATGGGAGTACCGAGAGGTTACACCAGCTATTTGAAAATCGCGAAAAAACATGAATGGAAAACCTTTGAAGCAGACAATGAAGAAAACATGTTTATTATGCTAAAAAAGGGACGTTTTGATTATGTTTTTGCCGATACATCAACTGCCTTGAAAGTGGCGTCGAAAGTGAATGTTGCCGTTAAGTCACTTAAACCTGTCGTGACCTCTGAAGCCTATTATCTTGGCTTTAGTCCGGATAATAGAAAACTTGCAGCCGCCTTTGACCAAGTATTAGCTCAGATGATTAAAGATGGTGCTATGGATAGTATTTACTCACGTTATCTACCTTATAGCTACACTGAGATTAAAAAGATAAATACAGCGTTATCATTGGAAAATGATTAAGCTTGCTTATGGTTTTGAAAACGTTACTTCATTGATTATTCTAGTTTGAGCCTTATCACGTATGTCCCAAATTGAAACAGCCATTAGCATTGCTTTAGATGCTCATAAAGGCCAAGTAGACAAAGCTGGTGCAGTGTATATTTTACATCCTCTTCGCATTATGGGGAAAATGTCGAATGACGCTGAGCGCATCGTCGCTCTATTACATGATGTACTTGAAGATTCTTCTTATACGGCTAAGGACTTATTAGCTGAAGGGATAAGTTGTGATCTTGTTGATGCTGTGATTGCATTGACTAAAGTGTTTGATAGTAAGGGTGTCTCCATTGCTTATGAAAAGTATCTGATACAAGTTAAGTCTAACCCGCTAGCTTGTCGTGTGAAGCTTGCTGATCTTGAGGATAATATGGACTTATCTAGATTAAATCAGGTGACTGAAAAAGATATTCAACGTGTTGAAAAATATCAAAAAGCGAAAGCTTTCTTGTTGAGTTAATTAGTTAATGAAAGGTTTAGAGCTAGTGATCTTAATTTCATTGAGAGTTAAAAACCACTAGCATTTAAGCTTTTTGAATTTGCTAACCATTGATTGAAACAGGGAATTTAAATTCGATTAGTAGGCCGCCCCATTCAGATTCATCAAGGTCCCAAGTGCCATTGTGAATTTGTACTATCTTATCGACGATGGACAAACCTAGCCCAGAACCTTGCTGCCCCGATCCGACTACCCGGAAAAAGCGTTCTTTTATTCTGCTTCTTAGCTCTGCCTCAACGCCTGGCCCTGAATCGGCAATACTGATAATGACATTTTGTTTGTGTTCATCATGATGACAGCTAAGTTTAATTTTCCCCTGATCTGGAGTGTATCGAACCGCATTATCAATAATATTACGAAGTAGACTTTGTATAAGTGGTGCGTTTGCTTTTAGGTTAATACTTTTAGTACAAACGTCTTTGATAAAGGTTTGTTGTTTCTGTGCAAATTTATCTTCTTCAAAACTAATTGCTTGATGACATAAGAGACGAATGTCTAAGTTTTCAAATTGGGCTTTATCCAGTTGACCTTCAGTGCGACTTAGAGCGAGTAGCTGGTTAACCAAGTGAGTCATACGAGAGATACCTTTCTTCATACTATAAAGGCTAGTCTGAAGTTCCGCTTGGTTCTGCTCTTTTAGTTCTTGGCTAAGGTCAGGATCTATGAGGCTATCATCAATTGCATTTTCTGCATGAATTAATAAAGAGGCGAGTGGTGTTCTTAATTCATGTGCAGCATCACCGACAAAGCGCCTTTCTCTTTGGTGAGCTTCATCTAAGCGATCAAATAAATTGTTTAGCTCTAACAAGAGTTCATTTACTTCAAGAGGTGCTTTTTCATCTTCTAGCTTCTCAAGGTTTCTATAGTGCCTTTTTTTGACAGTTGTACTTAGCCTGTTTAACGGCATAAGACCACGTTTTGTGATAAACCAAACAAGAATGATGAGAAGCGGAACAAACACAAGAATGGGAATTAGATTACTTTGAACTATTTCATTAACTAACTCTTGGCGTATCTCGGTTTCTTCTGCAACCACTAACCACCAATTATCAGACTTGGAGTAGAGGGTAAATGTACGCCATTCGTCTCCGTCTACTTCTTTGCTACTAAAGCCTTCATTAAAGTCTGTCAGTGATGTATTAGGGGCAAAAGGTGAACCTATGATGAGAGTGCTCTCTTCCCAGATCTGAAACGCCAGTTTGCGTTCATAGCTATGAGAGTAAGAGCTAGACGAGCTCTCTTGTAAGCTTAATGAATCTAGAGTTTGTTGTTTGTTATGGATGCTTTCTTTCGTGATTAACCCCTTTAGTACTCGACTAGACTGAGCAAGATTAGCATCAAAAATCTCTTCAACTTCATGGCCTGCTTCATAATAAACAACGAGAGCAGGTATTATGGTCATAACTAATGCCCAAAAGGTTAAATTCAGGGTTAAGTAGCGCTTGATCGAATATTGTTTTTTTGACGCTTCACTCGGCTTATTTCTCATGCTGGCTTTTCTGCCTTATAACCCATTCCTCTTACTGTTTTGATAAACTCTGGGTAAATTTTCTTTCTGAGGTGGTGGATATGAACTTCAATACTGTTAGATTCCACATCACCATCCCAACCATAAACCACATCTTCAAGTTTGGCGCGTGAGAGTATTTGTCCTGGATGATTCACAAATTCCATCAGAAGCGTAAATTCACGTCTACCTAAACTAAGATCATTACCATCAAGAGTTACTTGCATACTAGCAGGGTTAATATTAAGCCTGCCAAAAGCAATGGTTGGCTCACTATGACCATGATGGCGGCGGCTTAAAGCACGCATGCGGGCTTTTAACTCGGCAATTTCAAATGGCTTAGGTAAGTAGTCATCAGCCCCTAGATCAAGTCCTTGAATTTTATCGTCTAGACTATCGTTCGCAGTCAAAATTAACACTGGTGTATTAAGTTGCTGTTTACGGATCGCACTTAGTAGCTCAAGACCACCCATTCCTGGTAAATTTAAATCGAGTAACAAAAGGTCGAAGCTTTCTGTTTGCAGGGCCGCTAAGCCCTGCTTTCCATCCATCAACCAATCAACTTGATAACCTTCGCGTGTAAGGGATTTTTTGATACCTTTACCAAGCAGGTCATCATCTTCTACAAGTAAAACTCTCATGCTAATTATCTAATCTCAAACAGTTTTTATTTATGCTAGGTGGTTTCATATGTGAACGCCACCCTTGGCACATCGAAATGAAAATATCTTACTTATTCCTTAGCTAGGCTTGCATTAAACCAAACCTGCATGGCGGCGTATTGTTGGTAATTGTTTACTTATCGCCTTACTTACTAGGTTTGGTAGTACTTGGTTAAGTTTACTGAAAAACCTCTCAGGCCAGCCAATTGCCAATTCATGCATATCACTATCAAGTAAGCGTAAAAGCTGCTCTGCAACTTCATCAGGTGAATCCATAGCAACATTTAGTTCTTTATTCATTGCGATAATATTGGCTGTACTCAGCCTTGTATTCGTTGCTCTAGGCGATAAGTATTTTATTTTCACGCTAGTTTGGGACAACTCACGACCTAGCGCTTCAGAAAAGCCTCTTAGAGCATATTTACTGGCGCAATAACTACTAAAACCTGGATAGCCAATGCTGCCAAAAGTTGAACCTATATTTACTATTTGTGCATCGTCTTGCTGTTCTAAGTGAGGCAGTAGTGCCTTACTCAATAAGATAGGAGTCAGAGTATTTAGCTTGATAATCTGTTCTATTTTTTTATCGGGAGTGTCTTCTAAAAAAGAGAACTGGTTATCACCAGCGCTATTAATCAGCGTATTTATTGCTGTCGGTGAATCTTCAATATATGAGATGAGTCGACTGCGTTGCTCTTCTTCAAGTAAGTCACAGCTAAAAATAGTGACTTGTTTTGAGTCTATACCTTGTTGATTAATCAACTTTTCCTTTAGTTCTAGCAAGGCTTGTGTATCTCTTGCGACTAATAATACGTTAGCACCATTCTCAACGAGATGTTGTGCAAAGCGTCGGCCAATACCACCTGTTGCACCTGTAATGATTGCATTGGTTTTTTCAATCTTCATGGTCTTACCTCATTGCTATTGGTTTATGTGTTTAAGTGATAGTGCCAGTATGAATGGCGAACCTTAAATCAAGCTTAAGGAAGTGAGATAAAACTGATTAAACTCTGTTATTTGCTGTAGAAAATAATGCCAAATATTCATACGCTTCTTCCCATTGCAATGACTAGCTGGCGTTCATCTGGATTACCTTGAATTGCACGTCGTCCGTGCATGACGCGGGTATTATCAATAATAATCATGTCTCCATTCTCCCAATCGAGCTCATAGGTGTGGGCTTCTGCATATTCAGCAAGCACATCTAGTTCTGATTGCTTAATCAGGCTGCCATCAGCATGATGATAAACGGGTTTCTGGTAATTAAATGAAGGGCCTAGCAGAGCATTAGCAAATGCAGTTTTACCATTATGTTTTGATAAAGGGTTTATCTTTAAACTGTAATCAAGCTCCCTTTTTGCATTCAGTGTGCCATCTTGACCAGGAACCATCTTAAGAACGTCCTCTAGATGCTGCTTTGTCACATCTTGTCCTTCAGCTAGCTTTGGGTGCTCATTACGGACATAGGCCTTCCATAGTAATTCAGGTAAGGTTCGAGTAACCCTGATAGGTGAATCAAAGCGCTCTTGTATCGATTTAGGCAGAGCCTCGTATAGAGAAACACCATCGCACAGGGTTGTTTGAGAACCCTGACGGGCACTTTTCTGACTATAAAATGCTACCAAAGAGGGTGGGAAGGGAGTGTTTCCATTTTCAATATGTAGACCAACCGCTTGAGTACCTGCATCCACTTTTTGACTCATACTAGTGGTAAACTCTCTGGCTGGATCAAATGTTATCTGTTGGCAAAAGTGTGATATTAACTCGTTAAAGCTATCTAGGTTATGCTGAAAGCCTCTAAATAGTGCCCAACCTTGTTCCTCTAATCCTAATTGTGCTTGGGCGAGATGATGAGATTTGATTGATTCATTTTCTTTTGAAGACACTAAAAAATAGGGGTTAAGTGCGGTTATCTTATTTCTAGTATTAAGCATGTTTAGTCCTTTTATAATTAACAGTTAGCCTACTGAAAACTATATGCGGCTTAGCTTAAATGAGTCTTAAATCAGCGACTGCCAATTAAAAAAAGAGCCTATGAATAGACTCTTTTAGATTTCTCTGCTTCTACTTTTAACTTGCTAATATAAGGCATCTAATCTTGCTTTATAGTGTGAAAAAATAGCATCACGACGTATCCGTCCATTGTCTGTTAAAAGTTGGTTTTGGGTACTGAAAGCTTCATCGGATCGAATCCACGATTTTACTTGGGCATAATCAGGCAAACTTTGATTGATTTCGTTTAGAGTAAGGGTGATTTGGTCATTAGATGTTGATAAATCTGCAGTAATTATGGCATTTAGCCAAGGTTTCGCATCACCAAAAACCGCAACTTGTTTGATATTATTTGAATGAATCAGTTCCGACTCTATCCATTCAGGGGCTATGTTTCTGCCAAAACTACTGACTAAAAGGTTTTTGCGGCGACCAGAAATATAGAGGTACCCATCATCATCTATATAACCTAAATCTCCTGTATGGACCTCATTGTTTTTTTGCCCTTGGTTTAGGTCATCTTGATGCAAATAACCTAACATAGCCTGACCAGAAACTATGATTTCACCCGATTCATCAATACGTACCTGCGTATGAGGTAATACTTTGCCAACACTGCCTACTTTATTGTTATCAGGTGTATTCAGACTGACTGTCGCTGCACATTCAGATAGCCCATACCCTTCATAGATAGGCATGCCAAGTTCATGGGCTTTTTCTAGGGCTGACTGAGCACTTTTTCCTCCACCTACAGCGGCAAATTTAAGACTGTTAAAGAAGCTTGGTGTCGTCTGTTTTAGCTGAATCACACTTTTTAGTAATTGGGGTAAAAGAATTAAACTGTCAGGTTGGTAGCACTCGATCGCTTGAGCGAATTTTTCAGGATTAAACTGTGAACTTTGCTCGAATCCTAGTTCACTTAAAGGTTCTATTTGAATGCTATTTTCCATCATTAATGGCACATAAATACCGGCAATATTTTCTAACAAGGTTGCTAATGGCATGATGCAAAGATGGCGTTTAATGCCATGATCTTTAATTGTCTTAGCGAGCGCTAGGCTAACATTCTTTATATTCTCAAGTGAGAGACAAACACCTTTTGGTTGCCCTGTTGAGCCTGAGGTATAAGTGATTTTTGCAACTTGCTTTAACTGGCCGCTGTCTAGTTTGGTATCATTTTTTAAGATCACTAATTGAGCGTGACTTAAGGTTAGCCTTTCTTGAATTGCAAAAATTTCAGAATCGAATTCTTGGCATAGAATTGCTTCAATTCCTGCATCTTTTATCAGGTGCTGAATTTGTCCTTTACTAAAAAATAATGGGATAGGAATCAGAGTAATACCAAGCGACATAGCGGCAAGATCAGCAAAGACCCAATTAATTGAGTTATCCATATAAAGTGCAATGCACTGGAATTGAAAAGGCTTTAGCTGATCGGCTAATTCGGTTACAGCATTAAACAGAGCCTGATTATTTAGCGTCGTTTTCCCTGACACAATAGCTGTTTCTTGTGGTTTCTTGTTTGCGCGTTGGGATAATGTATTAAGTAAAAAATTCATAATATGACCTTGAGATAAAGTGGTTAGTGGCTGCTGTTTGTTTGGGTTTTAAGTTCCCTAAATCGCTGTCTTGCTTGCGCTACATTAATTAAAATTATTTTGGGCTTATCTTCATAAAAACTTCCCCAAGAATGCTGTTCTTTACCTAATCGAGACTTTTCAACATCATGAATAATATGGGCTTTAATCCCTAGGCGACGATAAACCACTCGCATGACACCAGTACCTGTGGATACAAACCACTCAATACCTTGTTGGTGTAGATAGTCTGCTGTATAGGCAAACAAGGCTTTACAGCTTTTTGCATCGGAAGAGGCTAGATTGCCTGTTTCACCTATGCTGCTTCTTTCAATATTTTTACCTATATAATTTGAGACCAAAGACTCAATGCTTTGGTCTAAATAATGCTCTAAGAAAAGTGGTTCTTCTTTTGCTAAGCGATAGCCTAAGGCTGCCTCTACGTCATTTTCTTGATTAAAAATAGCGAGTAAGGATGGGGCAAAATGAGTGAGTTCGGCGCCATGATGTTTACGAAAAATATTTTTAATAAAGTCTTCGACCTGAGGGCGGCTAGCGCCATCTTTTTTAATGGCTTGGACCTTGGTTTCTTGTCTAACTACCTGAGGTGGAATTTGTCCATCAACTTGAGGAGAAATTGTTTTGATTCTAGCTTGTGTTAATGGCCAGTGTGTTTGGTTTTTTAGATGTTTAATGTTATTCAAGTCTTGTTTGCTCATGACATATAATCCATTCCTAATTGGTATGTTGAGCAGAATATGAGATGAATCTTATATGAAACTTAAATTACGAATTACTTAATTAAAGAGGCTATTAATCGGTAAGTTTGATATAGCCAAGAGAAGGAAATCTACTATGTACCAGCTTTATTATTACCCGCTTAATGCCAGTATGGCTCCTCATTTTATCTTACAAACCATAGGGGTGCCCTTTAAGGCTATTTTGTTGGACCGTAACAAACAGCATCATAAAAGTTCAGAATATTTAGCTTTAAACCCATTAGGGCGAATCCCGACCTTAGTTAAAGATGACCTTATCATCACAGAGAGTGCTGCTATTTGTTTATACCTTGCAGAACGCTATTCTGAAGCGGGTTTGATACCAGGCTTTGAAGATGTGAAGCGAGGTAAGTGTTATCAGTGGCTAATGTTTTTAACTAATACATTACAAGCTGAAATCATGATTTCTGAGTATCCTTCACGTTATGTATCGCCTGATCAAGCTCAGGCATTGTTAGCAAATCAAGAAACACGAATAGGGCAGCTGTTAAAGCAAATTGATAGTCATTTGTCTGAGCATGTTTTTTTCTTAGGGGATGATATTAGTGTCTGTGATTTCTACTTTTTTATGTTAGCCATTTGGGCTGATGAGCTAGAAAGGCCTCCTTTAGCTTACCCTAATATTGCTAGGCAATTGCGTTATATGGCGCAACAAAAAGCCGTGATTAATGTGTGTGAGAAAGAAGGGTTTAGCCTTCAGGATTATCAATAAAAGCGATCAAAAAAGTTAACAAGAAGCGCTATAGAGAAAGAAAAGGAGTAAGGAATAACTTAAAGTTTATTTAAATTTTTTCTTACTTTATAAGCTTTCTAAAAATGCTTTTAAGTTTGCTTTTTCTTCTGCTGACAGGTTAAGTGGCTTTAATATAGCGATACCATCAGTGTGTAGGCGTTCCTCATCTATATTTGAATAGTGCTCTATCACCGCATCTAAATTGGCTAAACTTCCTTGGTGCATATAAGGCGCTGTGAAGGTTATGTTTCTAAGAGAAGGCACCATGAACTCGCCAAAATTTCTATGTTTTAATGTCACGTGTTTGGCTAAAGTTTTACTCTGATTGCTGGTGTCATCATTATGAATACCTAGGCTTGAAAATGGAGATTTCTTAAGGTTCTTAATGCCTTGATATCTACCTTTATCTACCTTGCCTTCACGGTCAAAATAACTCATGCCAATATCCGCAAATTCGTTATTGCTAAAGAGGGGTCCACTATGGCAAAAGTGGCAATTTCCTTTTCCGATAAAGAGTTTTAATCCTTTTATTTTGGCTTGGCTATAACGAGACATTTGCTCTTTATCCTGTTTAAGTAAGGCTTCTCTAAATAGATCAAACTCACTTTTTGGGGATATCAAGGTACCTTGATAGCTTGCTAATAATTTACCGAGAAAGGCGAGTTTTTCTTGATCTGTTTGTGCCGTTTTCCATTTTTGGTGTGATAATAAATCTCTGTATTTATAGTCGTTAATTTTCAAGTAAGTACTTACTTTTTTGATGTTTATACCCATTTCAAATGGGCTTAACAAAGCTCTAATACTGGCTCCCCATAAAGTGTCTATGTCTCCACCCCAACCATACCAATTTTTTTGTCGAACATTGAATAGGCTTGGAGTATTTCTTGTTCCTAGGTCAAGCCCAGCTGAAAGCGGGTTTTGGTCTGTAAAGCTTTTTTTTGGCTGGTGGCAAGTTGCACAAGAAACTTGGTTATTAGCGGATAGTCGAGTATCAAAAAAAAGCGTTTCACCCAGTTGAATAGCGACAGGGTCTTGATCAAGAGAATTGGTTAAATCCGGTATATTTGAAGTGGGTGGCCAGGGGCCAAACTGGCTAATAACTGCAATTTCATTTGGACTGAATTTTATACTTTCTTGAGTTTGAGAAAAGGAGGAAAAGCTCAGTAATAGCATGCAGCTAAGCCATTTTAATTTAGTGATTACTCCTTTTTCTCTAGGGTAGATCATAGTTATAAAATAGTGCTTGTGGGTGAGACTCTAAACTAAAACTAAACTGCCATAGACCTGGCATATGTAATAAGTTGCCCTGAATGAGAAAGCGACCTTCTTCTAGTTGAATGATGCTGGGTTGGTAATTCATACCATGTTTATGCAGTGGCATTTGCGCGTCGAATTTAAGTTTACCTGAATAGGGATGCAGGCCTTGGCAAACTGAAACAAACAAACTGAAAGGTTCGCTGGTACTTATAGTGCTTGGTTGGCTTTTAGCACTTAAGGTAACTTGGCCCGATGTGATGGCGATCCATGGGGAGTCAAGCTGGTGGCACTCGCTCTCATCTGTGGCCGCGATTAATTCGCTGTTGATTAAAAGGCTGGCCCCTAAGATCAGATATTTATTTGCTATCACGGGCTTACCTTTTATCTTTTAGAGCCCATTGGGCGAGAGTCTGGGCATTTTTATAGGCAATGTTTTGCTTTAAATCTTGGGGTAAGGTTGCAAGCCATTCTCGTGACCAATCAGCGTGGTCTATCACATAATACCAACGCTCAGGAGCATAAGTGTCTGTCCCCAGCATGAATCGCAAAGGATACTTTTTAAACAAAGCTAACCATTCATCATGAACTTTGCCATTTGATGAATGTTCATAACGAAAAGCTAAATCAGCTGATAAGTTAGGATAGTTAGCAAGCATCTCATCGATAACATGAGGTTGTTCAAAGCCTGAATGCGCCCATAGCACTTTAATATTTGGGTTTTGATCGAATAAGTACTTAACGGCTTCGGTATCAGAATGAGCATGTAAAAATATCTTATACTGAGACGCTAATCTAATGACGGCTTGCATAACGGGGAGCTTGGCATCGTCTCCAAAAATATGGAACTCTCCGATACCTGCATAGGTATTAGTGGCAAGTTTGTTTTCCAATAATTCAATGACACTTTCATCTTTAAACCAAGTGCTGAGTTCTCCTCTTTTTCGATAGGGACGAAGAACTGGCACAATCAGCTCTGGTGCAACTTTGTAGAGTAATTGAGTGCCTTGATCACTAGAGCTTGAGACAAAGGCTTTTTTAAGACCCGCATCTTTAAGCACTTGTACCGCCTTTTTTGGTGGCAACATATCCCAAGCATCATGACTGTAATGAATATGTGTATCAACGAGAGGTAAAACAAGGGGTTGCGCGTATGCGGTGTGGTTCAAACTAGCTAACAATAACAGCAAAGAAAGAACAGGTACCATAAACTGCTGCATAGAATACCTAGAAGAGTTATAGAGTGAGTCTTTATAATATGAGACAGCTAGTACATAAAATCAATAATCAGATCGGCATAACTCTTCATAAGAATCAGCTTATATAAGGAAGGAATTTCTAGGTGTTAGTCTCATCTATGGTTATGCTATCTCTATATTCACTTTGTATTGAGCTAAGGTAGTAATTGTTTATGAGTAATCAATTAGCCAATGGTATTGATAATTTTGATCGCCATATTCTAGATATTTTACAAGAATCTAATCGTACCACTTCGGATCAAATTGCCGAACAAGTTGGCTTATCTGCTGCCGCTGTGCAGCGTCGAATTAAACGCATGCGAGAGCAGCAGATTATTCGTGCAGACATCTCTGTTGTGAATCCAAAAGCTGTTGGGCAAAACATTAGCTTGATCGTACAGGTAACGCTAGAGTGTGAAAGGATGGATCTGTTAGATAGTTTTAAAAAAGCCATGAGTGATCACAAGTCTGTTCAGCAATGCTATTACGTTACCGGTAGTGCGGACTTTATTCTGCTTGTGAGCGCTGCAGACATGGAAGAGTACGAAGAATTTACCCGTGAAGTTTTCTTTGGCAATGATAACGTAAAAGGCTTTGAAACCAATGTGGTTATGGACTCAGTTAAGTCTGGTTTGAGTGTCCCAGTACTTTTAAATACCTAATCTTTAATCACAAAAAAGAGGAGCTTGTTTAAGCTCCTCTTTTTGTTTCAGTTAGTAGGACTTAGCCATGTACTAGCTGTTGGTATAGTTCAGGGTCAGTTGCCCCCTCAGTACCGATAACAAGCACCTGACTCTGATCAGTTAGACCTAGTGCTGCGGCTAAATCTTTATCTTGGCTTGCTAGCATAGTAGCGGCTAAACCAGGAACGGCTGATTCACCTGCTTCGATAGAAGGTAAACCATCAAAGCTGTTTGCAAGCATTTGCATGGTTGGGGCTATGGTATCTTCACTTAATGTTAAGAAGTCATCGGCACCATTTTTAAGAATTTCCCACGCAAGAGCTGATACTTCACCACAAGCTAAACCAGCCATCAGTGTTTCTAGGTTGCCATCAACTACGATTGGTTTGCCCGCTTTAGCACTTAACTGAAGGCAGTTGGCTTGCTCTGGTTCAACAATAATAATGCGTGGACGTTTGTCTCCCCATAAGTCCCAGAAATAGCCAGTTACTGCTGAGGCTAAACCACCAACACCACCTTGAATAAAGATATGAGTAGGAATCTTAGTTTCAAGTTGCTCAACAATCTCAGCCAACATCACGGTATAACCCAGTGCGACATCTTTTGGGATTTCCATATAACCTTCATAGCTGGTATCCGACACTATGATACGGCCATGTGCTTTGGCTTCGCTATCCGCTAAACGTACAGATTCATCATAGTTGCCCGAGATACGAACCACTTCGGCACCAAAAGCCTGCATTGCTTGCTTACGGCCTTCAGATACATCTTTATGGATGTAAATAACACAGCCACAACCAAACATTTGTGCACCCCAAGCAACGGAGCGCCCATGGTTTCCGTCAGTTGCACAGCTAATGGTTATTTGCGCAAGTTCTGCTTTTAAGCTGCCATCTAATAATTCATCAACACTTGGTTTTGAACCTAGTTTGTTAGCGAGTGTCTGTTGTAACTGACAAGCGACGGCATAGGCACCACCTAAAGCTTTAAAGCTTTTTAAACCGAATCTTTGTGATTCATCTTTGTAGAAGATACTGCCAACACCAATGTCAGTGGCTAATTGGCTGAGTGAATGCAGTGGCGTTTCAGCATAGGCTGGCCAAGTTTTGATATCGGCAATGGCAGAAATGGAATTTGCCACACTCAAGATGTTTTTTTGTTCAGCACTATATTGGTTATCTTTATGGGCCAATGGATTGGCAAAATGAGATAGTTTTCCGTCAAGTCTTGTCATGTTACTTAATACCTTAGCCGTATGTGATGGATAAATATTACGTTAAGCCTATGCGGGGAAACGGTAATCTCGACTATGGATTTAAGGATATTCTTTAAAGACACTGGGGTTTTGTCATTTTTACTGAATGCGAAGGATTATTCGCAGGTTCCTTAGAAAAATTAAGAAAATGAAAACTAGGCTCGCCATGTGCTGAGCTTTTTTTTATGATGACCAGCAAATACCATCATCTATTTTAGGTATGGTGATACGACATAATAGAGATAAGGACAAAGTGAAATGCTGTTTTACAAGATTGGATTAGTTGTGACCAGTGCTGTTGCCTTGGCAGCATGTTCGAGCACTTTTTACATTGATGTTCAAAATATGACTGACCAACCTGTGTCTTATATAGATGCAAATGGCACTAATTCTGAGATAGCGCCTCAAACGACCAGTAAAGAGGTTTATAGCTTTAGTTGTATTCGTGTTGAGCGAGATGGCGTTACCTATGAATTCAATTCTGACGTTGCTTTCCCTTTGCGATATAACCAAGTAGACCTTATCGAAGATGGCTTTCATGCTGCAATAGTTGAGAGTGATGAAACTAACGAGGCTGGTGAGAAAGCGCCTTTGCGTTTGCTGATGGATGATGGCTTAGGTGGCACCATTGAGTTAGAAGAAGGCTGTAACACAGGTGTGAGAGATAAAATTTTCACAGGTGATTTAAAGAACTTCTAGTTGTGTTTGAGTAACTTCTTAAAACTAAGGAAATCCAAGTCATATTGTGAGTAAGTATTCTCGTTTGCTGACTTTACTCATCTTCTTTAGTTTTCCAATCTAAGTTCAAACGTTATAATGCTGACAACTTAAAGTGAGGTGCAGCAATGAGTGAAACAGAAGAGTCTATCGGATTTAAGCGTCTAAAATGGCATTGTCGTCGTGGCATGCTGGAACTGGATGTCTTGCTAGAGCCTTTTTTAGAAGAAGAATTTGAGAAGCTTGACGATGATGATAAGCGTCGCTTTTACAAGCTAATTCAAGTTGAAGACCAAGAGATGTTTGTTTGGTTTATGCAACGAGAAGTACCTAGCGATCCTGATATTGCACGTATAGTTAAGATTATTCTTGATCGTGTACAGCCTGAAAACTACCAGGCTTAAAACCTCTTTCTATGAAGCGGTACCTTGGCTCTGCTTTTGCTGGGGCCTGGTACTGGCTTGTCATATCTGGTTAAGTCCCCAATTATATTTAGAGCTTAGTTTATTCCACGCTGTGGCTGTAACTTGTCTGCTCATTGTAAGGCGCTTGGTTTATCTTGAGCAAGGAGCCATTAGTATTAAGACAAATCAGGCTGTTTTAGATACTAACAGTGGCAGATATAACGTTGAGTTTAAGAGTTTTAATGCTTGGCGTTTATTAGCGGTAATAACGCCAGAAGACACTATCCAGACGACATCAAGTACTTGGGTGAGCTACTTTAAGTTTTCTTTTTGGCTGACCAAGCTGAAGCGTGCTTTGTTTGAGCCAGCCTATCTTAGTATTTACCACAGCATGTTAAGTAAAGAAGAGTTCGCTTATTTACGTTCATTTGCCGCCTACCAATGTCATACAGGAAAAGATAAAGCTTAATAATTAGGCTTTATCTTTTCGATAAAAAAATAAGTAAACGGCTAAACTGAATGTTAGTCTTTAAAGGGTGAGAGTATAGTGGGGCTAGATTCTTGCGCTAAATCTGGGTGATCGAGCGTAAAATGCAAACCACGGCTTTCTTTACGTGTCATTGCAGATTTAATGATTAATTTGGCAACCACAGCAAGGTTTCGTAACTCTAATAAATCATTACTTACCTTATAGTTACTATAAAACTCGTCGATTTCAGACAGTAATAAATCTACTCTGTGTTTGGCTCTAATAAGGCGTTTATCTGTTCTTACTATTCCTACGTAATCCCACATAAAACGGCGCAGTTCATGCCAGTTATGGGCAATCACAACGTCTTCATCTGAGTTAGTTACTTGAGTTTCATCCCATGCTGGGATACTCGCTGGGTAGTAAGTAAGTTCGCCTGAATTAAGAATGTCTTGCGCTGCTGACCTTGCATATACAATGCACTCTAATAGTGAGTTACTGGCTAAGCGGTTAGCCCCATGAAGGCCAGTATAGGAGGTTTCGCCAACCGCATATAAGTTGGCAAGATCTGTTTGTCCTTGTTGATTAACTAGTACGCCACCACAAGTGTAATGGGCTGCAGGCACGACAGGAATTGGTTCTTTTGTCATGTCATAGCCATAACTTAGGCAACGCTCATAGATGGTTGGGAAATGAGATTTTATAAAATCACTGCCTTTATGTGTGATATCTAACAGCACATGATTTACCCCTAGACGTTTGATCTCATGGTCAATTGCTCTGGCAACCACGTCTCTAGGAGCAAGCTCTTTACGATCATCAAAGCGAGACATAAAAGCACTACCATCAGGTAGTAATAAACGTCCACCTTCACCACGAACGGCTTCAGAAATTAAGAAGGTTTTGGCTTTGGAGTCATAAAGACAGGTAGGGTGAAACTGATTAAACTCCATGTTTGCTACACGACAACCAGCACGCCAAGCCATAGCAATACCATCACCTGATGCGGTATCAGGGTTACTGGTATAAAGGTAAACCTTACTGGCACCGCCGGTTGCTAATGCGACTTTGGCGGCTTTGAAAACATCTACTTCACCGGTTTTATGGTTCAAACTGTATAAGCCGATGCATTCATTTTCACTTTGATTCGCCTGATTGACCTTGTGTTTAGTGATTAAGTCTATGGCAACGCGATCAGGGTAAAAGGTAATGTTAGGGTGCTTAGATGCATTGTCGATAAGAGTGTTCGAGATGGCTTGGCCTGTTGCATCTGCACTATGAATAATGCGTCTGTGGCTGTGGCCACCTTCTTTTGTCAGGTGATAATGTTCACCGCCTTCATAACGAGTAAAAGGCACACCTTGTTCTATCAGCCAGTCAATACTCTGTTTAGATTGCTCAACTGTAAAGCGCACTGCATCAGTATCGCCCAAATCAGCACCAGCTATCATGGTGTCTTTGATATGAGAGTCGACAGTATCCTTGTCGGATAAAACGGCAGCGACACCCCCTTGGGCATATAAAGTCGCGCCTTCGTGAATATCACCCTTGGTTAAAATGGCAACCTGGTGTTTATCTGCAAGCTCTAAAGCAAGGGTAAGCCCAGCTGCGCCAGCACCTACGATTAAAATGTCAGTTTGATATTCACGGCTCATTATTTGTTCTAATTCAACTGTAAAAGATTAATGGTACTATTGTTAACCTCGCTATGGGAATACTTGCCTGTTTTGAAAACGACGTGATGATGCAATTTTATGCAGCTGGGCAGTAATAATTTGATTGAAAATAGTGAGATTGAATTGATAAAGGCGATTTAGTCCTTATTTCTTAGGATTACTTTGTCCTAAATTTTCTTTAAAGTGACTGGCTAGATGGTTTTAGTCAAAATTTATATGAACTAGTTATTGATCCAGTGGTCAACCAATAACAATAAGGTTGTAAAGGCGCTGGAAAATAATGGTTTTGAATGAGGTGCCTATGCAGCACAGTTCATCTTCCGACCAAGAGTTGGTTGAAAGAGTTCAAAATGGTGATAAAAAAGCCTTTGATTTATTGGTTTTAAAGTACCAATACAAGGTGATGGGCCTTATTGGACGATATGTTTCAGATAAACATGAAGTCATGGATGTTGCCCAAGAAAGTTTTATTAAAGCCTATCGTGCGATTGGTAACTTTCGTGGAGACAGTGCCTTTTATACATGGCTATATCGTATTGCTGTTAACACAGCAAAAAATTACTTGGTTGGACGTAATCGTCGACCTCCAAGTTCTGATGTTGCCTTGGATGATGAAGAGGAATATACGGTATTTGATGCCTTAGCTGATGTGGATACGCCTGACGCAACCTTAAACAAGGATCGTCTTGAAGCAGCTATTTATGAAACCATTGAGCATTTACCTGAAGAGCTGAAAACAGCCATCAGGTTACGTGAATTTGATGGTTTAAGTTATGAGGATATCGCTCAGATAATGGGATGTCCTGTTGGAACGGTTCGGTCACGTATATTTAGAGCACGTGATGCGATAGAAAAACGCATTCGTCCTTTTATGGGCGGGGGAGAGTAAAATGGTGAGCAAGCAAGAGCAGAATGATCGTTTAGCTGAAAGCTTATCAAGCTTGTTTGATGATCACTGTGAGGCAGCTGAGATTGATGAAATCTTAGAGCAGGACGCAAAAGAGTGGCAGGAGAAAATGCATGCCTATGCATTGACCAGCTCAATTTTAAGTTCAGACAGTCAAGTGGATCATCTGGCGACAGATTTAGTTGCAAGAGTGCGAGAAGGAATTGATAAATTAGAAGATGAAGATGCCAATCAAGGTGAAAACGTGGTGTCTTTTGATCAATTTCAAGCTCCTCAGGCAGCGCCTGTAACAGAAGAGAAAGCGCCAAGAGAATCTAAAGTACACTTTCTCAAGCAAACCATGTCTGGCCTTGCTATGGCTGCCAGTGTGGCATTTGTTGTGATTGGTGGTGGTTCTTACTTATTAGAGGGTGAGAGTAATACGCAATCACCCGCTTTGGCTCAAGCTCCAAGTTTGGCTTTGCCAATAGATGTTAAGCCGTTACAACAAGTGAGCGCTGAAATTGATATAGATAACAAACGTCTGCAGAGCTACTTACGCCAACACGCTGAGCAATCAACTATGGCGTCAGGACAGGGTATGTTACCTATGGCTCGTGTTGTTAGTTATCCTGTTGAGCAGAAGTAAGGTGCGTTTTATATGGTTTTAAGACGTATTGGTTTAGTTTCGATAACACTAGTTGCCTTATTGGCGAACAGTGTGTCGGCACAGAATGCTTCGGGATTAGGTTTGATGAACCGTATGGTTGAAGCCTTTTCTACCTTGAGCTACGAAGGGGTGTTTGTTCGCTCCCATGATTCACAGATGAACAGCATGCAGGTTCGTCACAGTGTTATTGATGGTGTTGAATATGAAAGCTTATTAGATTTAGACGGAGAAAAAATCGAAGTCATTCGTATCGATGACAGTGTCATCTGTGTTTATCCGAATATGTCTTTTGCTAACAATACAGATCCTATCACGGCACCTTTTAAGCGCTTTAAAGAGTTTAATGGTGAAAGATTGCAAAAAGGCTATAACTTTGTTGTGACAGATAAAGGCTTGGTTGCTGGCCGTCGTGCGCAAAAGCTAGAGCTAAGGCCACGAGATCAATACCGTTATGGACATGAGTTTTGGTTAGATATAGAAACCGGCTTTTTGCTAAAACATGATACTTTAAAATCTAATGGTAAAGTGTTGGATAGAGTGCAATTTACCTCGCTTAATGTATCGCCAAATCTAACTAAAAATGACTTTGTTCCTCGTATGGGGACTTATTCAGAACACCTGATTGAAGTCACACCTAAGTCTGTGACCAGTGACTGGGTATTTGATTGGCTGCCTGCTGGTTTTGCTCCTGTATGGCGTGGCGCTAGGCAAATAAATGAAAAAGCGTCTATGATGCTATTGTCAGATGGCATGACATCTATTTCGATTTTTGTTGAAGCGACAAACGTACAAAAACCTCTCACAATTATGAGCATGGGTACCACTATTGCGGGTGAGAAAAGTAGCATGATGAACGGTTCTCCATTCTTGCTAACGGCTGTAGGTGAAGTACCTGATGCGACCATTCGTAAACTCCTTACCGTGATTATGCCGAGGCAAAAGTAATGGTAGAAGAAAGTGGCATAGTGCTTTCTGTTAGTGACGGCTTTGCTGAAGTAGAGACAGTTCGTACAAGTAGTTGTACGGCTTGCCAAGCAAAGTCGGCATGTGGCCATCATGCCATAGCAAAAGTATCCTCAAGTAATCGTATGCGTATGATGGTGAGTGATACATTTGCTAGCCAAGTTGGTCAAGAGGTGGTTGTAGGTATCCCTGAAGATACTTTACTAAAAGCCTCTATATGGATGTATTTAGTACCTCTTTTAGGCTTGGTCTTAGGTGCTGTTTTACCTAGTTTAGTCAGTGATGAGTCAATATTTGCTGCTATTGGTTCCATTCTCGGTTTAGCGACGGGCTTGTACTTTGCAAGAAAAGTGTCCCTTGCGCATGTGAATGATCCAGACTTCCAACCAAAAATTTTGTCTATCAAGACGAAACCAATCCAAAACATTGATGTCTTACAGTTGTAACCAGTTGTTTTATAAGCTTTAAAAATACAGCCTTAAAATAACTGGATATTACTTAAGACTTAATTTTTACTTAATAAAAAAGTGATTTACTCTTTTTATAAGACTTAACAACGAGTCTAAATGCTCTGACGTTATAAAGGAGACGAGCTAATGATAAAACGTTTAAACCCTCTTTATATTGGGTTGCTTAGCTTATTTGCTGTGGCAAGTATGAGCGCCAAAGCAATGCAATTACCTGATTTTACTGAGCTGGTGGAAGATTCATCACCTGCTGTCGTTAATATAAGTACAGAACAGCTACCTTCGACAGCACAAGGTCAACCTCAATTGAACCCAAATGCAAAAGAATTGAACGAGTTCTTTCGTCACTTCTTTGGCCAACAACCATTAGATAAGCAACCAAAACGTAAGCAAAGGAACTCATTAGGTTCTGGTTTTATTATCTCTGCAGATGGTTACGTTCTTACTAATAACCATGTGATTGATGGTGCTGATATTATTCATGTGCGTTTAAATGATAGACGCGAATACGAAGCTAAGCTGGTGGGCACAGATAAAAGAACAGACCTTGCTTTATTAAAAATTGAAGCAGAGGACCTACCAACAGTGACCATAGGTGATTCAGATAATATGAAGCCGGGTCAATGGGTATTGGCTATAGGATCACCATTTGGTTTTGATTACACAGTAACCGCCGGCATCGTTAGTGCGTTAGGTCGCAACCTACCTTCTGATAACTATGTACCTTTTATTCAAACGGATGTCGCTATTAACCCTGGTAATTCAGGTGGACCTCTTTTCAACTTAGATGGTGAAGTAATAGGTATTAATTCACAAATCTATACCCGTTCTGGTGGCTTCATGGGGGTATCTTTTGCGATTCCTTCTAACCTAGTCATGTCAGTTGTAGATCAGTTGAAAAACGAAGGGCGTGTAACTCGAGCTTGGTTAGGTGTGATTATCCAAGATGTGAGTAGTGATCTGGCTGAATCATTTGGCTTAGACCGCCCAAGTGGTGCTCTTGTTAGCCGAGTTATTCCTGACTCTCCAGCACAAGAAGCGGGTTTGATTGATGGGGACATTATTCTTGAGTTTAACAATGAAATCATTGAGCAATCTTCAGAATTACCTTATCGAGTGGGTGGATTAAAAGCAGGTGATGTTGCTAAGTCAATTATTTACCGTAATGGTGAAAAAATGGAATTGAGCTTCACCTTGAAGAATTATCCAAGTGAGCCTGATCAATTGACTAAAACACAACAACAAGAAAACCGTTTAGGTATGGTTGTGGGTGAAATCTCTGATGACATGCTGCGCCGTTTAAACATTCGTGGTGGTGTTGTCATTGAGCAAGTGATTGGTGGCTCAGCGGCTCGTAATGGTCTACAACAAGGTGATGTGATTACCATGTTAAATGGTACTAGCATTGACAGTGTTGAGCGTTTCCTTGGTAGTGTTAGTGCTATCCCTGCGAATCACTCTGTACCTATGCGTGTGATTCGTGATGGTTACCCTATGTTTATTCCTTTTAAAATTGTGGAATAACAAGTACAACTAAAAGTGAATGTAAAAAAGCCTAAGTAGATGTTGCTACTTAGGCTTTTTTTATGTCACGAATTTATGAGTGATTATAGTTTTTTTATGAAAATCTTAGAGTTTCTTTGGTAGTTATAGAGGCTCTGTTTTGCATTTGGGATTGCCGATAGGCTATCTGCCTTAAAGCCACGTTCGATAAACCAGTGAGCGGTTCGTGTGGTTAACAAAAAGAGTTTATTAAGCCCCTGTTTTCTAGCAGACCTTTCTATGCCTTTGAGGAGCCTATCCCCACGACGTCCGCCACGATAGCTTGGATCAACTGCGACACAGGCAAGCTCGCCTAACGACTCATCTTCAAAAGCATATAGAGCGGCGCAAGCAACAATGGCGTTATCTCTCTCGATCAAGATAAAGCGATCTATTTCATTTTCAAGCAACTCTCTAGAGCGTCTTACTAAAGTACCGTTGGCTTCTAGCGGTGCTAAGAGAGCCATCATACCGCCCACATCATCTATGGTGGCTTGCCTTAACTGTTCGTAGCTATCCTCATCTATCATGGTACCAGCCCCTTCACGAGTGAATAGCTCACGGATGAGGCCGCCATTTTCATTAAAGGATATAAGGTGTGCCCTAGGCACGGCATTACGAACGGCTTGGATACAAGCTTGTAAGGCCAGCTTAATTTCATTATTCGAGGAAAGCTTTTCGAGCAAGCGTTCGGCGTCCTTTGCTAATAGTTCAGACACCAGTTCACCTTTATCCGAGAAGATACCTTCTTCAGAATTAAGCATGATGAGTTTGTCTGCTTTAAGCTGAATGGCGGCTTGGGTCGCTACCTCTTCACCTTTTAGATTGAATACTTCACCAGTAGGTGAATAACCTAAATGTGAAAGCAGCACCATGTTGTCATCATTTAGCAATTTGTTAATGGCTTCGGCGTCAATTCGTCTTACTTCACCTGAGTGTCCAAAATCTATGCCATCAACCACACCAAGCGGTCTGGCAATAACATGATTACCACTGCAAATTTTAAGTCGTGTACCGGCCATAGGGGTATTTGCGAGCGCCATGGATAATTGCGCTTCTATCTGCACTCGAACCCCTGCAGATGCTTGAATAATAGGAAGCAGTTGCTCTTGTGGGGTAATGCGGCAAGCTTTATGTAGTTTGCTCGTTAATGCCTCTCTCTCGAAAATACGATTGATCTGTGATCGGGCACCGTGAATTATGACGAGTCGAATACCAAGTGAATCCATCAGTGCAAGGTCACTAATGATATTGGAGAATTGTGCGGATTCAGCTGCTTCACCTGGGATAAAAATTACGAAAGTTTTATCCCTGTGAGCGTTAATGTAAGGCGATGAATGGCGAAACCAGTCAACGTAACTCAAGTCAAAGTTCAGATCGTCAGACACGTTAAACCTCTTGGTCTGGGGGTATTAAATAAAATGTTGCTTAGTGTAACCTGTTTGTTCCATGATTTATGCCTCTAGACAATATCGTCGTACTAAAGATCGAATTAAATCTTGCATAGGCGTAATTTGATCTAGTGCTAAATATTCATTTGGCTGATGGGCTTGATCAATAGAGCCTGGCCCTAGCACTAGGGTTTCCATTCCCATTTGATTTAAAAAAGGCCCTTCAGTTGCGAAAGCAACCGTATCAGCTTTTTTCTTGGTTAAAGCTTCACAGGCTTTGACTATGTCGGATTCGAGACTAGTGGCAAAAGAGGGTACATCAGGGAACAAGTGTTCCAACTGAATTTTGGTGCCAGTGCGCTCCGCTATGATTGGTAGTCTCTGTTCAATTTCTGCGATTAAAGCTTGATTGCTCATACCGGGAAGCGCACGAATATCGAAATCAATATCACAGCCTGCACAAATTCGGTTAGGGCTATCACCTCCATGAATACAGCCTAAATTGAGAGTAGGGTAGTCAATGGCAAAGTCAGCATTCTGATATTGAGCTTTTAGTTCTTGGCGAAATGACATGAGTTCAGACATAACGGCATGCATGGCATCCATAGCGTTATTGCCCAAGTTTGGGTTTGAAGAGTGACCACTTTTCCCTGTCACACGGATACGCTCCATCATAATACCTTTGTGGGCATAAATAGGTGTCAGAGAGGTAGGCTCACCGATCAAAGCATATCTAGCTTTAAGTTTGCCGCTTTCAACCAAGGCGCGTGCGCCATTCATCGAACTTTCTTCATCTGCGGTAGCAAGTACGATAAGAGGTTGTTTGATCGGGCTTTGGCACATGTCTTTGATCGCATCTAAAACAATGGCAAAAAAGCCTTTCATATCACAGGTTCCAAGGCCAAATAGTTTCTGGTCTCGCTCTGTTAATGTAAAAGGGTCGGATTGCCAACGGCCTTCATCAAAAGGAACTGTATCTGTGTGACCGGATAAGACCAAACCACCATCGCCTTCCCCAAGCGTGGCAACAAGGTTGTACTTCTCCAAGGGGCCTGCAAGCTTGATAACTTCACATTTAAACCCTAAATGGCTCAGCCAGTCCTCGAGCAACTCGATAACGGCTTTGTTAGACATGTCCCACTGTGATTGGCTACTACTGATAGAAGGGGCAGTAATCAGCTGTCCCATCATATTAATAAGTGTTGGCAATGACATAAGTTTCTCCTTGAAGTTAATTATTTTGCCTGAACCAAGGGTGAAAGCTACTGATTCTGATAAACTGCCAGAACTTTTTTTATTTTTCTCTGTTGCTAGGCTTATATATGCCTCTTTTTTATAACAGAGAGTGACACTGATGAGGTTTTATCATGGCAATGGAACTTGAGCTTAAGTTAATGATTCAGAAGGATCACCTTAACTTAGCCTATGACTTTTTAAATGCAATTTGCCAACAGGAGCCTGAGTGTCAGGCAGAGCCAAGTCTTCAACTGATGAATGGCTATTTTGATACTCAAGATAAAACCTTAATGAATGCTGGCATTGCCTTACGCATTCGAGCGATTAACGAACGCTATATCCAGACGCTAAAGACACGAGGCTCTAACCGTATTGGTATGCATGCTCGTGGCGAGTGGGAATGGGATATTAAAGAAGACAAGCTGGAGCTTGAGCGTTTAACTGATGAGATGTTACCTGAGTCCTTACATGATAGAGCTTGGGAAAAAGATCTAGAACAAGTGTTTCGTACCGACTTTGAGCGTCAAATCTGGTTGATTAAAGCCTCTAACACCTTGATGGAGGTGGTGTGTGATCAAGGTGAAGTGACTTCTCCCTATGGTAAGGACCAAATCAGTGAACTCGAATTAGAATTAAAATCTGGTGATGAGATTGCTTTGTATGATTTTGCCAGTCGTTTAGCCCTTACTGTGCCAGTACAAGTGAGTACCGTGAGTAAAGCGCAGAAAGGAGTGCGTTTAAAAGATAATAAGATTGAACTACCAGATGCACTCAGTGAAAATGCCAGTGCTATAGAGCAGGGGGCTTTTTGGTATGAAACCTGGTTAGTTTACTGGGAAGCCATGTGTTTTTATGATGATATTGCTTTTCTAACCCCTGTGTATGATGCCATGGATCAGCTAGCTAACTTTGTTAGCCCTTTATTAGCTCAGGACCTAGTGAATCTTGAAACCCTAATGAAACGTAAAATGATGCAGCTTGATTCTGAGTCACCATTACCACTGACTGCACTTTTAGAAACGGGACAGTCCATGCTAGCCATCGCCCGTTGGCTTAATAGACAAAATAGTCAGTAATCTGGCTGTGTCTTAAGTGACTTTAAATCAAATTATAAATTTGTTGCGATCGATATTGCTCTTGTTGTCGAGGTGAAAATGACAATTTTGTTGCCCCAGAATAATCCAAGTTTGAACCAGTTTTCTCAGTTATTAAATGCATCCAATCAGGATGCACGTTTAGCTCAGTTAATAGAGGTAAGACAGTCACTTGCGAATTTCCCTAATCAGGGAGAGTTAGACGCTGTTTTGAATCTAAGTGACTATGTTTTTCAGCAAGCAAGCCGTTTCCCTGAATGGGTGGATGAATGGGCAACTATGGAGAGTGCTAGTCTATTAGCTATGTCTCCAAAACTGTGTTTGCCTATTGGTGCAGATGAGCTTTTTGAATTAGATGAAAAAACCTTGATGTCGCGACTTCGTTTGTTCCGTCATCAGTGGATGTGTCGACTTATTTATCTCGATATTTTGCAGCGTATTGACTTAAAAGATCTCACTAAAATTCTAAGTGAGTTGGCTGATGTATGCGTACAAACCAGCTTAACTTGGCTAAAAAATAACTATCAAAATCTCTATGGGGATGCGCTAGATAGCGAAGGCAAGTTAGTTTCCATGATAGTAATAGGCATGGGTAAGCTAGGTGGCGGTGAGTTAAACCTCTCTTCAGATATCGATTTGATTTTTGCTTTTCGAGAGCACGGAGAAACACAAAACGGTAAAAAATCCATATCGCACCAGGAGTATTTCACCAAGATAGGTCAAAAGCTGATTCAGCATTTAGATCAGATTACCTTAGATGGATTTGTCTTTAGGGTAGATATGCGCCTTCGACCTTATGGGCAAAGTGGTGCTTTGGTGCTTAATCTGGATTCACTTGAAAATTACTATCAAGATCAGGGACGTGACTGGGAAAGATACGCCATGATCAAATCCCGAGTGATGGCAGGAGAAGAGTGCGATAAGTTGGCTTTTGAGCAATTAAGACGACCTTTTGTTTATCGTAAATACTTAGATTTTTCAGCGATTACAGCCTTGCGTGATCTGAAAAAAATGATTGCAAAAGAAGTTCAGCGTAAAGGCATAGAGCACAATATTAAGTTAGGGCAGGGCGGTATTCGTGAAATCGAATTCATTGTTCAAGCTTTACAAATCTTACATGGTGGCCGTGATACAGGGTTACAAACGCAATCACTTTATCAAGTGCTGCCCTACTTGGCTAAACAGGGTTACTTAGATTCAAAACAAGTGGATGCCCTATGGCTTGCTTATCAGTTACTTCGTCGTACAGAACATGCCTTGCAAGCGATTAAAGATGAACAGACGCAGTTATTACCAGAAGACGAAGTACAGCAACTCAGAGTGGCTATCATGCTTGGCTATTCTAACTGGTCTGAATTACATCAAGCCCTTGATCAAGCAAGAGGGCAGGTGCATCAATTTTTTGTTGCCTTGATTGATGATGACAAAGAAGACGATGCAGAAAACTCAGATAGAGAAGCTTGGCGCTTGCTATTTCGAAGTGGCCTAAGTCAAACTCTGGCTCCGCTAAAAAATACAGAGCTTAAAGCAGATAAAACGAGTAGCAGTGCTGCTAGTCAGCCACTTAATCAAGAGCATGTGGCGGATCTTATCGCTGAGGTAAGCTGGGATGATCAAAGCAAGGTAATTGATCAGATCAGCCGCTTTTTAACCTCTAAAGCCGTTGCTTTCATGCAGCCTATTGGGCAGGAAAGGCTAGCAACATTTTTTGCTGACTTTACCTACTCACTTAAAGGTGAAGCACATCCCGATATTATTTTAGAGCGTGTGTTTCCTATTTTAGAGGCCATTTTAAGGCGAACCTCTTATTTAGTACTCTTGATCGAAAACCCGACAGCGATTTCTCATTTAATACGTTTAAGCCGTGATAGTTCTTGGTTTAGTGAGCTGATATCTAGCAGCCCTATGTTATTAGATGAGCTACTCGATGGCACAACTCTCTTCTCTCCACCTGATAAGGGCATGATGGAAGATGAGCTAAAACAAATCTTATTACGTTTACCCGAAGATGATGAAGAAGCCCATATGGATGCTTTACGTCGTTTCCGCCGTTCTATCATCCTGCGTATTGCTGCTTGTGATATTACCGAGGTGTTGCCTTTAATGAAGGTGAGTGATCATCTAACTTGGTTGGCAGAAGTCATTCTAGAGCAAGTAATACAAAAGGCTTGGTACTATTTAATTCATAGACATGGCTATCCGACCAAGAAGAATGAGGATGCACAGCTTGAGGCTGTACTTGCCCCTGAATTGGTCGTCGTTGGCTATGGTAAGTCGGGTGGGTTAGAGCTAGGTTATGACTCAGATTTAGATTTAGTCTTTATCCACAATAGCGATAGAAGCGCTAATACTAATGGTGATCGCAGTATAGATAACCTTACTTTCTATACTCGCTTAGGTCAGCGTATCATCCATATGCTAACAAGCTTTACCTCTTGTGGACGTTTATATGAAGTGGATATGCGTTTACGCCCTTCAGGAAATTCAGGTTTATTGGTAACCAGTTTAGATGCTTTTACTGACTATCAAAATAAAGAAGCTTGGATTTGGGAGCATCAGGCGCTAACCCGAGCAAGAGTGCTGTCTGGGAACCAAGCTTTAGGGCAAGAGTTTGAGGCGCAGCGACAGCAAATTCTGTCTATCGTACGCGATAAGACAGAATTAAAAACTGAAGTCATCAAGATGCGTGAAAAAATGCGCAAACACCTAGACAGTAGTAAGACAGATACCAGCTTCGATCTTAAACAGGGTGCTGGTGGTATCATAGATATCGAGTTTATGGTGCAATATTTAGTATTAGCTTGGTCGGCGACTCATCCTGAGTTAATGCAATACTCAGATAATATACGTCAAATTGAAGCCGCTGTTTTAGCTGGTGTATTGAGCCAAGAAGATGCAGAAAGCATGACCGAGACTTATAAATTGTATCGTGCACAGACCCATAGACTGACTCTGCAAAAACAAACGCGTGTGATTCCAAAACAGCAGTTGCAAGCGAATCAGGAACAGGTTAATAATTTGTGGCAAGCATTTGTCTTAAAAGAGAGTTAAGGTCTCTTACTAGGATGCTAATAAATATAAAACAATAATAAGGCTGGTAACTGGCAGCCTTTGCAAATGTATGAGATAGGAGAAAGAGTATGGCAATGCCAACTATGGCAGATAGAGATGGTTTCATCTGGTTAGACGGTGAAATGGTTGATTGGCGTGATGCAAAGGTGCATGTGTTAACACATACATTGCATTATGGCATGGGCGTATTTGAAGGGGTTCGTGCCTATGAAACACCAAAAGGTCCTGCCATTTTTAGACTAGAAGAACATACTGACCGTTTGTTCCGCTCGGCTCATATTCTTAACATGCCAATGCCTTGCACTAAGGAAGAGGTTAATCAAGCTCACGTCAAATCTATTCAAGAGAATAAATTGGCTTCTGCTTATATTCGTCCTATGTGTTTTTATGGTTCTGAAGGTATGGGGTTACGTGCTGATAACCTGCAAACTCATACCATGGTAGCTGCTTGGGAGTGGCCATCTTATATGGGTGAAGAGAACCTAGCTAAAGGAATTCGCATCCGTACGTCTTCTTATACTCGTCACCATGTCAACATTACCATGTGTAAAGCCAAAGCTAATGGTAACTACATGAACTCCATGTTGGCATTGCAAGAAGCATTGCAGTCTGGTTGTGAAGAAGCCTTGTTGCTTGATAACGAAGGCTATGTAGCTGAAGGTTCAGGTGAAAATATCTTCGTTATTCGTGACGGCATTATTTACACACCTGAACTGACATCATGCCTTGATGGTATTACGCGTCGCACCATCATTCAACTAGCTGAAGAGCTAGGTTATACGGTTAAAGAAAAACGTTTAACCCGTGATGAAGTATATGTGGCAGATGAAGCATTCTTTACCGGTACTGCAGCAGAAGTTATGCCGATTAGAGAACTCGATAATCGCCAGATTGGCAGTGGTGCTCGAGGCCCTATTACAGAGAAGCTACAAACCTTGTACTTTGATATCGTAAAAGGTCGTAATAGCAAGTATGACCACTGGTTAACTTATTGTTAATCAAAATAAAAGCAAGTTTATGATGAACTAGCTTTAAATTATATGTCTGAAGAAACCAGCCAAAAGGCTGGTTTTTTTTGTGCTAAACAAAATACTGCATCTAAATTTTTGTATAAAAAATATACAAAAAATAAAGTGAATAACTTTCAGTTTTTAAACTTATGAATCATATTTAGGGAGTTGGCAAAAAAATATAAGCGGGTTCAGCTTTTCTTTAAGCTGACAATCAGGATGTCTATATGCAATGGAATCGCAATAAGCCTAAGTCTCACGTGGAATTTCGCTTATGAATGCGGTGATGTTGCGATTAAAAGAGCGTCACATATTCGACTTTGATGCTTTTCAGAAAATTGTCCGTCAATGGCTACCTAATGCCGTTTCCTCTATTGGTTTGCAAAGCCTTACTCTAGTAGACCTTTTGATTATTAGCTCTTTGGGTGCAGAAGCCCTTGGTGCCGCCTCTAGCATGAGCTTTGTCTTCCTTTTGTTGCAATCCATCTTTATTGGCTTTTTTATTGTGGTGAGAACGGAATGTTCTCAAGCTATGGGGGCTAAAAACCTAAAACAAGCTCATATTTGCTTTTCTACCTCGGTACTGACCTGTACTTGTATCAGTTTGGTTTTGATGACACTGCTACTTAGCCTAGCTAGCTATATTGCTCAAGGTTATGTCTCTGATATTTCTCATTCAGGTTTTGCGGAAGATTATCTGGTTTCCCGTATTTGGGGGTTACCTTTTATGGCATTGGGCTTGTGCTTGTCTGGCTATCTGGTTTCTTGTGGTCTTTCTTCTGTGAATATGTATCGCAATATCTCGATTAACCTATTTAATTTAGTGAGTACTTATCTTGCTGTTGATATGGGTTATGGTGTGGCTGGGGCAGGGTTTGCTACCGCTTTTAGCCATATTTTGGGTAATGTTATCTTTGCGCTTTATTCTGTTGCCCGCTTTATTCGATTAGAAAAAATTCAATTAGAGGGGGTTAAACCCATGCTAATGAAAGCGGTTATGGTGGGTTTAAGCCAATTTCTATTTATTGGTTACAGTGTGGTGTTACTTGCCATGTTTGCTAACATTTCGGCCACCAGCCTTCTTATTGCGAGTTTGGTGATGCGTATTTCACGTATTTATGTGATTCCGATTAGGGGCTTGGGCAGTGTTACGGGCGCTGTAACGGGTAAGGCGGTGGGGGCTGGCGATACTCACGCAATTCGTAGCGTGTTATATACCGCCTTAACAACAGGCATATTAACTTACTTTTTATTGGCTCTAGCCCTTTGGCCCTTCTTAGGGGCGATTTCGGTTTTATTTGTGGAAAGTATTAGTTTGGCGGATGAGATACGTCAGCTGTTGTTATTAGTCTTGTTAGAGGCTCCCTTAGCGGTATTCATGTCACTTTTTACTCAAACCTTGTTTGGAATGGGGCTACACCAAACTGTGTTGAAATACACAGGGGTTTATCATTGGCTAATTCTATTACCCATCATGGGGATTTTTATCTATTTAGGGGTAGAAGATTTAGTCTTGCTTTGGACTGTTCAGCTGGTGGCGGGTGTGGGTTATTGCGCTTATTTATTCTCGCGAATTAAAGGGCATATTTTTGCTCAGCCCCATGATTGATCTATTTATTGATTCTCTAGTTGAGAGATTCAATATTGAGTAGATCAATCATGCAAAGCAGAGTGATTAACTGTTATCAGCTGTTTTTGCTGGGCGACGACGGCGCGGCTTACGCTTTGGTGCTAATGGTTGTGTTCTAAGGCCTGGCTCAAGTTTGATTGGGCCTTGATTCTTGTTTGCAGGCTTCTTACTTGAATCATTGGATTGTTGATGATTCTTCTTTGGTTTTTTGGGCTTTTTAGCTTTGATTGGTCGAGTATCTAAACGTGTTTCTGGTACTATATGGTTTGGATCAAAGCCCACTAAGGTCTCTCTAGGAATTAACTTTTTAATGAGGCGTTCAATGTCTTTTAGCTGATCCACTTCGTCAGCGCTCACCAAAGAAACCGCTTTACCTGATGCACCAGCACGGCCAGTACGGCCGATACGGTGTACATAATCTTCTGCAACATTAGGTAGGTCAAAGTTTACCACCTGTGGCAGTTGCTCTATATCTATCCCTCTGGCAGCGATATCCGTTGCCACCAAAATTTTAATGTCAGAGTTTTTAAAGTCTGCTAGGGCTTTTGTTCTTGCCCCTTGGCTTTTATTACCATGAATGGCTGCGGCACTGATGCCTGCGTCATTTAGCTTTTGTACAATTTTATTTGCGCCATGTTTTGTGCGGCTAAATACCAAAGCTTGTTGCCAGTTTTGGCTAATAATTAAATGAATCAGTAAGGCCGTTTTCTCTTTTTTATCTACCGGATGAAGCAGGTGATGTACCGTCGGAGTTGCTGCATTAGCTGGAGAAACAGAGACTTCTACTGGGTTATTCATTAAGCCTTTTGCTAACTGTCTGATGTCATCAGAGAAGGTGGCGGAGAATAGTAGACTTTGTCTGCGTTTAGGTAGGAGTGCTAACACCTTTTTAATATCATGAATGAAACCCATATCTAGCATACGGTCTGCTTCATCAAGCACCAAGACTTCTAATTGATCAAAGCGTATGGCTTTTTGATTATAGAGATCAAGTAAACGTCCTGGCGTCGCAACAAGAATGTCTGTGCCTTTACGCAGGCGCATCATTTGTGGGTTGATTTTTACGCCGCCAAAAACAACGTCAGACCTTAAATTTAGGTTTTTGCCGTAGGTTGCAACACTGTCTGCTACTTGTGCTGCCAGCTCTCTTGTTGGGGTTAATACGAGCGCTCTAACTTGGTTCGGACTCGCCTTAGCGCCTCGGCTTAATATCTCAAGTAGGGGTAAGGTAAAGCCTGCTGTTTTACCTGTACCTGTTTGAGCTGCTGCCATGATGTCATTATTTTCAAGAATGGCAGGGATAGCTTGCTTCTGAATCGGGGAAGGTTTGCTATAACCTGATTCTTTGATGGCTGCGAGAATCGGTTTAGAAAGGCCAAGTTCGGCAAAACTCATAGTGCTTACTCGTATTAATTGATATGGATTACTAATGCTTATGTTAGAAAGCGCGCAGCTTAACTTATAAGTGGAGACAGCGCTATTGAAACTAGAGTCTCTAATGTGAAAATACTAAGGGAGTGAATAATACTCAGTTTGATAGGTGTTTAAGTCGCTAATACAAATTGATTTTATTTAAAGGTCGTATTTTCTCGTTCTGCGCTACTTTTATCTTTTAGTTCGGTGGGGATATTGATTGTAAAACAAGTGCCTTGGTCAATTTCACTATTAACCGATATCCGACCGTTAAGGGTTTGTGTCACGATATTAAAGACGATGTTAAGCCCCAGCCCAGTGCCGCCCTTTCCTTGTTTGGTAGTGAAAAAGGGGTCAAATATTTTACCTAGAGTGGTTTCATCTATTCCCATACCATCATCTTTCACTTTGATTTCGACATTTTTATCGACGGCTGTCACCCTTATTTTGATTGTTCCCGCTTGTTGATCTTCATAAGCGTGAATGATGGCATTCAGAATTAGATTGGTGATGACCTGAGATAGAGCGCCGGGATAAGAGTTCATCGCAATAACCTCTGTGCAATCAAAATCGACATCAATGGGGGTGATTTTAATTTTGGGATTTAAGCTGTGTAGTACTTCTTTTAGGTAGTCGCATAAGAAAAACTCACGCTTAATTTGACTGGATTGATCAACAGCAATTTGCTTAAAACTTTGAATTAATTCAGATGCACGCTGAGCGTTGGAAAGGATAAGGTGGCTCGATTCATTTGCAAGCTCCATATAATTATCTAGATCACTTTTCTTGAGTGCATTTTCATTCACTTTCTTATTAAGTTTTGTTGTTTCTCCATTTAATTGCGATGCGACTGTTAATGCTATGCCAATAGGTGTATTTATTTCGTGGGCGATGCCTGCAACAAGCCGTCCTAATGCCGCCATTTTCTCAGTTTGAACGAGAGAGTTTTTTGTTTTTACCAATTCATTGTAAGCCGTTTCTGCATTGTTTTTTTCTAATAAAGCATCGATTTCTGCAAATTGACGATTATGTAGCTCCTGAATGATTTTATTAATAATGGCGTTTACTCTATCGACTAATGCATTCCACTCTAAATAATCTGAGGTTGGCAGGTCGTAATCGATACTTTCATCATTGGATTCAAAATCAAGGTTGTTCGCTTTTGCCAAAGCGAACTCTAATGAATTGATGGGAGTAAATATATATCGATTCATTGCGAAGAAAAGAATAGAGCCAATAGTGAAAATAGTAACAAATTCGATTAAGAGTAAAGTAAGTAAAAAGGCTTCGATACGCTTTAAGAAAGGGTGGTCCGTAAAAAAGATTTCGACTACACCAATTGCTAAATCTTCATGGGTGAAATCGATCGTTAAACTATCACTATGATCAGGTTGAAAGTCCGGTTGAAGTTCAACTAAAGAGCCATCTTTTGCTTTTAAGATACCGACATAAAGGTTGCCTTGGTCTTTAGCGCTAATTGCGACTATGTATTCGTTTTGCATATTCGACTTGATAACCGCATTAATATATTTGCTATCAAGTTGCCAAAAGCCATTTAACAAGGATATTTCGAGCTGTTTTTGAAGTGAGATAATACTTTTTTGATAATGTTCGTATTCCTGCTCTTTTTTCTCTTTGTATAAGAAGAAGCTTGAAGTAGAAAGAATGACGAATAATGTTCCAGTAATCCAAATAATGAGCTTAAAACGAATACTGTTTTTCATAAACTTTTTACTCTTCTTCGCTTTTTCTCATCCACTCTTCAAGCTGTTTTAGCGATAGTGGCTGAGATAAAAAATAGCCTTGATATTCATTACAGCCGTAACTACTCAACTTTTTATGCTGTTCTAGGGTTTCAATGCCCTCAGCTAATACCTGCATCCCCAAATGACTGCCCAGATCTATGATCATCTTGATGATGCTTTTGCCTGATTTTGTGTCTATTTTATTAACAAAAGATCTATCGATTTTTAAACAGTCTGCGTTGAGGTTATCGATAGAAGAGAGATTGGAATAACCTGTGCCAAAATCATCGATGGAAATTGTGATACCTAACATTCTTAGTTTTTGCAATTTGGCTTTAATTTCTTCACTGTCTATCACGCCAACGGATTCAGTGATCTCAATATTGAGATTTTTACCCTCAACACCTTGCTCTTTTAGTGCTGATTCGACAATCTCAATAAAGTTGTCTTGCTCAAATTGGATAGGTGAAACATTAACTCCAACTCTGAAGTGCGGATGTTCTTGGAAGAATTGTTTGGTTTCATTAAGCGCTTTTCTTAGAATCCACTCACCTAGTTTAATGATTAGTCCTGAGTTCTCGGCTAGTTCGATAAAAACTTCGGGAGAAATCATATGACCTGAAGGGTCTTGCCAGCGAATGAGTGACTCCACGCCTATCATGTTGTGTGTATTGATATCCACCTGAGGCTGATAAACAAGAAACAGTTTGTCTTTGAGGAAATCCTGCTGCAAAGATGTAAGCATTTCAGAGCGCTCATGAAGGGCCTTGAGCATGATCTCGCTAAAGGCAACAGCTTCATACGAGTTTGAATCTTTGGCTTTTTTCAAAGCAATTGTTGAGTGGGTAAGGTGCTCAAGGGATGAGGCCCTTGGATTCCAACTAGAGTAACCCGCATGAAACTGGATTTGATGTGCAGTACCATTTACTTCAAGTTCACATTTGAGTTCAACTAGCTTCTCTAATAGCTTTTCTTCTGTAATTTCAAGGAAAAGGGCAAATTGGTCTGCTCCAAGTCTTGCGAGCGAAATAATGGTTAAATTTTCTTTTAATAAAAATGAGAAATTGATAAGAAAGTCGTCGCCATGTTTAGTACCAAAGTGGTCATTGAGTAGGGCGAATTGGTCTATGTTAATTAAAACTAAATAGTTAGATTTTTCGCTATTTATTTCATGCTGATCTATGGATTTTAGAAAACCGTTTCTATTGTAGAGCTTGGTAAGTTCATCGTGAAATGCTAACTTTTCTAGTTTCTCAAGCTGATGATGACTTCTTAGGGCTGTCATGAGACAGCCATAAAGTCTTTCTCTGGTAAGTTCTGTTTTTACCCTGTAATCATTAATATCATACTGTTCTATGGTTTCTAGTTCGGGAGCGTATCCTGCTTGTCCTGTGCGCAGAATAATTCTTACTTTATCAAAAAAGAGCTCATTACGTATTTTTCGGACTAGTTCTAAACCAGCAAACTCACTTTCCATGACCACATCGAGTAAAATGACAGCAATATCACTTTGCTCTTGTAGTGTTTTATAGGCCTCTATTCCTGAGTAGGCGTGAATAACTTCTAAGTGATATTTTTCAAATGATAGGCCCTTTAGAGCCAATTTTGTCATGGCATGTATGCCGTCATCATCATCAACAATCAGCACTTTTCGTTTTGTTTTTTCTATATGGGGTACAAACTCTCCATGGTCTTCTTCCATAAAAACGAGTAAATCATCTGACATGGTATTTTCCTGATGAGAAAGTCAATTTATTCATCTTTAGTTTAGATGAGATGTGGCTTTTTTATGGGTTTGATAGTTTGAGTTTGTTTACGTTTTGTTGGCTTATGTGTTTTTAAACAATGTCTAAGTTAGGTGTGTTTTCTACTTAAAGTAGCTGTTAAGAGGCTAGCTAATTGATCTAAATAGGCTTTGTGAAATGGTAAGGTGAGTGTGTCAGCGTCTTGTGTTGTTCTTATGTATCTTCATTTTCAATAGTATTAAAAATTAAATGCTTGATAACTAAGTGTTTTGTTTTCTTGTTGTTAGCTTAGGAGCGGCTTGATTGAACTAGATAATTTAAAAGTGAGTGGATAGTTAAAAAAATATTTATGATAATGATTCTCATTTGTGTTTTAGTTTGATATTATCTCCAACATCAACTCATTAGTAATGGTTAAAGAGAAACATGTCTAATTACGCCGCCTCTATTCCTGAGAACAAGTTAGCTTTACGCTCATGTTTGTTGTCTTTGCTGCAGGGCGTAAATGATCTCGATGAGCAAGAGAATCTGGTTTATTACGGTTTGGGCTCTTTGCAAATTATGAATTTAAGTATCTATTGGCGAAATGCAGGCTTAGCCGTTAATTTCATCGATTTAGTGAAAACGCCCACATTAGCTGCTTGGTGGCAATTGATCGAAGAAAAGCATTAACCCAATTTTGTTTTTGTCAGGCCCCCTGTGTTCTATCTGCCGATAGGGGGGCGTGGCACTTTTAATGATATTTCCAATAGCGTTTTAATCTTCTGTCTTTTATCTCTTTATCTTAGATCTTGCTTTTAAATCCTTGCTTGGATTGTGTATCTGCTCAAGATCAGCGAAAATAGCGCCCATTCAAATTTAATGCTCAGAAGGCTTACTTAATCCAGCCTTCTTGAAACCAAAGAAGATACTTATTCATGTCTAATGCCGAGTTTATAAAGGAAGTCGATCAAAGACGTACCTTTGCGATTATTTCTCACCCTGATGCGGGTAAAACCACCATTACTGAAAAGCTGTTGTTACTGGGTCAATTGATTCAAACAGCAGGTAGTGTGAAAGGCCGTAAGGGCGATAAACATGCAACCTCAGACTGGATGACAATGGAGCAACAGCGTGGTATTTCAATTACCTCATCTGTGATGCAGTTCCCTTATCGTGATCGCATGGTTAACCTTTTGGATACCCCTGGACACGAAGATTTCTCGGAAGATACGTATCGTACTTTGACTGCTGTTGACTCGGTATTGATGGTGATTGACGGCGCGAAAGGTGTCGAGGATCGTACCATCAAGTTAATGGAAGTGTGTCGTTTACGTGATACACCAATTCTAACTTTCATCAACAAAATGGACCGAGATATCCGTGATCCAATTGAGCTTTTGGATGAAGTGGAAGAAGTGCTAAAAATTAAGGCTGCACCTGTTACTTGGCCAATTGGTATGAGTACCTTCTTTAAAGGGGTTTATAATTTATATACTGACACCATTCATGTATATGAAGGTGGTCGTGGCCATAAATTAACGGATGATGTACAAATTCAAGGTATCGAGTCTGATGAAGCGAAAGCACATCTAGGTGATTTGTATGATGACTTCTTAGATGAAATTGAACTGGTTCGTGGTGCGAGCCATGAATTTGATCATGATGAATACCTTGCTGGCCGTATTACTCCTGTTTTCTTTGGTACTGCATTGTCTAACTTTGGTGTACGCGAAATGCTGGATGGCTTTGTTAAATGGGCGCCAGCGCCTAGCCATCGTGCCGCTAAAACACGTGATGTCGATGCTCGTGAAGAGAAATTCTCTGGTTTTGTCTTTAAGATTCAAGCGAATATGGACCCGAAACACAGAGACCGTGTTGCCTTTATGCGTATCTGTTCTGGTACCTATAATCGTGGCATGAAGATGAAGCACTGTCGTTTAGGGAAAGATGTTAAGGTAACGGATGCCGTATCTTTCACAGCTGGCGATAGGGAAGGGGTAGAAGAAGCTTTCTCGGGCGATATTATCGGTTTACATAACCATGGTACGATTCAGATAGGTGATACCTTTACTTCGGGTGAAGAGCTTAAGTTTACGGGCATTCCTCATTTTGCCCCTGAACTATTTCGCCGAGTGCGTTTGAAAGACCCTCTTAAGATGAAGGCCTTGCAAAAAGGTTTGCAGCAGTTATCAGAAGAAGGTTCAACCCAGTTATTTATGCCGCAAATGAATAATGACCTTATTGTTGGTGCCGTGGGTCAGTTACAGTATGAAGTTGTTGCTTACCGTCTTAAAGATGAGTACAAGGTAGAGTGTTTGTACGAACCTGTAAATGTGGCAACAGCCCGTTGGGTTGACTGTGAAGATGATAAGATCTTTGAAGAGTTTAAACGCAAAAATGTGGCTAACCTAGCGATTGATGGTGGCGGGCATTTAACTTATATTGCACCTACTAGAGTTAATCTTATGATGGCCGAAGAGAAATGGCCTGACGTGCGTTTTAGATCGACACGTGAACATTAAATGAAGTGATTAGTCTAGTTGGCTAATTGAAGCGCTTCACTGGAGTAGTAATGACAGTACAATCTGTAGAACCCTTTGAGTTTACTCATGCAGCAGCAAGTAAACTTAAAAACCTAATTGAAGAAGAAGAGAATAATCGTTTGATGTTACGTGTTTATGTAACGGGTGGTGGCTGTTCTGGATTTCAGTATGGTTTTACCTTTGATGAAGAGTTTCAAGAAGATGATACGACTGTTGAGCGTGAAGGCGTAAAAATGGTGGTTGACCCTTTAAGTTTCCAATACCTTGTTGGTTCTGAAGTGGATTATCAAGAAGGGCTTGAAGGGTCTCGCTTCACGGTGAAAAATCCGAATGCTAGCTCAACTTGTGGTTGTGGTTCGTCTTTTAGTATTTAGCTTAATAGACCGAAATTGTGACCTAGAAAAGCCGTATTTTATGACGGCTTTTTTTGTTTTTAAACCTGTAAAAAAGGCTGTTTAGGGAGGGTGAGATGAATGTTGGAGAAAGGCTTTATCAGCTAAGAAAAAATAAAAAAATATCTCAGCGTGAACTCGCTAAACGAGCAGGCATGACTAATAGTGCCATCTCTATGATAGAGACGAATAAAGTGAGTCCGAGTATTAGTTCTCTTGAAAAGGTATTAGCGGCATTAGCCGTGCCTTTATCCAGCTTTTTTGATACTTCACAAGCGGACGAGTTAGATTATCAGGTGGTATATAAAGAAGATGATTTGCTAGATGTCAGCCATGATCAAGTGAGTAAACAGCTTGTAGGTAAACACTTCATAAAAGAACGGGCTATGTGTGCGACAGTCCAGCGTTATCCTGCTGGTGCTATCAGCGATGTGGAAGAAAACGCCAAGTTAGCAGAAAAGACAGGCTACCTGATAAAGGGTAAATTGGTTTTAGATATAAAAGGAAAAAAGCACTCACTGGAGGTGGGCGATAGTTTTTATTTTGAGTCTCACTTGCCCCACAAAATTATTAATCATACTTATACAGAAGCTTTAATGTTTTGTGTGGCTGCAACTGCAAAAAGCTAACGTTACTTTCTAGTTAAAGCAATATTAGTTTTACGTTTTGATATTGGCGATATAGACAGCGCCTAGACCGGCTTCGCCTAATAGAATTATTTTGATTAAGTCATTGTTGCAGCGCCAAACCCTTAAACCACTAAAAAAGTGATTTTCTGGTAAGTTCTTAAATTTAGTTTTATCCCGCATGTTATTTAAAATTGGTAGAGTTTGATTCTCGTCCCCATCTTGATCAAGAAAATAATGGTTATCAGTATTGACGCTCTCTAGGAAGCGACCATTGTATGGGCTAGGAATAACCTCTAGCTGAATGGGTTCTATCTCAGGTAAAGGCCAATGGTTGGCTGCTTGGGTAAACCTAGCCACTCTTAACTCCAAGTAAAACTTAAATTGTCTTCCTGCTGTGCTGGTAACAGGCATGACAAACTTATAGTTAAGTATGTCTGTAGGGCAGGGTTTTACGCCAAGTCCATAGTGGTTTTTGTGGCGTGGAACTGTGTTTGGCGGTTGCTGTAGTGCTAAATGCCACTTGTTGTGGCCAAGATCTAATTCATCGAGCGAATAAATCGGCACTAGAGTTTTATTTAGGTGTTGGATTGCTGCTTGTAACAAGCTGGCTTCAATGCTCATGTTAGCATCAAGCTTAGTGTAAGCCTCGCTTGTAAGATTAACTTCAACAGCATGGTTTGCTGCGTCACTTAAAAAAACGCTATCAGCATCTGGTTTTGTGGCATGCTGGTTTGAACGGGCTCTAATTTTAACCTTGTCATTTGCTTTTGCATGCATTTTTTCAAGGGCTTGAATAAATATCACGACATTAATCCTAATAAAAAGCTAATGGGTAATATTGTTATCGGCACTTGTTGATTAAAGTTTAATCAGTCGGTATGGGGTAGGAGAAGAAGACTGGTGAAGGTATCACCAGTCTTACTAAAAACTAGCGTAGTAGATTTGAAAGCTTAGGGTTTGGTTCTAATGCTTTGCGGTAAAAAAGGGCTACTTTACCAATAGTTTGTACAACTTCACATTTCATGATTTTGCTTGTTTCTGCAATAAGATCACTGCGAACTTCACGGTCCATGATGCTAAAACGTACTTTAATGAGTTCGTGATCTTCAAGAGCGCGATCAACTTCAGTTAATACGGCTTCTGTTAAACCATTACCTGCAATCATAACAACAGGGTTTAATGCGTGACCAATAAGTCTATATTGCTTTTTTTGAACGTTGGATATGCTCATATTTTAATTTTCTCATGTTTAGTTACTCCTCTTTGATGGAGGCTTTAGAGGTTAAGATATATTATAACGGAATATTGTTGAATTTAGGTATGAAGAAACCGTGGCAAGATCAAAAAGTAGTGAAAGCTGGATGAAAGAGCATTTTGATGACGTTTATGTAAGGCGTTCTCAGCAAGATGGCTATCGTTCACGTGCTAGTTATAAATTAATTGAGATAAATGATAAGGATAAGTTGCTTAAATCTGGCATGAAGGTGGTAGATTTAGGTGCAGCGCCAGGTGGTTGGTCTCAAATCGCGGGGAGATTGATTGGAGACAAGGGTAAAGTTGTTGCGTCAGATATTTTAGAAATGGCACCTTTGCCAGGTGTAACCTTTGTTCAAGGGGACTTCACAGAGGATGATGTTTATCAAGAAATCCTAAAAGCGATAGGAGATGAGCATGCAGATCTTGTAATTTCAGATATGGCCCCCAATATGAGTGGTAATAGCGCTGTTGATCAGCCGCAATCCATGTATTTGGTGGAATTGGCTTTAGATATGGCCTCACAAGTTTTACGACCTGGCGGAAATTTTTTAGTAAAAGTTTTCCAAGGAGAGGGCTTTGATGAGTATTTAAAGGCAATGCGCGGCATGTTTGCTAGTGTTGTAACACGTAAACCTGATGCTTCTCGTGCGAGAAGTAGAGAAGTTTATTTGTTAGGTAGACAATTTAAAGGGTAAATTAGGGATGGGCTTAGAGCTGGTATATACTTGCTGAAGGTCATTTATTCAAACGTTAAGAGGTGTGCTCTTGAACGATATGCTTAAAAATATTCTGTTGTGGTTAGTAATCGCAGCCGTTTTATTAACTGTATTCAAAAATTTTAATACCACGACTGAAACAAGCCGTATGACTTATTCGTCATTCGTAAACTCAGTGCAGGACGGCAATATTGCGCGTGTTGTAATTGATGGTTATACCATCAGTGGTTCCGACAAAAATGGTGTGCCGTTTGAAACTGTACGCCCAGCAGCAGCTGATCCAAAAATTATGGATGATCTGTTGAGTAATAATGTGGTTGTTGAAGGGCGTATGCCTGAGCAGCAAAGCATTTGGACTCAACTGCTTGTTGCGAGTTTCCCTATTTTGCTTATTTTGGCCATTTTTATGTTCTTCATGCGCCAAATGCAAGGTGGCGGTGGCGGCAAAGGCGGCCCTATGGCATTTGGTAAGTCTAAGGCGAGATTGTTGCCTGAAGATCAGATCAAAACCACCTTTGCTGATGTTGCTGGTTGTGATGAAGCAAAAGAAGATACTAAAGAGTTGGTCGACTTCTTGCGCGAGCCAAGCAAATTCCAACGCCTTGGCGGTAAAATTCCTCGTGGTATCTTGATGTGTGGACCGCCAGGTACAGGTAAAACCTTGCTAGCGAAAGCGATTGCAGGTGAAGCCAAAGTGCCTTTCTTTACCATTTCCGGTTCAGACTTTGTTGAAATGTTTGTTGGTGTCGGTGCTTCTCGTGTTCGTGATATGTTCGAACAAGCTAAGAAACACGCTCCTTGCATTATCTTTATTGATGAAATTGATGCTGTTGGCCGTAACCGTGGCTCAGGCATGGGTGGCGGTAATGATGAACGTGAACAAACATTGAACCAATTATTGGTTGAAATGGATGGCTTTGAAGGTAACGAAGGTATTATCGTTATTGCTGCTACTAACCGTCCTGATGTATTGGACCCTGCTTTGTTACGTCCTGGTCGTTTTGACCGTCAAGTTCAGGTTGGTCTGCCAGATATTCGTGGCCGTGAACAGATTCTTAAAGTGCATTTGCGTAAAGTGCCTTGTGATGAAGATGTGAATCCAAAAAATATTGCTCGTGGTACACCAGGTTTCTCTGGTGCTGATCTTGCGAACTTGGTTAACGAAGCGGCACTGTTTGCTGCACGATCTAACCGTCGTTTGGTTAATATGGAGCAGTTAGAACTAGCTAAAGATAAAATCCTCATGGGTGCTGAACGTAAGACCATGGTGATGAAAGAAGATGAGAAGCTAAACACGGCTTATCATGAAGCTGGTCACGCTATCATTGGTTATTTGATGCCTGAGCACGATCCTGTGTATAAGGTAACGATTATTCCTCGTGGACGTGCTTTAGGTGTGACCATGTATCTTCCAGAAGAAGATAAGTACAGCATCAGTAAACGTGGTTTAGAATCACAAATTTGTAGCTTGTATGGTGGACGAATTGCCGAAGAAATGATTCACGGGTTTGATGGTGTATCAACAGGTGCCTCTAATGATATTGAGCGAGCAACAAGTATTGCCCGTAATATGGTTACTAAGTGGGGTTTATCTGCTGAACTGGGTCCATTTGCTTATGAAGAAGATGATAATAACGGTGGTTTTATCGCAACTTCAACTGGCAGTAAAGCTAACTACTTCTCACCTGAAACAGGTATGCGCATTGATGCAGAAGTAAAAGATATTATTAGTACTTGCTACCAGAAAGCGACACAAATCCTAGAGGACAACCGTTCTAAGCTGGATGTGATGGCTGATGCTTTGATGCAATATGAAACTATTGATGCTAAGCAAATTAAAGAGATTATGGATGGTAATAAGCCATCTGCGCCAGAAGGTTGGTCTGACTCTAATGGTGATGAGCCAACTGCTGGCGGTAATGCACCAAAAGAGACTGTTGATCTAAATACTGGTGAAATTAAAGATGAAAATGGTTTTACGGATGCGCCTGATGCGGCAAATCCTAAAACTAGCGGAGAGAGCTAAGCGCTCTCTTTGCTTATCTGTTTAAACTGGTTTTTATTTAAGAGAGATAGGGAGCCTGATGGCTGTTACTATTTTTGGGGATAAGTCACTCGACTTATCCCGTCCTCAGATCATGGGTATCTTAAATGTTACCCCTGATTCCTTTTCCGATGGCGGATCATTCTCCAACCTTGATGATGCTCTTTTTCAGACCCAGAAAATGCTGTCTGAAGGTGCCTCAATTATTGATGTTGGTGGTGAGTCGACAAGACCTGGCGCATCTCCTGTTTCATTAGAAGAAGAGTTGGGCCGGGTAATACCTGTTGTTGCAGCTATTAAATCTCGCTTTGATGTTGTTGTATCTGTAGATACTAGCTCAGCTCAGGTAATGACTGAGGGTGCAAAGCAAGGAGCTGGACTAATTAATGATGTACGTGCTTTAACGCGTGATGGTGCATTGGACGCTGCTGTGGAGACAGGTTTGCCCGTATGTTTAATGCATATGCAAGGTAGCCCTGAATCAATGCAGATGAATCCAAACTATTCTGCAGTTTATAACGAAGTTATTAGCTTCTTGTTAGAGAGGGCGAGGGTTTGTCAGGCATTAGGAATGAAGCCTGAGCAGATACTGTTGGATCCAGGTATCGGTTTTGGTAAAACCTTAGAGCATAATCTTGAGCTGTTAAATAATATCGACCAAATTTTAAGTCATGATTTTGATGTGCTGATTGGTGCTTCACGAAAAAGCATGATAGGTCAGGTGTTGAATGCAGACGTTCAAGATAGATTGTTTGGCACTTTAGGTGCCCATGCTGCGGCTTTTTCAAAGGGCGCAAGTATTTTTAGGGTGCATGATGTGAAACCTCACCATGACATGCTAGAACTCATGTATCGAATTAAGAGAGAAGAATAAATGCGTAAATATTTTGGCACAGATGGTATTCGCGGCAGAGTCGGTGAAGGTGCGATTACTCCTGAATTTATGTTGAAACTTGGCTGGGCAGCAGGGCAAGTATTTAAAGAGTATGGTAAAAAAGTTGTAATCGGTAAGGATACTCGTATTTCTGGTTATATGTTTGAGTCTGCTTTAGAGGCTGGTTTGGTTGCAGCTGGTGTTGATGTGCGTTTAGTTGGACCTATGCCGACACCTGCTATTGCTTATCTTACACGTACTTTTCGTGCAAGTGCGGGTATTGTAATTAGCGCATCTCACAACCCTTATACAGATAATGGTATTAAGTTCTTTTCTGCTGAAGGCACAAAATTGTCTGATGAGATAGAAGAGAAGATAGAATATTACGTGGATCAGCCTTTAGTTGTTGTGCCATCTGATCAGATAGGGCGTGCTAAGCGTATTGATGATGCAGCTGGTCGTTATATTGAATATTGTAAAGGTACTTTCCCAATTGGGTTGCAGCTTAATGGTCTTAAAATAGTGGTTGATTGCGCTGATGGTGCAACTTATCACATTGCGCCGAGAGTGTTTACTGAGCTTGGTGCTGATGTCATTGTTCTTGGTGATAAGCCTGACGGTCTAAATATTAATGAGAATAGTGGTGCAACCAAGCCGGAGTTAATGCGTGAGAAGGTATTAGAGGAAAAAGCTGATATTGGGATTGCGTTAGATGGCGATGGCGATCGTTTGATCATGGTTGATGCCGATGGTGAAGTGCGTGACGGTGATGATGTACTGTACGTTATTGCAAACCATTTAAGAAATATTGGTAAGTTCAGTGGTGGCGTAGTTGGTACTCTGATGAGTAATTTTGGTCTGGAGCTAGCTTTTTCAGAACAGGGGATAGGTTTTGGGCGTGCTTCTGTTGGCGATAGGTTTGTGAATGAAAAATTAACTCAGCTTGGCTGGGTGTTGGGTGGTGAACCTTCTGGCCACATTGTCTGTCGTTCAATTACAACTACTGGTGACGGTATAGTTGCTGCTCTGCAAGTTTTGCAAGCAATGGTTGAAGAAGAGAAAACTTTGACAGAGCTCTTGCAAGGCTTTAGTAAATTCCCTCAAAGGCTAAAGAATATCCGTGTAAAAACACGCTTTTCACCTGCAGAAGTGCCTCAATTGCAGCAAGCAATTGCTCTGGCCAATGAAAAGTTAAATGGTTCGGGAAGAGTCTTGTTGAGGGCTTCAGGAACCGAACCTTTGGTTCGCGTTATGGTTGAAGGTGATGATTCAGCCTTGGTTGATGAGTTGGTTGAATCTTTAGCGAATGAAGTAGAGGCGTACTCAAAAGCGCTTTAATTTCTTAATTTGCTGAGACTTCTTGGTTAAAAAATAAATCATATTAAACAAATACTTGAAAACAAGGCGGCATTTCATTAGAATTGCCGCCTCAAAATAAGAGGTGCAAGAATGGCTCGCCAAAAAATTGTTGCAGGAAATTGGAAGATGAATGGTTCTTCGGAATCAATTAATCAGCTTGTTGTTGGCTTAAACGCTGCAATAGAAAATGCTCCTGTGGAAGTTGTGGTTGCTCCATCTTTCCCTTATTTAGCGCAAGTGGATAACTTGTTAGAGAAAAGCTCTATCAAAATGGCTTCTCAAAACGTATCCGAGCAAGGCTCTGGTGCATTTACTGGTGAAGTAAGTATCTCAATGTTGCAAGATTTTGCAGTAGATTATGTTTTGATTGGGCATTCTGAGCGTCGCTCGATTTATGGTGAAACAGATCAGGTGATTGCTGAAAAAGCGAAAGCGCTTTTAGCAACTGAGCTGACTCCAGTTCTCTGTATTGGAGAAAGCCTTGAGCAGCGTGAGCAAAACATTACTTTAGATGTGTGTTTTTCTCAAATTGACGCTGTGCTAAACCTTGTTGGTGTTAATGCGTTTGAACAAGTCGTCATTGCATATGAGCCAGTTTGGGCAATAGGTACAGGACTTTCTGCTTCTGCTGAGCAGGCTCAAGAAGTGCATAAAGCAATTCGTGAGCACATTGCTAAATCTGATGAAGTAGTTAGCGAAAAAGTAAGAATTATTTATGGTGGTAGCGTAAAAGCGAGCTCAAGCTCTGACTTGTTCGCTATGCCAGATATAGATGGAGCCCTTGTTGGGGGTGCATCTTTAAAAGTTGAAGAATTTATTGGTATTGTGAAATCTGCAGGTTAAATGATGGAAGCTTTGGTTTTAGTTGTACACGTGTTAGCTGCTATTGCGATTATTGGTTTGGTGTTACTGCAGCAAGGTAAAGGTGCTGATGCCGGAGCTTCTTTCGGTGGTGGTGCTTCGCAAACTGTGTTTGGTAGTCAAGGTGGCGGTAGCTTCTTTGGTAAGCTGACAGCTTTATTTGCATTAGTATTTTTCTTAACAAGTTTTGGTCTTGCTTATGTGGCAAGTCAGCAAGCTAAGCAAGTTTCTGGTCAATTAGACTTTGTGCCTGCTGTTGAAGAAATTCAAGATACAGTAACTGTTCCTGATTTGGCTGAGCCTCAAGCTGGCAATTCAGATGTTCCTGTAGTTGAGTAAACTTACCTTTTAATAGGTTAAGTTTTGGTATGCCGATGTGGTGGAATTGGTAGACACGCCACCTTGAGGGGGTGGTGGCCTAAGGCTGTGCCGGTTCGAGTCCGGCCATCGGTACCAATGTTGATTTGTAGTGATTATGTGTGTATGATGTGCACACTTTGACGCGGGGTGGAGCAGTTTGGTAGCTCGTCGGGCTCATAACCCGAAGGCCGTAGGTTCGAATCCTGCCCCCGCAACCATTGTGTATTGATCTTTCTAAAGGGGTCTGTTTACACAAAAGAATTCCAACTTGCTTGATGCTAAATCTCAAGTAAGACAATGAGTTAGATTATTCTGATTCATTTGAAGAACCCCTTTATGGGGTTTTTTGTTATCTGGATATAATAAAATGGGCCTAGAGCCCGTTTTTTGTTTCTGAACTTTGACATTTGTTAAATCGGAGAAAGTGATTGTCTAGCAAAGATACTATATTAGAGGGCTTTATTCGTCCTGTAGTAGAAGGACTTGGCTACCGTTTTTGGGGGTTGGAATATATCTCTCAAGGTAAAGATTCGGTGTTAAGAGTGTTTATAGAGAGTGACTCTGAAAATGGCACTGATATCGAGGATTGTGCCAAAGTTAGTCGACAAGTGAGTTCTATCTTGGATGTTGAGGACCCAATTACTGGTGAGTATAGCCTTGAGGTTTCATCACCTGGTCTTGATCGTCCATTATTTGATTTGACTCAATTTGAGGAATACATCGGAGCGATAGTGTCGCTGCGTTTACGTGTGCCATTTGATGGGCGACGTAAGTTCAAAGGTCAGTTGACAGCCGTTGAAGGGGAAGACGTTGTATTGCGTGTAGATCAAGAAGAGTACCTGTTACCAATTGATCTAATTGATAAAGCCAACGTTGTTCCAGTATTTTAATTTACCCTTTAAAGAGAGGCTAAAAGGATGAGCAAAGATATTCTTTTGGTAGTGGAAGCAGTTTCCAACGAAAAAGACGTACCAAAACAAGTTATTTTTGAAGCAGTTGAAATTGCTTTAGCAAGTGCCGCTAAACGCCGTTTTGAAGAAGAAGCAAAAATTCGAGTTGCAATTGACCAGCGTACAGGTGATTACACCACGTACCGTCAGTGGGATATTGTTGCAGACGAAGATTATGCTCAACCTGCCCATGAACTTACCATCGATGACTCAGTAGAGCAGAACCTAGGTTTGGCTATTGGTGAAATCTTCGAAGAAGAAGTTGAATCAGAAGCATTTGGTCGTATTGCAGCGCAAACGGCTAAGCAAGTGATTGTACAAAAAGTTCGTGAAGCTGAACGTGCAAAAGTTGTTGCTCGCTATAGCGAAAAAGTTGGCAAGCCGGTTCACGGTCAAGTTAAAAAAGTAACACGTGATAGCTTAATCGTAGATTTAGGTGAGAATGCAGAAGCTGTATTGCCAAAAGATCAGCTGATTTCACGCGAAACTTTCCGCATGAACGATAGAATTCGTGCTTTGTTGCTTGAAATTCGTGATGACAGTCGTGGCGCTCAATTAATTCTATCTCGTAACGATCCTGCTTTCATGGTTGAACTTTTCCGCCTTGAAGTGCCAGAAATTGCTGAAGAGATGATTGAAATTCGTGGTGCTGCTCGTGACCCAGGTCTACGTGCAAAAATTGCGGTTAAAACAAATGATCGTCGTATTGACCCTATTGGTGCTTGTGTTGGTATGCGTGGTGCACGTGTACAAGCTGTTTCTAATGAATTAAACGGTGAGCGTGTTGATATTGTGCTTTGGGATGATAATCCAGCTCAGTTAGTTATCAATGCAATGTCGCCTGCTGAAGTTGATTCGATTGTTATTGATGAAGACACTCACTCAATGCAAGTGGCTGTTAGTGCCGATAACCTAGCTCAAGCAATTGGTCGTAACGGTCAGAATGTTCGTTTGGCTTCTAACCTAACAGGTTGGCAGTTAAATGTAATGACAAGCGATGATGCTGTCGCAAAACAGCAAGAAGAATCCGATAAGCTTATTAATCTTTTTGTGAATAACCTTGATATTGATGATGACCTAGCTGGTCAGCTTGTCGATGAAGGCTTTGCCACATTAGAAGAAATTGCTTATGTGCCAATGGAAGAAATGCTTGATATCGATGATTTTGATGAAGATCTGGTTAACGAACTTCGTTCAAGAGCAAAAGAAGCCTTATTAAACTTAGCGCTACAAGCTGAAGAGCAGTTGGAAGAGGCTGCACCGGCTGAAGATTTGCTGACAATGGAAGGTATGGATAACCATCTGGCATTGGTATTAGCGTCTAAAGGCATCTGTACAATGGAAGATTTGGCTGAGCAGTCTGTTGATGACTTAGTTGATATTGAAGAAATCAATGAAGAACGCGCAGCGTCACTAATCATGACAGCCCGTGCACCTTGGTTCGCTGAATCTGAATAAATCTGAGTAGAATAAAGGGGGAACTTAATGACAGTTCAAACCGTAAAAACACTATCCGAGCTGGTGAATACACCAGTAGAGAAGCTGCTGACTCAGATGAAGGAAGCAGGGTTGCCACAATCAAGTGAAAGCCAAGAAGTTTCAGACGCAGAGAAACAAGTGCTATTGAAACACCTTCAACGTGCGCATGGTGGTGATGAGTCTGGTGATAAATCGTCTCAACGTATTACTTTGCAACGCAAAAAAACCTCTACCTTGAAAGGTGGCGATAATAAAACGGTAAACGTAGAAGTGCGCAAAAAACGCACCTATGTGAAGCGTAATGATATTGAAGATGAGGCTGCTAAGCAGCAAGAGCTGTTGGCGCAGCGTCAAGCTGAAGAGCTGGCAAAGCAAGCTGCTGAAGAAAAAGCTAAGTTAGCAGCAGAAGAAAAAGCACGCCAAGAAGCAGAAAGAAAAGTAGCAGAAGAAAAAGCGGCTGCTGAAGCTGCTGAGGCTGAGCTAAAAGCGAAACAAGAAGCTCAAGCTGCTGCTAAGAACTCATCGGACGGTAAGAATTCCAACGTAGGAGCGAAAGAGTCCTTGGAACCTGTAAAACAAGCTAAACCAGCACCGAAGAAAAACCATCATATGACTGCTGATAAAGAACCTTCAAAAGGTAAAAAAGCAGCGCCGCAAAAACAAGACGGTAAAGGTAAAAACCGTTTCGGTGCTGATAAAAAGCGTGGTAATAAAAATATCATGGGTGACGATGAGTTCGGTCGTCGCAATAAGCTTGGTAAGAAAAACCGTAAAGCGGCTCCTCAAGAGCACGGTTTCCAAAAACCAACTGCACCAATTGTGCATGAAGTTGCCTTGCCAGAAAGCATTACTGTTGCTGACTTAGCTGAGAAAATGTCAGTTAAAGCAGCTGCTGTTATCAAAATTATGTTCAAAATGGGTGCTATGGCGACCATTAATGAAGTAATTGACCGTGATACAGCAACCTTGGTTGTCGAAGAGATGGGTCACACTGTTAAGTTCCTTGATGAGAACGCAGTAGAGAATGACATCATCGAAGCGATTGACTACAAAGGTGAAGAAATTAAGCGTGCACCAGTTGTAACTGTAATGGGTCACGTTGACCATGGTAAAACATCGCTACTTGACTACATTCGTACGACACGAGTAGCAGCGGGTGAGTCTGGTGGTATTACACAGCACATTGGTGCTTACCATGTAGAAACGCCTCATGGCATGATCAGCTTCTTGGATACTCCTGGACACGCGGCGTTTACTTCTATGCGTGCTCGTGGTGCGAAAGCGACAGATATCGTTATCCTAGTATGTGCTGCGGATGATGGTGTGATGCCACAAACAATTGAAGCAATTCAACATGCTCGTGCTGCTGAAGTGCCTATGGTTGTTGCTATTACTAAGATTGATAAAGACGGTGCAGACCTTGATCGTGTTAAAAACGAGCTAGTTGCACAAGAAGTTGTACCTGAAGAATGGGGTGGCGATGTTCAGTTCGTTGGTGTATCTGCTAAGTCTGGTGAAGGTATTGAAGAGCTTCTAGAGGCGCTATTGCTTCAGTCTGAAGTACTAGAGCTAACGGCTGTACCAAGTGCTCCTGGTAAAGGTGTTGTGGTTGAAGCGCGTCTAGATCGTGGTCGTGGTTCAGTTGCTACCTTGCTTGTACAAAATGGTACCTTGAAGAAAGGTGACATTGTATTGGCGGGTCTTCAAATGGGTCGTGTACGTGCTCTTCTGGATGAAAATGGTAAGCCAATTGAAAGTGCTGGCCCTTCTATTCCAGTTGAGATCTTGGGTCTTGATGGTACACCTGATGCTGGTGAAGAGTTCTTGGTTGTATCTGACGAGCGCAAAGCACGTGAAGTTGCTAACTTCCGTCAAGGTAAATACCGTGAAGTACGCTTTGCTCGTCAATACTCAGCTAAGCTAGAAAACCTATTCTCTGAAATGGGTAAAGACGAAGTTCGTACATTGAACGTTGTTTTAAAAGCTGATGTTCGTGGTTCTCTTGAAGCCTTGAATAAGTCTTTACTTGACCTAAACACTGATGAAGTACGTGTAAATATTATTTCAAGCGGTGTAGGTGGTATCACTGAAACAGACGCAACACTAGCTTTGGCTTCTGATGCGGTAATCTTTGGTTTCAACGTACGTGCTGATGCATCAGCTAAAATCTTCATCGAACGTGAGTCAGTTGATCTAAGATACTACAGCGTAATCTATAACATCATTGATGATGTTAAGCAGGCGCTATCTGGTATGTTGTCTCCTGATCTTCGTGAAGATATTAAGGGTACTGCTGAAGTTCGTGACATCTTCCGTTCACCTAAATTCGGTCTTATTGCCGGTTGTATGGTTGTTGAAGGGACGGTTTACCGTAACAAGCAAATCCGTGTATTGCGTGATGATGTTGTTATTTATGAAGGCGAACTTGAGTCACTACGTCGCTTCAAAGATGCAACTAATGAGGTTAGCAAAGGCATGGAATGTGGTATCGGTGTGAAGAACTATACCGATGTTAAAGTTGGCGATAAGATCGAAGTCTTTGAGACTGTCGAAGTCGCTCGTTCTTTGTAAGAGGCTAAAATGGCAAGCGAATTTAGTCGTACTAGTCGCATAGGAGACCAGCTTCAAAAAGAGCTGGCTTCTATTATACAGTTTGAAGTGAAAGATCCTCGTTTAGGGATAATCACTATTAATGAAGTCAGAGTAGCTAAGGATCTTGGTTACGCTGACATTTATTACACTGTGTTAGGAATGGATGATAAGCCAGAAAAGCTGGCAGACAGCCAAACCGCACTAGACAGTGCTAGTAATTTTTTACGCCGCCGTGCATCACAGGAAATTAAACTTCGTGTGATGCCTCAGTTACGTTTTCATTATGATGATAGCGTAGTGAATGGTGCAAAAATGTCTGCCTTAATTGATGAAGCAATTAAAGCAGATGCTAAGCATAATCCAGAAAATGACAGTGAATAAACTGCTTAAGATCTAGGTTAGAAGTAAAATGGTAAAACGTACATGGCGACCAGTACATGGGGTCGTCTTACTGAATAAACCTTTAGGCTTAAGCTCAAATCAGGCTTTGCAAAAAGTTAGACGTTTATTTCAAGCTGAGAAAGCGGGGCACACTGGAGCCCTTGACCCTTTGGCAACAGGTATGTTGCCATTGTGTTTTGGTGAAGCCACTAAATTTTCTCAGTTCTTATTAGATGCTGATAAACGTTATATTACTAAGGTGTCGCTTGGGGTAAGAACAACCACAGGTGATGCTGAAGGTGATGTGTTAACAACAGAGCCTGTGCCTGATTTAACGGATGAAGCATTGGAAACCATACTAGATCGTTTTCGTGGCGATATAGAGCAGATTCCTCCTATGTATTCAGCGTTAAAGCATGAAGGTAAACCTCTTTATGAGTATGCTCGACAAGGTATTGTTATTGAGCGTAAACGTAGAGCGGTTACTATTTCTGATCTTACTGTTTTAGAAAGGTCGGAAAATAGTTTAACCCTAGATATTTCTTGCTCGAAAGGAACCTATATTCGCACTATTGGTGAGGATGTGGGTGAAGCATTAGGTTGTGGTGCACATTTATCAGCATTACACCGAGTTTCATCAGCAGGTTATGATCCACAAGATATGCTTACCTTGGAAGAGTTTGAGGCAATGGCTGAAGCTGGTTATCCTGAATTGGATAAACATTTATTGCCAATGGACTCTGCCGTTATGCATCTTAATAGGGTAGAATTGTCCGCGGCTGATGCTAGGGACATTCTTTTTGGTCGTGCATTGGCCAATGACACTGAGTTTGAAGAAGAAAGTTTAGTGCGTTTATTCGCGCAAGCTGATCAAAGGTTCTTTGGCTTAGGGCAAATTCGAGGTGAATTTATTAAACCTCACAGATTAATAAATACGAGTGAAGAACAGGGCTAATTCCGTTTTTTACTGTATCTAGGGTGCCTGAAAATATGCTCGGCCATCCTATATTTTTAATAGCATATTATATCGGAGATAAGATAATGGCATTAACTGCAGAATCAAAAGCAGCATTGGTAAAAGAGTTTCAAGTAGCTGAAGGCGATACAGGTTCACCTGAAGTTCAAGTTGCTTTGTTGACTAAGAATATCGAAGGTCTACAAGGTCACTTTAAAGCTCATATCCATGACCATCATTCTCGTCGCGGTCTTATTCGCATGGTAAACCAACGTCGTAAGTTGTTGGACTACCTTAAGCGTAAAGACGCAGCACGTTACACTGGCTTGATCAAAAAGCTAGGTCTACGTCGCTAAGACTGAAGAAAGGCCATAGTTTACTATGGCCTTTTTTTTAGCCTAAATTAGATAGTTTCATCCCCAAGGGACAGCCTGTACTTCAAATTATTTTTTGCAAAAATTAAATTTAACCCTAGATTTGATTGAGAAATAATCTGAGTACTGGCTCTAAAAGAATGTCTTTGGGTGAAAACAGTTTTTAAATTTAATAAGGAATACTTGTGAGTATTACGACTAAAACTTTTCAGTTCGGTAAAGATACCGTAACACTAGAAACAGGCCGCGTTGCACGTCAAGCAACAGGTTCTGTACTTTGTACAATTGGTGATGTGCAAGTTCTTGCGACCGTTGTAGGTGCTAAAAGTGCACAAGCTGGTCAAAGCTTCTTCCCACTTTCAGTTCATTACCAAGAGCGTGCTTACGCTGTTGGTAAAATTCCTGGTGGCTTTCTTAAGCGTGAAGGTCGTCCATCAGAAAAAGAAACACTAACTTCTCGTCTTATTGACCGTCCTATTCGTCCTTTGTTCCCTAAAGGGTTCATGAACGAAGTGCAGGTTGTTATTACTGTTATGTCTACAAACACAGACACTGACGCTGATATTGCTGGCATGCTAGCGACTTCTGCAGCGCTTTCAGTTTCTGGTATTCCATTCAATGGTCCTATCGGTGCTGCTCGTGTTGGATTCAATGATGATGATGGCTATGTACTAAACCCTTCTTACTCAGAGCTAGATGGTTCTTTGTTGGACATGGTTGTTGCTGGTACTAAAGACGCAGTTCTAATGGTTGAGTCTGAAGCACAAGAGTTGACAGAAGACGAAATGCTTGGTGCTGTATTGTTCGCACATAAAGAATTGCAAGCAGCTGTTACTGCTATCACCGAGTTTGCTGCTGAAGCTGGCAAGCCTCGTTGGGAGTGGTCTGCTGAACCAGAAAACGAAACACTTAAAGCGGCTATCACTGAAGGTTTTGCTGATCAAGTTGAAGCAGCATACGGCATTAGTGAAAAAATGGCACGTTACAGCAAGCTAGACGAAGTTCGTACAGCGGCAGTTGAAGCGCTAGTTTCTGAAGAAGCTGGTGTTGAAGAAGTTGATGTAACGAAAGCATTCGCGAAACTTGAGAAAAACACAGTTCGTCGTCGTGTAATCGAAAGCAAGCCTCGTATTGATGGTCGTGACAACAAAACAGTTCGTCCAATCGAAGTTGAAGTTGGTCTTCTAAGCAAAACTCACGGTTCTTCTTTGTTTACACGTGGTGAAACTCAAGCAATTGCAACTTGTACATTAGGCACTAGCCGTGATGCACAGATGAGCGATGGCCTTGCTGGTGAAAATAAAGATAGCTTCATGCTGCACTATAACTTCCCTCCTTACTCTGTAGGTGAATGTGGTCGTATGGGTGGTGTTGGTCGTCGTGAGATTGGTCATGGTCGTTTAGCGCGTCGTGGTGTTCAAGCGGTATTGCCTTCAGAAGAGGAATTCCCATACACAATCCGTATCGTATCTGAGATCACTGAATCTAACGGTTCAAGCTCAATGGCTTCTGTATGTGGTGCTAGCTTGTCTATGATGGATGCTGGTGTTCCTCTTAAAGCACCTGTTGCTGGTATTGCAATGGGTCTTGTGAAAGAAGATGACGGTTTTGCCGTTCTTACTGACATCTTGGGTGACGAAGATCACCTAGGTGATATGGACTTTAAAGTAGCGGGTACTGAAGAAGGTATTACTGCTCTTCAAATGGATATCAAAATTGAAGGTATCAACGAAGAGATCATGGATATCGCTTTGAGCCAAGCGCTTGAAGCTCGTACTCATATCCTACGTGAAATGTCTAAAGTGATTGGTTATGCTCGTCCTGAAGTATCACCAAATGCACCTTCTATGGCTTCTATCAAAATTGATCCTGAGAAGATTCGTGACGTTATCGGTAAAGGTGGTGCAACTATCCGCTCAATTACTGAACAAACAGGTGCTTCTATCGATCTTGATGATGATGGTACTGTTCGTATCTACGCTGCAGATAAGGCGTCATCTGATGCTGCTTTGGTTCGTATCTATGAAATCACTGCTGAAGCTGAAGTAGACAAGATCTATAAAGGTACTGTAGCTCGTCTAGCTGAGTTTGGTGCATTTGTTACTATCTTGCCTGGTAAAGATGGTCTAGTTCACATTTCTCAGATTGCTGAAGAGCGTATCCGTGCTGTATCTGACTTCCTAGAAGAAGGCCAAGAAGTTTTGGTTAAGGTACTAGATGTTGATGCTCGTGGTCGTATCAAGCTTTCTATGAAAGATGTATCAGAAGAAGAAAAAGCGGCTTTTACTGAATAAGTAAAGACTCAGCTTCTGATATAAAAAAAGGGAGAGCATATGCTCTCCCTTTTTTGTTCTTGCCTGATAGCTTTATTACTTTTAATATTCGGTAAGACTAAACTAATTATTTGAGCTATAAAATATATATAAGGTCAGTGCTGACGCTTATTAATAGGGAGATCTTATGAAATATCGCTTACTTGGAACCTTAATGGCTTCCGCATTTCTAGTTGCTTGTGGTTCATCACCTGAAAAGACAGAAACTCAAGCTGTTGCAGCTCCAGTTGCTTCTTGCTTGTTTGCTGATGGCTCTGGTGGCGCTGCCCCTGATTGGGTTTGTGGTGCACCTATGCCTGGTTATGATTTGTCTGCTGTAGGTTATAGTGATAAGTCTGGTGCTGGTCCTAACTTTATGAAGCAGATGGCTGCAACGGCTGCTCGTGTAGAATTAGCTCAAGTGCTTAGTCTAGATATTCAGAATATGATTAAGCAATATGCTGAAACAACAGGTGCAGGTGATGCTGAAACCGTTGATCGTGTAAATACATCTGTGACTAAGCAGATTACAGATCAAACTCTAGTGGGCTCTAAGATTATTCGCCAAATGCCAACGCCAACAGGCGGTATTGTTGTGCTAGTTGCTTTAGATCCTTCTGGTGTTGAGCAGGTCACTAAAGATTTATTGAAAACATCAATGAATAATGACCAAGCTTTATATCAACAGTTTAAAGCGGGTAAAAGCTTTGATGAGTTAGCAGAAGAAATTGCTAAGTCTCGTAAGTAGTATCCCCTGTAAATAGAGAAGCGAGCCCTTGGGTTCGCTTTTTTTATGCTTAAATTAAGCTGTTCGCTTTGTTAGAGAGTTAAGAATGAAGCGACTAAGCTTATAAAGTTTTGTTAAAGTGGGTTGGGAAGTGGTCTTGACGTTTTTCTATTTCAGGAAGTTGAAAGTAAGTTGGTTAGTGATCACAGCTTGTTGCCTCTCCTTGGTTGGGTGTCAGGGATCAAGTGACATTTCTGATAGCCTTAAAGCCTATGTAAAGGATTTAAATCGTTACGAACAACTAACTATCGAAGAGCCGGCTAAAAGGTTTCCTGCTTATTCTTTACCGTCATACAAGCTTAAACAGCAGAGTCTAACTCAGTTTGATATTGGGCTTATTGATTTTTTGTCGCTACAGCATTGTGATTTAGGGTTTTTAGTTGGGGAGAAAAACAGTGTTTTAGGTAAGGTTATGCCTAATAGTCAGCAGCTACTGTATGAAGTGAGGGTGATTAAAGCGTTAAATGAGTGTGATGCTGCTTCGTCATCGCTGCAAGATAAACTTAGTTTGGTTGCTAGAGTAAAACGGCAAGAGCTAAATAAGGTGTATGCAAACGCTGTTTTTAACTCTAAAGAAACTGATGTGTTCTATAGTTTTTCCAATGGTTACCTACCGCTTTCTGAGAACCAATCCAGCTTTCAGGCTTTACGAATTTCGTTAGATAAATTGGCGAGATTAGGGGAGATGATTGAGGCAGAACAAAGTGCAGAGTCAATTTTAAAGTCTGGTTTATTGGATGACTTTGAAAGTCACTTTAAAGTTATTCATGATAGTGAATACGCGGGGAGACTCATACTAAGCTTGCTTCTATTGACGGATTACTTGGCAAAAGTAGCAGACCATCTATCTGTATTAGAGACTGATTCTGCTTTTTGTCGAGGGCCAATGGTATTTTTAAAACAGCAATTCAAAACACATTATTTGGAGCGCATCCAGCCCTATATGGCTCGTATAAATCGTACCGCTTATGAGGTTCTGACAAGCTTGTCTGTCATTGAGCTTAATGCTGCACCTTCTGGTGCTGAATTAGCTTCATTTCTTCAGCAGTTTTCTATGAAAAATGAATCTGAAATATGGCGTCTTTATCAAATGAGTACGCAGCAACATGCTACTCAATGGAATCGCTTATTAAGAGGTTGTCACCTGTTTTAATTAAGCGCTAGCAATGAGTGTGCTGACACTTTCAAGGGCGTCGTAAGGGGTAGAGTTGGCTTCGATTAGAGGTTCTGACCCTAATGCTTTTAATAATGCGATATTTGCTTGAGGATTAGTGTGTATGGCCTGCTTAAAGCTAATAGGGCGGTTAACTGCATGGTAGCTGTGTTGATTCAGACTATCCTCATCGTTATAGATAGCCGGTCCTGGTTGAGTAAATAAACTCATTAAAAGCGCAAACTGAGCGTTATTAGAGACACTGCTGCCTGCATGTGTACGCTGGGTAATCTGGCTTTCAACAATATTGATTATATTCATCTAGACACAACTTTTTATCTTTCCTTAACTATCGAACAAATAACAGAAAGCTTTAACTTTTTTGTCATATCTTTATCGCATAAATTGTATTTATTTACTTTAAAGACAAGTATTTGCAGAAAGTAAGTTTATTAATTTTAGGCTAGATATATACTAGGGTGATAAGGGATCTTGTTTTCAATTGAGATATTAGTTAACAAGAGTTTGCCTATGAGGGAATGAATCCCGTTTGATAAATGATTCAAGGTAATCTTTATAGTGTTTTGAAGTGGCGTGATTAATTACTGGTAGCCTATATGCATGATATTAACCAACTGATAGAAAATGTAAGAGAAAACGAGCAAATAGCTCGTAAGTTCTTTGAAATAGAGCGCTGCATTCTATCGATTGGCCGTTGTGACCAGTTTGTTTCGACATTAACTAAAGAGGTGCAGAAACAGTTTAATGTGCCTTATGTGTGGGTTAACCTGATTAATGAAGCGCCGCTTTCCCATCTTATGGAAAGCTTAGAAAAAACGCCTAATTTACGTGATAGAGTGATGTTTTCACGCCGTAGCCATATGGTTGATGTTATTAAATCATCGGCCAAAACTATCTTGGTAAATGATGATGTTGCTAAATGCCAAGCTATCATTCCTACTGTGTATCAAGGGGTGGTGCACTCTCTTGCTATTTCTCCTTTAACAATTGATGGTGCTCTTGTGGGGTTGTTTTGTCAGGCCGATGCAACTCAGGAGCGTTATGACCCTAGGTTAAAAGACACATTTCTGTTAGATCAGCTAGCCATTAAAATCTCCATTTGCCTGAGTAATGTGACGGCTCGTGAAAAACTTGAATACCTAGCAACTAGAGATTCGTTGACTGGATTATTAAATCGTCGTCAGTTGGAATTAATGCTAGATAGAGAGTTTCAGAGAGCTAAGCATGAGCAGAGAGATTTAACGGTCGCCTTTTTGGATTGTGATGCGTTTAAATCAATTAATGATACCTTGGGACACAACTGTGGTGATGAGGTGCTCGAATATATTGCTAAGCGGCTTTTAAAGCATGTGCATAAGCAGGGGCTTGCCTTTCGATTTGCTGGTGATGAGTTTGTTTTTGTTTTACCTGGTAAGTCTTTGGATCATGGTCTGCAGATTGCTGAGTCTTTACATGAATACTTGCAATCGAACCCTTTGCATTACAAATCCAATCTTGTACCTATTACGATTAGCTATGGTGGTGCGAGCGTTGAGACTGATAGGGTAGGCAACTATAAACAACTGTTAAAATTGGCGGATGAGCGTCTGTACGATTATAAAAATAATCGTAAGCGATCTGTACCAACTAAAGTCTTTAAGTTTTTAAATCGTTTGAAATAATTGTAATTTTATTACAATAATCTTGTTTGAAATCCACTTTCCGTATGTTTTTTAGTGAAATTATGTAGTAAAATTTCATTAAATTTAGATCGAGTCTAGTTATGTCCTATGCACTTATTGCTGATTTGGGTGGCACAAATGCGCGTTTTGCATTGTCTCCAATTGGCAGCACTCAAGTCCAAGAAATTAAAGTGCTACCTTGTGAAGAGTTCGATACTCTTTTTTTAGCGCTAAACGAATACCTTTCCCAATCCAGTGTTTCAATTGAGTCTATTTCTGCTGTCGTATTAGCGATTGCAGGGCCTATTAATCAGCCTTTGATTCGTTTCTCAAATAATAATTGGCAGTTTACTCGTGATGATCTAGTTGCTTACTTTGGTCCAGAGAAAAAACTCGCTTTGTTGAATGACTTTGATGCGATTGGCCACTCACTAGATGTACTTGAAGAAAAAGATCTTGTAGCCGTTGGTGATGGCACGGTTGATTCATCTCAACCTGCATGGGTTGTGGGGCCTGGAACAGGTTTAGGTGTTGCTTGCGTTATCCCTCAGGCAGATATCGGTTATGTATTGCCCGGAGAAGGTGGTCACGTAGATTTAACAAGCTGTACCGAGCAAGAGGACTATATTTTATCTTACTTGCGTGAGCGGCATCACAGAGTCTCTGCTGAACGTGTGCTTTCTGGGATGGGGATGGAAAATATTTATGCTGCACTGGCTCATAAGCAAGGCTTGGATCAAAGTTTAACTGCGCCAGAAATAGGCAAGGCTTTCAAAGAAAATGACCCTTTAGCTGTCGCTTGTATGTCACAGTTCTTTGTTTATTTAGGGCGTGTCATTGGTGATTTAATTTTAAATGTTGAAGCTCGAGGTGGTGTTTATATCGCAGGCGGCATAGTGCCTAGATATTTAACTGAATTTATTGAAAGTGGCTTTAGGCAAGCATTAGAAGAAAAAGGGCGTATGCGACATTTAGTGAGTGCTATCCCTACTTTTGTTGTAACGGCAGAGCACCCAGGTTTAATTGGTTGTGCTAAATATGCTTCATATCTAGTAAAAGCGTCAAATAATGGAGAGAGTAATGAGTAATTCCCGTTTAAAAGATTGTGATGTTGTAATTTTCGGCGGAGGTGGTGACCTTGCCATGCGTAAATTACTACCCGCTCTCTATCACTTAGATATGGATGGTCTATTAACCTCAACAACTCGTGTTATTGGTGCGTCTCGCCGAGATATGACGGCACAGGAGTATCAGGCTAAGGTCAGAGAAGCCTTAGATGAGTTTGTGCCTTCAAGTATTGACGATAATGAAACTTGGCCTAGATTTAAAGAGCGTTTAAGTTATGTGTCTGTTAACGCCCAAGAGCCTGCTGATTTTTCTCGCTTTAATGAGCACGGTGTAGGTGAAAACAATAAAGATGTTGTTTTCTATCTGGCAACGTCTCCTGATTTATTTGGCCCTATATCTTCTTCTTTGGCTGCTGTAGGTTTGAGTGAAGATCGTATGCGAGTGGTGCTAGAAAAGCCGCTTGGGCGTGATCTTGTTTCCTCAAGAGCAATTAATACTGAGGTGAAATTAAACTTCAATGAAAGCCAAGTCTTCCGTATTGATCACTACCTAGGGAAAGAGACTGTTCAAAACCTGCTAGCGATTCGTTTTGGTAATACTTTGTTTGAGCCGCTTTGGAATAGTGCGCACATAGACAATGTGCAAATTACTGTGTCTGAAACGGTAGGTGTTGAGGGGCGTTGGGGCTATTACGATAAGGCCGGTGCGCTGCGCGATATGGTACAAAACCACCTGGTTCAGCTTTTGTGTCTAGTGGCTATGGAGCCGCCAGGCAGAATGGATGCAAGCTCTGTACGGGATGAAAAAATTAAAGTGCTTAAAGCGTTACGCCCAATTACTGGTGCTAATGCTTATACCAAAACAGTGCGCGGGCAATATGCAAAAGGTGTGGTAAATGGCAATTCTGTACAAGGGTATTTTGATGAGGAAGGTAGTAACCCTGACTCTCGAACTGAAACCTTTGTGTCTCTAAGGGCTGATATTGATAACTGGCGTTGGGCTGGTGTTCCTTTCTACCTTCGTACGGGTAAGCGTTTAGGTGAGCGTTACTCTGAAATTGTCATCCAATATAAAGCGGTTCCTCATAGTATTTTTAGTGATGAAAGCAATCGCCAAATGCAGCGTAACCAGCTCATTATTCGTCTTCAGCCAGAAGAGAAGATTTCTTTGACTGTAATGAATAAAGTGCCTGGAGCAAGCGAAGGTATGAACCTTCAGCCCGTTGATCTTAACTTGAGTTTAACTGAAGCTTTCCATAATAAGCGTAGCCCAGAAGCTTATGAGCGTTTATTGCTTGATGTTATGCGCAATGATGCAACCTTATTCATGCGCTACGACGAGGTTGAAGCGGCTTGGAAGTGGGTTGATGGTATTATGGAGGCCTGGAGCCAGACAAGTGAGCGACCAAAAGAATATGCGTCAGGTTCTTGGGGGCCTGCTGCATCTATGGCACTGCCTATTCGTGATGGCCGTAATTGGCACGACTACTAATCCTTGTTGTAAACAACGACTTTTGATTTTTTAACAAACAAATTTATAGAGGATAGGAATAATGGCGAGTCAATTAACAGCTAGAGAAGTGATGACTTCAACACCAGTTGTGCCTGTAATTGTGGTTGAGAATGTTGAGCAAGCAATTAACTTAGGTAAAGCACTTGTTGCTGGCGGTGTACCTGTACTTGAAGTGACTTTAAGAACTGAGGCTGCATTGGATGCCATTGCAGCATTGAGAGAGCAGGTCCCAGAAGCGATTGTGGGTGCAGGTACAGTTTGTACGCGTGAGCAATATGTGAAAGCGGTTGAGGCTGGTTCTCAGTTTATTATTAGTCCAGGTATGACACCAGATCTATTGGCGGTAGGTAAAGAATATGATGTGCCTTACCTGCCTGCTGTAGCAACTATTTCTGATATTCTTTTGGGTATGGAATATGGCTACGATCATTTCAAATTCTTTCCTGCAGAAGTGAATGGTGGTGTGAAGGCGCTAAAAGCTTTCGCGGGTCCATTGGCAGATATTAATTTTTGTCCAACAGGTGGTGTGAGCCCTGCTAACTATAAAGACTATTTGGCTTTGCCAAATGTGCTTTGTGTTGGTGGATCTTGGATAGTGCCTAAAGATCTGATTGAAGCGGGTAAGTGGGATGAGATTACTGCATTGGCTAAACAGCTCTAGTGTTAGTTGATGCACTAAAAAAGGGAAGCCATTGATTGGCTTCCCTTTTTTGTTTTAAGCGTTTATTAAAGTTAGTTAAAGGTTCTCTTCTGCAAACTCTGCTAGTCGGCTTCTTTCTATGCCGTTTACATGCATTACGCTGGCATAGTTAAAGTGTTTACACTTTTCTACTAGGTAAGTTAAGCCTGAAGTAAGTGGAGTAATGTATTTATTATCAATTTGTGCCAAGTTGCCAAGGACAATGATGCGTGAATTGCTACCAATACGAGTCACAATGGATTTTAGTTGGAATTGAGTGAGTCCCTGTGCTTCATCTACTATGATAAGTGCGTTATTGAAGGATCTACCACGCATAAAGTTAAGAGATTTGAATTGTATGTTTGCCTTCTGTTTAACATAGTCAATACTACTGATGGAGTGTTCATCAGCCCCGTGTAATATTTCTAAATTATCATCAAATGCGGCTAGCCAAGGAGCCATTTTCTCTTCTTCTGTGCCGGGTAAAAAACCTATGTCTTCTGCCATAGGTGGGGTTGAGCGGGCTACAATAATTTTGTTGAAACGTTTTTCTTCCATACTTACTTGTAGTGCATAAGCGAGAGCGAGTAAGGTTTTGCCTGAGCCAGCTGGTCCTGTCATTATCATGAGATCTGAGTTTTCATGGCGTAATAAGTAAAAAGCCATGGCTTGCTCTAAGTTTCTTGGGTTTATACCCCAGAAGCTCTGATGCATTAAAGCTGCTCGATTTAAATCAAGTAGGTAAATGTAGTTGTCGTCTAGGTTGCAAACAAAGCCAACGAATTCTGAATCGTCTGTGATAAACATGTTAGTAAAAGCTTGTTCGATAGCATCTCTTGGTAGGAGGTGCACAGTATGCCTGCCGTGATTTTCTGTTTTGACTTTATCTATGGTGTCCCAAAATTGTCCTTCATAATGGACATAGCCTTTACTTAATAAATCTACATCATCAAGTACTTTGTCTTTTTTATAATCCTCAACTCTTTCAAGACCCGAACCTTTGGCCTTGATGCGCATATTAATGTCTTTGGTAACAAGGCAGACTCTGTCTCTTGGGTTGGTGGCTTGAAGGCTAAGGGCGACATTGATAATGCGATTATCGTTGGCGTGAGCGTGATTACCGTTTAAAAATGGAATGTTATCTTGTTGTTTGATTTGTTGGTCTGGAAAAATGGCTAAACAACCAGAAAACTTTGAATTGTCGGCGGAAGTGGTTTGAATGGATACGCCAGCTTGTAGCTCTTTAGGTGAGGCGTCACCTACGATTTTGTCAATTGTATTTATAGCCAGTCTGGCTTCTCGGCTGACGTCTTTGTCGCGCCTATCTTTAATGATGTCCAGTTCTTCAAGAACTGTCATGGGGATAACTACCTTGTGCTCTGCAAAGGCGTATATTGCGAGTGGATCATGGAGTAGAACGTTAGTGTCTAAGACAAATACTTTTTCCATATGCATGACTCCTGTTGGATCATTATTTAAAGATATCGATTTTGTTAACGCTTCCTTGGGATTAAGTTTGTGTTTCAATTAACGTATGACTAAATTATTTCTCTACACTTAAAAGCTTATATGGTCTTGATATTAAAGACTAATTCACTTTGTGCATAATTATGTTTTAGCGTTAATCCTAATTCATTATGTTTTAAGTTTAAGACAAAATTGTGACAAATGCCCAGCTTTATATGCTAAAAATTAGATATAAAAAACCGCAGACAAGCTGCGGTTTTTTTTAAACAATAGAAAAATCTATTCGTCTAGGAAGCTGCGCAAATGTTCTGAGCGGCTTGGGTGACGTAGTTTTCTAAGGGCTTTCGCTTCAATCTGACGAATACGCTCACGTGTTACATCAAACTGTTTACCCACTTCTTCAAGTGTGTGGTCAGTGTTCATATCAATACCAAAACGCATACGTAAAACTTTTGCTTCACGTGCTGTTAGGCCAGATAAAACACTTGTTGTTGCTTCTCTTAAACCTTCGATTGTTGCTGTATCAATAGGTGATTCAGCGCCATCATCTTCAATAAAGTCTCCAAGATGAGAGTCTTCATCATCACCAATTGGCGTTTCCATAGAGATAGGTTCTTTCGCAATTTTAAGTACTTTGCGGATCTTGTCTTCAGGCATATCCATGCGAACAGCAAGTTCTTCTGGTGTTGCTTCACGACCCATTTCTTGTAGCATTTGGCGAGAAATACGGTTCAGTTTGTTGATTGTTTCAATCATGTGTACTGGAATACGTATTGTTCTTGCTTGGTCTGCAATAGAGCGGGTAATTGCCTGTCTAATCCACCAAGTAGCATAAGTAGAGAACTTATAACCACGACGATATTCAAACTTATCAACCGCTTTCATTAGGCCAATATTACCTTCTTGGATAAGGTCCAAGAATTGTAGGCCGCGGTTTGTGTATTTTTTCGCAATAGAGATTACAAGACGTAAGTTTGCTTCAACCATTTCTTTCTTGGCGCGACGAGCGCGTGTTTCACCAATTGAAATGCGGCGGTTGATCTCTTTAAGTTCAACAATGCTAAGACCAGTATCTTTCGAAATATTACGAAGTTTACGTTGGCTACGCATAAATTCAGCTTCATTTTCTTGTAATGCTGCTGCATATCCTGCGCCTGATGCAACTTGATCAGGGAACCACTGGATATTGGTTTCATTATTCGGGAAACGTTTTAAGAACTCTGTACGTGGCATGCCAGCTTTGCGAACACAAACTTGCATTATAATACGTTCTTGTTCGCGTACTTTGTCCATACGACTACGAACGCGATCAACTAGGTCGTCAAAAATCTTTGGAACCAGTTTAATCGGTGCAAAGCAAACGCTAAGTTCTTCTTGTTTTTCTTTAACAATAGAATCTTGGCGTGAGTGTGTTTCAAGTAATTTCAATAACTCTGTGTGATGACGCTCAATTTCACCGAAACGACGGGCAGTTTCTTCTGGATCTGGGCCGTTATCTGTTTCTTCTTCGTCTTCGTCGTCGTCACTTTCTTCGGTTGATTCATCAAGCTCTTCTTCAGAAATCTCTTCAACTAAAGGGGCGTCTTCGAAAACAGGCTCTTCGCCGTCACCATCAATAAAGCCGCTAAAGATATCGCTTAAGCGACCTTCTTCTTCTTTCGTTTTTTCGTATGCGTCAAGTAGTGTTTGTACTGCACCAGGATAGTAAGATACAGCGGCCATTACTTCGCGAGTACCTTCTTCAATGCGTTTAGCGATAGCAATCTCGCCAGCACGAGTAAGTAGCTCTACGGTACCCATTTCACGCATATACATGCGGACAGGGTCAGTAGTACGAGCAACATCGCCTTCAACGGCAGCTAGGGCTGCGGCAGCTTCTTCAGCAGCAGCTTCATCAGTAGAGTCGCCTTCTTCCATGAGAAGGTTTTCTTTATCTGGAGCATACTCACCAACCACTATCCCCATGTCGTTAATCATGGCGATGATTTGTTCGACCTGTTCTGGATCTGAAAGGTCATCAGGGAGGTGGTCGTTAACTTCGGCAAAGGTCAAATAACCTTGCTCTTTACCTTTTGCGATCAGCTCTTTGAGGCGTGATTGTTGATTGTCTGACATTAGACGACCTATGTTAGAATGCGTTAGAGAGAATTAGCCGTAAAGTTTAGCAAAATCAATGAGATTTATCTAGATTTATAGTGCTTTTGGCGAGGAAAAGTTAAGCTTAGCCTACTTCTTCTTGCGAATTTGCTCCATAAGTCTTCTTAATTCTTCACGGCTGTTATTATCCTTTATGGTTTCATTACCCTTACTTTTCAAGCGTGTAATTGCGTTATTTAATCCTAAGCTTTCTTCCTTGCTTGTGATCATGTCCTTAACCTCTTGTTTTGCATCGACTAATTTGGATTTAGTGTGGGCGTCTTGATGATTCAAAAGATGATAAATTTTTTCTGTTTGTTCTGTATTGTGCCAAGAACCGAGTAAATGTCCCAAGTTTTTGTCTGGGTGTTTACAGAAATAGCGCCAGACCTTGCTGAAAATCTGTGTGTCTAAATCTGGTTGTCTAAGCAGGGGGTCGCTCACTTCTATCTCGTTAGCGATATGTGGATGTAGTAACAGGCATAAAATGGCATGTTCTGTTTGATTAAGTGCTATTGCCATTGGAGGAGGGAGTTCTTCCTCATCTTGCCATTTACCTTTACCAAACTGTTTTTTGTTGAATGGTTTTTTGCTTTTCTTTTTTGGACCTGGGTAGCCTTGTTCAACTGGTGCGCCAGAATCTGAGTAAGCATAGTGTGAGTCGTCGTGATCATAGGCTAGGTGATCAGGTAGAGGGATGTCGTCATACTCAGCGTATTGGGCGCTTTCATAATCTTGTGTTTGAGTGTTGGGCTCGGGGCTTCTTTGATATTTAGGTTTTTGTGCAGATAGTTTGCTGGTATCAATGCCAGCTTGCTCTTCCAGTTGTTTGAGTAAAACAGATTTATAGGTGATGTCTGGCAAGGCTTGAATCTGAGACATGACATTCTGGGCGAACTGAGCCTCACCTTCTTCATCGGCAAGGGTAACTTGATTGCGTGCATGTTCAAAAAGGACATGAGACAGTGAGCTGGAGTCTTCTAATTGGTTTTCAAACCCTTCTTTGCCTATCTCTCTTACTAGTGAATCAGGGTCTTCACCTTCTGGTAAAAATAAGAAGCGAACTTGCTTTCCGTCTTGCATCACAGGTAATGTTGCTTCTAGACCGCGAATGGCTGCGGCGCGGCCAGCTCTGTCGCCATCAAAGCACAAGGTAACTTTGCTAACGAGTTTAAATAATTTACGAATATGATTGCTATTAACAGAGGTTCCGAGAGTAGCTACAGCATTTGTAATGCCGTATTGTGCGAGTACTATAACGTCCATGTAGCCTTCAACAATGAGGATGTGATCTAACTGTTGAGTGTTTTGTTTGGCTTCATATAAGCCGTATAATTCTTGGCTTTTCTGAAAGACTGGGGTTTCTGGTGAGTTTAGGTATTTAGGCTTTTCGTCGCCAAAAGCTCGACCCCCAAAGGCAATGACTCGTCCACGAGAGTCCCGAATAGGGAACATGATGCGGTCACGAAACCTGTCATAATAGTGACCTTCTTGATCTTTCTTTTCGATCAGCATGCCAGCTAATAAAAGTTGCTCTTTTTGCTCTATTTTTTTGCCGAGTGACTGTAGTAGGTTATCCCAACCAGGAGGAGCAAACCCTAGTCCGAATACCTTGGCAATTTGTCCTGAAAGTCCGCGCTCTTGTGCTAGATATTGGGTAGCTTTAGACTTTTGTTCATGCTCAATTAGCTGTCTTTGATAGAAGGTAGCGCTTTGAGTAAGTTGATTAAGGAGGTCTGCGTTTTGCTCGTATCTATCTGGCGCTCCCTGTTCTCTAGGGACTTCCATGCCTGCATCTTTAGCCAGTAATTCAATTGCTTCAACAAAATCAAGGTGATCATTCTCCATTACAAATGAAATGGCATTTCCACCTGCACCACAACCAAAGCAGTAATAAAATTGTTTGGCGGGATTGACGCTAAAAGAAGGGCTCTTTTCGTTGTGAAAAGGGCAAAGAGCAGTGTAGTTTTGACCTGTTTTTTTCAGAGTGAGGCGTGATGCGACAATATCTGTGATATCAACACGAGCGAGTAGCTCATCAATAAACTGATCTGGAATACGTCCTGCCATAAAACAAAGCTCACTCTAAGTTGCTGACCCCAAAATAGTATAAATCAAACTAATTTGGGGTGAAGGCTTAAGGGGTGGATTATCCTAAAATGGATTTAACTAGTTTGCTAGCTTGGCCCATGTCACCACGACCTTGAACCTGAGGTTTTACGATAGCCATGACGCTACCCATTTCTTGCATTGAGCTTGCGCCTGTTTCGGCAACCGCTTTCTCAATAATGTCTTTGATTTCGTCTTCTGTAAGTGGTTGTGGCAGAAACTCTTGAATGACACTGATTTCAGCCGTTTCAACATCGGCAAGGTCTTGACGACCACCGTCAGTGAACTGTTTAACTGAGTCTTTACGCTGCTTAACCATCTTATCAAGAATTGCCAGTACTCGTGCATCATCAAGCTCAATGCGCTCATCAACTTCAACTTTTTTACATTCAGCTAGCATGGTGCGAATTAAGGTGACGCGAGCTTTTTCTTTAGCGCGCATTGCAACTTTAAGTTGAGCTGAAATTTCTTGTTTAAGTGCTGACATTGTTTGGCTCCATAAGGTGTCTATAAATAAAATGGAAAAAAAAACGGCTAGTATGAACTAGCCGTTTTCTTGCTATAAGTAGAAACAAGTTCTTCTTATAGATCAACATTTGTTTTGTAAGTAAGACTTACAAATAAGGCAAAGGCCTAGTACAAACGTTGGAATTTTTTCTGCTCACGAGAAACTTTTTTCGCGTGACGCTTAACTGCAGCAGCAGCAGCACGTTTGCGAAGAGTTGTTGGTTTTTCGTAGCATTCACGACGACGAACTTCTGCAAGAACACCTGCTTTTTCACAAGAGCGTTTGAAGCGACGTAGAGCGATGTCAAATGGTTCGTTATCTTTTACTTTTACAGCTGGCATGTATTTACCTATATTAAAAATGTTTTAAATTTGTTCACAAAAAACGCGCAGATAATACTCTCATTTTTGTAAGCTTTCAAAAAAAAGAATGCTTAATCTTTAAAAGAGTATAAAACTCATTAAAAACGTTCTGTGAAGACATAATGATTGGTCTCTATCTTAATAGTTAGACCTAACTTCATCTCTTTTATCTACCTGTTAAGGTATAGCACTAATTCAAAGCGCTTATATAAAATATTTGACCTAATAAAGAGTGCTTGGCTAAGCCAAAGCGAAGAAAATCACCTGCCTTTTAATTTAATCTATTTAAAACGGAGCGCATTTTAGGCGCTTTGATGTTCAAAGTCCAGTTGTTATGGGGTTAACAAACTAATTTGACTGGATAAAGTGAAATTTTGTCTTGCACTAACCTTTCTACCTGTATGAGATCAGGTACAATGCTTGGCAAATCTATATCGAATTTATAAAGAGAATAAGCCGTAATGAAAGTGCTAGGTCTTGAAACCTCTTGTGATGAAACGGGTATTGCTATTTATGATACTCAAGCTGGCTTGCTAGCGCATAAAATTTATTCACAAATTGAACAGCATGCTGAGTATGGTGGTGTAGTGCCTGAATTGGCATCTAGAGACCATGTACGTAAAACTATTCCTCTGATTGAAGAGGTGTTAGCGGAAGCTGGTTTGAATAAAAAGCAGTTAGATGGCATTGCTTTTACTACAGGGCCGGGCCTTGCGGGCGCTTTAATGGCAGGAGCAACTATTGGCCGTGCATTAGGGTTTGCGTTAGATATACCAGCCATAGGTGTACACCATATGGAAGGGCATTTACTGGCACCTATGCTTGAAGAAAAACAGCCTAAAATGCCATTTGTGGCTTTATTGGTTTCGGGTGGTCATACCCAATTGGTAAGAGTTGATGGTATTGGGGAATACAAGTTGCTAGGCCAGTCTCTTGATGATGCTGCTGGTGAAGCGTTCGATAAGGCTGCAAAAATGATTGCTCTACCTTATCCCGGCGGTCCACAGATAGCAGCGCTAGCGGCAAAAGGTAAGGCAAGAGATGGTCTGAAATTTCCTCGTCCTATGACTGATAGACCCGGATTAGATTTTAGCTTTAGTGGTTTAAAGACAGCCTTTTTAACATCTGTTCATAAAGCCATGGATGAAGGTGAAATGAATGATGAGTTTAAAGCTGATGTTGCGTTAGCTTTTGAAGAGGCTGTGGTGGATACTCTCGTGATTAAGTGTAAGCGAGCACTAGAGCAAGAGGGTTTGAAGCAGCTCGTTATTGCCGGTGGGGTAAGTGCTAATAAAAGGCTTCAAGCTAGTCTTCAGGCTAAGCTAGCTAAAATACGCGCTAGCGTATTCAATGCCAGACCAGAATTTTGTACTGATAATGGTGCCATGATTGCCTATGCAGGTGCTCAGCGATTATTGGATGGTCAGGAATCAGGTTTGTCCCTGGATATTAGGGCAAGGTGGCCTTTGGCTGATCTGCCGGCATTAACGACGAAAAGAAATTAAAGGTTAAATATGACAGATACTGTTTTCATTGAAGGTCTTCAAACAGAGGCCGTCATAGGGGTTTATGATTGGGAAAAAAAGATCAAGCAAGAGCTGATCTTTGATCTAGTGATGAGTCATGACAACCGTGTGCCAGCTGCCACTGACGACCTATCTAAAACATTGGATTATGAAGCTATTTCAAACTACATAACGGCTTATTGCCAAGAGCATGTGTTTGAATTAATTGAAACACTGGCTGAGCGTTTACTTGAATCCTTGATGGTGAAGTTTGCCCTAACTGAGGTTGAGTTAACACTGAGAAAGCCAGGAGCAGTGCCTACAGCAAGAACGGTTGGTGTAAAAATTAAACGTAGTCTTAATTAAATAGCTGCTTAGTTAAGATCAAAAAAATGCCCAAGTTTTACTTGGGCATTTTTGTTTGTGTTAGTTTATTTTAACTGCTTTTACTAAAGGGTTAAGGCTGTTTTCAAGTTTTGTTATTCGTGCCTGTTTGATGGCTTGCCCTAACTCTGCCCCTTTATGTCCCTGTTTCATCATATCTTTTGCGCTAATGCTGGCGATACGTGACCTAAGGTCATACCAGTCATTTTTGTCGGTATTTGTTAGTAGGCTTAAAAGTTTGGCAAACTCATTAAACACCTGAGGCTTTTTTATCGCCGTAAATGATGTTAACCATTGATCCCATTCTTCCGCTTTCATAGGTAGTTTTGCGTTATGCATAAACTCGCTAACAAGGTTGGCATAATGCTTAAATTGATTGGGGCAGGTTAATTTATCAAGTGCGGGTGCCAAATTATTTGGTAGGGTTTTATGGCAAATATAGGCCCATACTAAATGTTTGTTATCAAGAGAAGATAATAAATTTTGATCTGCTTGCTTTAGTAGGGTAGCAATCGCAGACCACTCAAAATCTGCTAAAACATGATCAAGCGCTTGGCAGCTATCTAATACGTTAAAGAAACTTTCAGGATTTGGGTAGCTAAGAGATTTCTCTAGCTCGCGCCAAATACGCTCCTGGTTTAGGCTTTCTAACTCGCCTGATAGGCTTATCTGAGTCATTAGTGCCAATGTTTCTGGAGCTATGCTAAACCCAAACTGTTCAAAGCGAGCGCTAAAGCGAGCGACTCGTATGACTCTTAAGGGATCCTCAATAAAGGCGTCGGAAACATGGCGAAAAATGCGTTTATCTAAATCTTTTTTACCTTGATAAGGGTCGATGAGCGTACCGTCTTTATCCTTAGCAATCGCATTGATGGTAAGGTCTCGACGAGCTAAATCTTCTTCAAGACTTATAGTGGGTGAAAAATCACAAATAAACCCAGTATAGCCTTGTCCTTTTTTAACTTCAGTTCGAGCTAAAGCATACTCTTCTTTTGTTTTTGGGTGCAAAAATACAGGGAATAATTTACCTACTTGTTGGAAACTGTGGGAGAGTAGGTCATCAGGTGTTGCACCCGTAACGACCCAATCTCTATCCTTAATAGGCAAATTTAATAACTCATCTCTCACAGCGCCACCCACTAAATAGTGGGTAAAAGGAAGGTCTGTTTTAGTCATTTAGGATTCAGACTCACAGCGCTCTGGGTGTAGCGCTTGCCACTGGGTAAAGCCACCATTAAGTGAATATACGTCTTTAAAGCCTTGGGCAGCTAGGTATTCTGCCGCGCCTTTACTGCTATTGCCATGGTAGCAACAGACAATTAGAGGTGTTTCAAAGTCATTGTTGTTCACAAAAGCTTCAAGGTTATCATTGCTTAGATGAACTGCATTTTGCATGTGACCGTTTTGAAAGCTTATTAGGTCGCGTATATCTGCAATGTTAGCTTTTATATCGATAATAGGTAGGGCGTCTTGTATGTCTATGCATTTAAATGTCATGTTATTGGCCTAATCATGGGGCATGGGGTGCTATGGGTCTGCCAATCATCTAGACATAAGGCAGTTAAGCTGCCTCCCCAAACACATCCTGTATCGAGTGCATGCACTCGCTTCTTTTTAACTTTGCCTTCAAGTGATGCCCAATGTCCAAATATAATTTGGCAATCCTTGGGAAGCTGAGAAGGAAATTTGAACCACTTTTTAAAGTCTTTATTGCCTGACTTGTTAGTGGCTTCTTTTGATTTAAGGTCTAGTTTGCCCTTTTTATCGCAAAAGCGCATGCGGGTAAGATAATTGATAATGGCTCTAATTCGATCAAAGCCAATAAGTTCTGGGTCCCACTTGTTAGGCTTGTTGCCATACATGACGTTAAAGAAGTCGTTAGCATACTCAGATTGCAATAAGTTGCTTGCCTCTTGAGCATAAGAAAGCGTTTCTTCTAGGTTCCAGCAAGGAGGGACTCCAGCATGGGACATAATCGCATTAAGTTCAGGATCGTAATGACACAATGGTTGAGCTTGGAGCCAATCAAGTAAAGTGTCTCTATCCGGAGCGTTTAGTATTTCTGTCAGGGTGTCGCTGCGTTTCAGGTTAGCTTGGCCTCTTGCTATAGCCAATAAGTGTAGATCATGGTTACCCAGTACAACTTTAATATTATCTTTAATAGAGTAAAGATACCTCAAGGTTTCTAGGCTCTCTGGACCGCGGTTAACTAAGTCTCCCGCTATCCATAGGGTGTCTTTTTTAGGATCAAATGATATCTGTTTTAACAGACTAAGCAGTGGCTGAAGGCAGCCTTGAATATCGCCTATTGCGTAGGTTGCCATAGCTTTTCCTAGTGAACCATATTTGGCACAGCAAGTTTAAAAATAGGTATTTCTACATCAAAATGCTCGCCATTTTCACCTAGCATTTGATAGCTGCCTTGCATCACACCTACTTGGGTATCTAAGACGGCACCACTTGAATATTCAAAGTGACTACCGCTTTCAATTTGTGGCTGTAAACCAATAACTCCCGCGCCTTTTACTTCCTGTACATTGTCATTCCCATCAGTAATTATCCAATGACGAGAGATAAGCTGAGCTTTACTTTTCCCCTCATTAATAATTTTAACATGATAAGCAAAAACAAATCGTGAAGCTTCTGGAGTTGACTGGTCAGCAAGGTAGTCAGTACTTACTTCTATTCTAATGTCTTGGTTAGGCACTAGTGGCTTCCTTGTTATCAAGGTAATTTGCTATCTTGACGTAATCTGGCACATCAAGTCTTTCTGGTCTTAAACCAGGGTCTATTTCGAGCGCTTCAAAATCTTCATTGTTTAGGATGCCCTTATAGTTGTTTCGCAACGTCTTGCGTCTTTGCTGAAAACCTAGTCGTACAGTACGCTCTAGGGTTTCCAGGCTATTGGCAAAATGTGGCTTCTCTCTATAAGGCGTCATACGAACTATTGCTGAATCTACCTTTGGTGCTGGGTCAAAAGATTCTGGACCAACAACAAATAAAGATTCTACCTGACAGTAGTATTGAGTCATGACGCTTAGGCGACCATAAAGATTGTCTCCAGGTCTTGCTGCTAAGCGGTCAACAACTTCTTTTTGTAACATGAAATGCATGTTATCTATGATGTCAGCTTGGCTTAGTAGGTGAAAAATAAGTGGTGTCGAAATGTTATAAGGCAAGTTGCCAACAACACGAATGTTTCCTTCTGTTGCAAGTTGCGAAAAATCAAATTTCATCGCATCAGCTTCATGGATTCTAAGATCAGGGTAGCGGAAAAGATTTACTTTTAGGATAGGGATTAAGTCTCTATCTAGCTCTACAACATCCATGGACTCTGTTGCAGCAATAATGCCTTGAGTTAAAGCGCCTTTACCCGGGCCAATCTCAACAATACGTTGACCTTTTTTCGGGGCAATACAGGCAACGATATTTCGGATTACGCCATGATCATGAAGGAAGTTTTGTCCAAAGCGTTTTCTCGCCTTGTGGGGTTGTGTTTTGCTCATTTAGGAAACTTTTTTCGCATTATTAGCCATTTCAATGGCGTGGTTGATCGCAATTATTAAACTGCCCTCGTTGGCTTCGCCTGTACCTGCAAGTTCAAGTGCTGTGCCGTGATCAACTGAGGTTCTTATAATAGGTAAACCAAGAGTGATGTTTACGGCATTGCCAAAGCCTTTGTATTTTAACACAGGTAAACCTTGATCGTGATACATAGCAAGAACACAGTCGCAGTTTTCTAAATTTTTCGGAGAAAAAAGTGTATCAGCAGGTAATGGGCCAATTAGTGACATGCCTTTTGCGTTTAACGTCTTTAAAACAGGAATGATGGTATCTATTTCTTCCATACCAAGGTGGCCATCTTCTCCGGCATGGGGGTTTAAACCACAAACGAGAATTCTTGGTCGCTCAAGGCCAAAACGAGTAATTAAGTCTTGATTTAAGGCTTCAATTACTTGGGTCAGAGACTCTTTAGTAATAGCGTCACTGATATCTTTCAAGGGGAGGTGAGTTGTTGCCAGAGCGACTTTTAAGCCTTCTGTTGCCAACATCATAACAACTTGATCAGAATGGCATCTTTGTTGGAAGTATTCTGTATGGCCGCTAAAGTGATTGCCTGTATCGCATAATATGCCTTTATGAACAGGTGGCGTAACTATGGCGTCAAATTCATTGTTAAGGCAGCCATCAGCAGCAAGTTCTAAAGACTTAATAACAAATTCAGCGTTACTAACATCTAGTTTACCTGGCGTGACCTCGCATGTCTGTGGGATGTTGATTACATCAAGTTGACCTGCTGAGTGAGTCAGAACACTTTCACTGGATTGATGATTTTTTATCTTAACATCAATGCCTAACTGCTTTGCTCTTTGCTCCAGAATAGTTGAAGAGCTTAATACAAGAATTTTTGCGTTAAACGGCTGCTGTAGCGCTTTTAAAATGATATCTGGTGCAATACCTGCTGGCTCGCCACTGGTAATACAAATAGTTGGTACGGATGATGTATTCACTGATCTACTACCTAAATTTATGTGCTGTCTAAATTAAAGAGCTAGCTAAATAAAGAGTGCCTACGAAGAGTAGGCACTTGATTCGGGTATAACTAAATTGATCAGACCTATTTAAGAGTCTGTCTTAATATCAATAAAGGCTTTGCTCTTAAGTTCGTCAAGCCATTGGCTTAAAACTAAATCTTGTTTTTGAGCGATAAGGGCTTGTTTGGCATTCGCTTCTTTTATCTTATCGCTAATATCTTGGCTACGACGTCCCTCTACTTTAAGTACATGCCAGCCATATTGAGACTTAAATGGCTTACTGACGCCGCCGACACTTGTTTCGTTCATTACGGCTTCAAATTCAGGTACCATGGTGCCCTGTACTGTCCAGTCTAAATCACCGCCTTTAAGAGCAGAGCCCTTGTCTTCACTAAACTCTTTCGCAAGGCTAGCAAAGTCTTCACCTTTTAGAATTCGCTGGTAAATAGCTTCCAGGGCTTCTTGTGTTTGCTTTTGGTTTCTAATGGCATTGGCTGAAAGCAAAATATGGCGAGCTTTAGTCTGCTGTTGAAGAGCTGTTTGTGATGATTTCTTATCAATTAACCATAATAAATGTTGCCCTGCGCTACTTTCAATTGGTCCGTAAAGTGGCCCTTTGCCGGAGTTCAAAGATTTAATGAAAAGTAGTGGAAGTTGGTTCATTGGGCGCCAACCTAGATTACCACCCTCTAATGCAGCTTGGCCGCTTGAGTGTGAAATAGCTTGATCGGCGAAGTCTTGCTCTGTTTGTATTTTATCTTTGATCAGCATGACTTGCTCTAAACTTGTGCTTTCAGCTTTATCTCGAACCAGAATATGTCTTAAGTGAACTTGATCTTTGTTGTTAGATAGAGCTTCGTCAGAGTTTAAAAAATCATTGATTTCTTGTTCACTGATAATGATGCGTTGGCGAATAACTTGGCTTTTCACCTTGCCTAATAAAATCTCATTTTTAATCTGGTTTCTATAAATTGTATAGTCAATATCTTGCTGTGCTAAAGATCGCTTTAAACCATTGAGGTCTAGCTTCATTTTTGCTGCCACATTTAAGATGGCTTGGTTGACTTCTTGATCACTAATACGAATGCCAAGTCGATTAGCATAGTTGGCTTGCAATGTTTCATTGATCATCTGAGAGAGTATTTGGCGACGGATATTATCTGTCATTTGCCCATTTGGTACTCTGTCTTTAATGATGTTGAAGCGAGTTGAAATATCGCTTTCTAAAATGGCTTTAGAATCCACAATGGCTGAAATACCATCAATTTTTGTTGCTGCAAAACTGAAACTGCTTGCCATGACTAGGCTAGTGCAAATTAAAGTAACTAGTTTGTTCATTATTCGTATCCAACTTTTCCTGAGTTCCAGTATGTATCGCCTATGCTGCTAACACCATTGTCTTGGCCAATGGTGCTTAAGCTGCGTAAAATAAATTTAAGGTAGATTCCTTTTTGAAATACCTCATCATCATCGCGCCAATGTTGATAACTTAATTGCGCTTTTACACAGCAATTTTCATATCCAACAGCCGCTGTTCTTTTGCTTCTAATGTGATCAATGTAGTCATAGTCTTCCTGGTACATGAAAGTCCAGTTTTGATTAAGAGGTACTATGGTACCAAAGGTGCTTTGCTTGGTATCTGTCACTCTTGTATCTTCATCTATGCTATATAGATAACTTGCATTTAGCCTGATGCCGTTATTTGGAGCAAAGCTGGTAGATATTTTACCAAGTTCTAAATCGTCATCTGAGGTGTCATAATTAAGAGCTAAGGAAGCATGAAAAAGTTCACTATGCTTATAGCTAATTTCACTCAAAAGCGGACTCTCTTTAGATCTATCTGTGCTAATTTCATAGCTATCGTCAGAGTCGTTACTTGTAACACCAGGGTTGATGTCGATTTTTCTATCAGACAGATAAAAAATTTGACCTAATTTGAAGGCCCAACGCTCATTGTTATTTGGGTCATATAAACGACTTTCAACACCTAAAGTGACTTGTTCTGTATCACCAATCCAATCATTGCCACTAAATCGAGTGTGGCTAAAAGCTTGTGAATAGGTCAGAGACTTCTCGCTCGTATCAAAATAAGGGATATCACTTTGATCTTTAAACGGCGAGTTCAGGTAGCTGACTTTAGGTTCGAGTGTTTGTCGCCAAGCTTGTGAGTTTATGTTTAACGTTCTTTCAAACTCGATACTTGAATCCAGGTAGTAGCTAACGTGATTTATGCTTGCGTTATAGTTTGAGTTATTTGTATAACTATGAAGATCGTACTCTCTGTACTGATGCAATATGCCTGGTGTGATAGAGCCCCAACTATTTGCTATATCAAAGTTGATGTCTTGGTTTACCACTGTACGGCTACCGTCTGTTACTTCTTCGTCAGGGTCTTCAAAGTTTGTTAATTGAAGCTCTGGGCGATAATTTAGCCAATCATTGTAATAAAAGTAAGATGCATCGAACCTAGGGTTCCATTCAAACGGGCTATCGTTTGTGCTAAGTGGTGTTTGGTAGCGTTTTATTGCTGCTGAAGAGGATAGATTGCCTTCTTGATAGTTAAAGGTGAGACTTCGCTCGTAACTATCTTCTTCTTTTAAGCTAATTGAATTAACTTCAGGGACTTTATTGGCCGTTGGATTGTCTTCAAACAATGCATGAGCACTAATGTTTTCTGTAATTGTTTGCTTAGATTCTAACTTTCTGAGTGTTTGTTGCTTCTCTGTATCATGGTAAAAGCTTGATTCTTCAAAAGTAGTTAGCCCTCTTTCATTTAAGTATCTCATTTCAAAATCATAGCCAATACCTTGATGCTCAACGAAGTTTGGTGTGATCGTCGCATCAAGTTGTGGTGCAAGGTTGAGATAAAAGGGGGTTGATAGGCTGACACCATCATCGCTTGAGTAACCAAATGAAGGAAATAGAAAGCCTGTTTTGCGGCGTTGATCTAATGGAAAAGAAATCCAAGGGAAGTAAAAAACGGGGAAGCCTGCCACTCTAATTTGAATGTGTTTTGCGGTGCCAAAGCCTATGTTTGGGTCTAAGACAATTGAGCTGCCGTACATCTGCCAGCCGCCAGAGCCGGGTTCACAAGTTGTATAGAAGCCTTCTTCGATGAAAACAACACCGTTTTTTGCTTTGCCAATGGACCCTGCTTCGCCTCTTATACCTGTATCATGGAAGACAAATTGAGCGTCTTCAAAGAGAACTTCACTGCCTTCTTCAGAATTACTTACTTCAGCGTTAGAGGCTTTAATTAGTTGTCCTTGTCTGCGACTGACGACATTGCCTGAAAGTTGAAGATGTTTATCTAATTCACCATTAATTTCATCTGCAGCGAAAGACTGAGTTGGTTGGAGAATTTCAGCGCCACCTTGAAGTCGCATTTTGCCTTCATTAGTGCGAACAATGACATCAGCTAAAACTCGGGTATTTGGATCTGTGCTGGCTTGCCATTGGTCTAGGTAAGCGCCTTGGCAGAACTGCCTAACCGAAGATAGCTGCTCTTGGGTCAAAGCTTCTTTCGGATACCAGTCTAATTCTGCAGCTGAAACAGTGGAAATAAAGAAAATACTGTGTAAAAAAATGAACTTGATACGAATCTTGTTGGTCATGCGATGTATACTGGTTGCTTTAAACAAATTGTGCATAGCAAGGTAGAAATCCCTGTTAGGGTAATAAGTTGGGCTAGATGATAATCTAACCTGTGCTATTTGGGCTACTGATTCTGGAGAAAAGTTCACATGTGGAAGCTGGTTGCGGCTGTTTTGGGTTATTTGCTAATGGGCCCATTGGGTATTTTGCTCGGTTTGGTTGTTGGTCACATTATTGATGCTGGGAAGGCGAACTTAGCTGGCCTCAATATTAAGCGTGGATCAGTACGTCAACAACAAGCTGCTTTCTTTCAAACCTTGTTCCTTTTGATGGGGCGTTTGGCAAAAGCGGATGGTGTTGTATCAACCGAAGAAATTAAACTTGCCTCAGATGTTATGGATCGAATGGGGCTTAAAGGTGATGCAAAAAAACAAGCAATAGAGCTTTTTAACCAAGGTAAAGCGGCTTCTTTTGATTTGGCTGAAGTCTTGGCTAATTTTCAAAGTGTGGTCGGTGAAAGAAGTATTCTTACTCGTACTTTAATTGAAATTTTATTGGTATCAGCCTACGCCGATGGTGATTTCAGTCTGCAAGAAAAGTCTTTAGTTTCACAAGTGTGTGCTCATTTGGGAATCAGTGTTGCGGAATTTGAACAGCTGCATTTACAAATTAAGCAACAGGCTCAATTTAGACAAAATGGTGGCGCGGCTAATCACTTAAATGATAAAGAAATGTTGCAAGCTGCCTATGATGCAATCGGTGTTAATGCATCTATGACAGATGCAGAGATCAAAAAAGCTTACCGTAAGCTGATGAGTCAAAATCACCCTGATAAGATGATGGCGAAAGGGTTACCAGAAGAGATGGTATTAATCGCCAAAGAGCGGACGCAAGAAATTCAATCCGCTTATGACCTGATTAAGAAAACGCGTAAAGCCTCTGCTTAAGGTGATTGATAAAACAGTGATTTACTGAACTCAGGGAGCGTTTTTAATTGTTCCCTTTGCTGAGTGTTTTGTTTTAAAAAGCCTCTAATACGTTGTACTAGCTGTTTTTGGTCGATCGAAAACTGACTGTTACTGGTTACTTTGATTTGCGTATAGTTTGGTGTTTGACTTTCTCTTTGTAGCATAGCGATACGGCGAGCTTGAGCATAGTGTTTATCAAATTGGTTTGGGCGGATGTAATAGTCAAGTACAGGTTGTGCGCTTCCCTTTAGTAGCTCGGCAAAAGGGAAGTAAGCTAGCTGATTTGGCACGCTCGCGGAAATTAAAATAAGAGCGCCTGTATTTAGTTGCTTGCTAGCACTGTATTTAAGTGCGTAGGTCGCACTTGTACCGTAGCCTAATAAACTAATATTAGAAATTCCTTTCTCATTCGCAAAATCAATGCTGGCATCTATTCGGCCAAAAACCACTTCTTCGTGTGTTAAGAGGGTCTTGTCCTCTGTTTGTTCACTTTCTTCTTGGGGAGTAAAGCTAAGAGCTTCTTTTTTTAGGCTATCCGGCACCTCAATAGATATTGTGCACCAACTGCTTTTAGTAAGTTCTGATCTAACTGGACTGATGACATTCGGCCAATCAGGGTGTTCATTGTTACCATGAAGCAAAATGATGCATCCCTGGGGATCGTTGGTTTGTGCAGCCTTATGCAAGACTAAAAATGGGTCACCTTGAAAGCTTAAATTTTCTATTTCATTAGCGGCATTCATTTCGAGTTGGTGGGTTAATGCTTCTATGCGTTTTACTTGCGATGGTGTGAAGCTTCTTTCCTGAAGTGGTTTGCTGGCAGTTTTATTATCTGTCTCGATTGCGTCTTCATTAGTCTGTGTTTCATCACCTGTCGCCTCATCCGCTGCGAATGCAGAAAAAGAGAAGAGAAATAGAAGAAGGATGAATCCCTTTATCTTATTTTTATGTCTCATAAATACTTATCTTTCAAGCCTTGTTAGAATAAGCCAAATTTTACTCTGGAATTAGCGATATGAATGATTTTGTAATAGCTCCATCAATTCTTGCAGCCGACTTTGCGCGTTTAGGTGAAGAGGTCGACTCTGTTCTTAATGCTGGTGCAGATATTATTCACTTTGATGTAATGGATAATCATTATGTGCCTAATCTAACGATAGGGCCAATGGTATGTAAAGCTTTGCGTGATTATGGCGTTACGGCTGAAATTGATGTGCACCTTATGGTTAAACCTGTTGATAGTATGATAGAGGACTTCCTAAAAGCGGGAGCTAGTTATATTACTTTTCACCCAGAGGCAACTGAGCATATTGATCGTTCATTGCAAATGATTAAAGAGGCTGGCTGTAAAGCTGGCTTAGTATTTAATCCTGCTACGCCTTTACATCATATGAAACATGTTATGGATAAATTGGACATGGTTATGTTGATGTCTGTTAACCCAGGATTTGGCGGCCAAAAGTTTATTCCTGCAACTTTAGACAAACTGAGAGAGGCGAGAGCCTTGATTGATGCTAGTGGCTACAATATTCGTCTTGAAGTTGACGGTGGTGTTAGCGAAAAAAATATCGCTGAAATAGCTGCTGCAGGGGCTGATACCTTTGTTGCAGGCTCGGCAATTTTTGGTAAGCAAGACTATAAAGCTGCGATTGATGCAATGCGATCAGAGCTGGCGAAAGTGGAGCGCTAATGAGAACTCCTAAGCATTTTAAAAAATGGTTCGAAGCTTGGCCTCAGTTAGTGTGCTTTGATTTAGATGGTACCTTGGTTGATAGTGTGCCTGATATTGCTTTAGCGGTGGACAGCTTTCTTGTTGAGCAAGGTCAGGCGCCGGTAGGTGAAGATCAGGTGCGTCAATGGGTAGGGCAAGGTGCTTCGAGTCTTGTAAAAAAAGCAATGTCAGATGCGGGTCTTGATGACGCACTTTATGAAGATTGCTACCGTAGTTTTTTACTTGCTTATAAAAGTAACTTGACGCAAAAAACACGTCTGTATGCAAATGTTCTGGACTTACTGAAAGCATTAAAAGCGAATCATGTGCCTATGGCTTTGATTACCAATAAGCCAAGTGCGTTTGTTAAGCCAATACTTGATCACTTTGAGATCAGTGACTACTTTTCTTGGATCTTAGGCGCGGACACCTTGGAAGAGAAGAAGCCTTCTCCTTTGCCTTTGTTGTTCTGTGCTGAAGCTATTGAAGCACAGAAGGATCAATGTGTCATGATAGGCGATTCTCAGACAGACAGTCGAGCGGCTATTTCAGCAGGTTTTAAAAATGTTTTGGTGACTTATGGTTATCATCAGAATGTTGATTTGAAATCTTTAGAAGCGGATTTACTCATAGATGATCTAGTTGAGTTGCTTCTTTAAAGTAAGTGTTTTGTCTTTAAAAGGCCGCCAAATTTTGTTTGGCGGCCTTTTTTATGGCTCTGGTTGAATGTTTTGCTCTGTTTGGATTTTCAACGTTTGAGTAGGGAAAGCCAGCTCTGCGTTATGGTGAGCAATGATGTCGATAATTTTGAGTAAAATGTCTTGTTTTACTTCATGAAAACGAATCCAGTTTGTCGTTTTAGTAAATGTGTAGACGAAAAAGTCTAAGGATGAAGGGCCAAATTCATTGAAATTAACTATCATTGTTTGGCTGCTATCTATGTCTTGGTGCGTTTTAAGCATGGCTTTAATATCATCCATTATGCTTGCTAAAGCATCAACATCATCGTATCGAATGCCTATTTTTTCATAGATTCTACGATGTGACATACGAGAAGGGTTTTCCACAGAAATAAGTGAAAAAGTGGCATTTGGTACATATAAAGGGCGTTTGTCAAAAGTTCTTATCCGAGTTTGACGCCAGCCTATGTGTTCTACAGTTCCTTCGATTTCTTTGTCAGGAGATCTAACCCAATCACCTACTGAAAAAGGGCGATCGAGGTAAATCATCAAGCCACCAAAAAAGTTTGCAAGTAAATCTTTTGCGGCAAAACCTACCGCAATACCACCGATACCACCAAAGGCCAATATCCCTGAAATACTAACCCCTATGGTTTGTAGGACTACGAGTGCTGAGATAATAAGTAGGCTTGCTTTAATGAGCTTACCAACGGCAGATACCGTCGTTAAGTCCATCGGGTGTTTCATTTTTACTGGGGAAATGAGTATTTGTTCACAGCGTTTTACTAAACGTGAAATAAACCATGTAATGAGAGCAATAAGGCCTATTTTACGAAGTGCATCTATGCTGGTTTGAGAGAATGCGCCTGTTTCATTGTTTGAGGTTTGAGAAATGATTAATAACCCTAGGCCCCAAATAAAGTACTTAATAGGTTGTCTTGCTGCTATTAGAAGTGCTTTGTCCCAAGGGTTTTTGGTGACTTTTAGTTGTAACAGTATGCGAGAAATAAGTTTGGAAATAATGAGATGAATAAAGAGGGTTATGATTAATATAAACGCAATTTTAACTAGCCAATGCATTTGAGGCTGTCCAAGCCCCACATAGTTAATTAAGGTATCCCAATTCATTGTGTCTTTCTCGTCTTATGCTTAGATAAAGTGTGTGCGAATATTTCTTAATAGTATGAATGCTGAATAAGTGTCATGTCATTTTAATTAGCTTTCAGGAATAAATATCTAAATTCTTATTTTCTGCAAATAAATGTCCTCTAATTGGCATTATGTGAAATATACCTGCTTAATGTCACGTTTTTTTAAGAAACTATGATTAAATAGCTCTTTTACGAATTTTTTTTTGAATTACACGCTTTCTACACAATGATTCAATAAGATAAAAAGTATCTAATTAATCCAATTTTAATATAAGTAATTGGTTTGAATATCGGTATTTTTTGTTTTATGTGTGCTCGATAGATTGATCTATCCTTGATAAGAGACGAAATTGCTAGTGGGTTTGTTTATCGATTATGCATGGAGATAATTGAATAATGAAAATTTTTATTGAGATTCACCTCAGGTTTGTAGCAACTGTTTGGCTGATTCTTATGGCTGTTTTGAGCCTACTTTACCTCATTAACTACATGAAATTTGATAGCTTGATGTCCAGTGTTGTTTCATCAAAGTTAGAGGTGATTTCCTCGTCATTAGAGTCCTCCATCTTAAAGGCGGAGCGCTTAGGTATACATCTTAAATCAGCAAATAACCTACCAGACTTAATGGAGAGGGCGAAATCTAGAGACGTTAATGTGAAGTTAATACACATTATTGGCGATGATGGGGTCATCATTTTCTCGACTGACTCTCAGCTTGTAGGGCAGGCCGTTGAAGAAAGCTTAAGTAAAAGAGCGCTTCGCTCTACCGAGGCTAATTGGATGTTGGCAACAGATAAGGATCTTTATAGCGGTTTGCAATTAAAAGACAGCTTCGATGAGCTAATAGGCAGTGTCGTAATCCAGTACGACAAGTCCTCTTTTTCAGGAACTTATGCCCAAGTTAGGTTGCATTTGCTCGAAATGACAGTGGGTATTTTCTTAATATTTTCATTGATTGTCTTCTTGGTCATTAGGTTGTGCTTTGGTGATATTAGTGGGGTTATTCACCTGATTGAGCAATATACGGGCGGAGAGAAAGTGACTAAAACATTTGACGCACCAGAAGGCTCGCTAGCGTTTAAATTAGCAGAGCAAATGAAACAGGGTGAGCAAATGAAAGCTCAAGTAACGAGTGAGTTGGATGCCATTCAAACTCTTAAGGAACAACAAAAGACTGAGGGTTTGTCTAAATGAATGAAGTGAAGAGTATGTCCGGCTTTATTAATAGCCGCTTAATCTTAGTAACGGTATTAAGTGCATTATTTGCCTCAGTCTTGAGTACTTTATATACCTTGATTGAATTTGATTTTGCGCTTGAACCCGAGCTTCTTAAGAAGGCTAACGCTGTTGCAGAGGTTATTCATGATGATGTGCAATTAGCAACAAGTGTTGGGATTCCTTTTGATCAAATTGAAGGCATGGATTCATATCTCTCAGACACACTTTATAAGTACCCTGAGCTAACGTTTGTTGCCATAGTATCTGAGAAAAACAGCCTACTTTACAGTGCTGGTACAACACCTAATTTGAGCCGAATTAAGCCTGAATCATTTAATATTGAGCACCCGAACTTTTTACAAGAAAACATTGTTGAGCGTTTAATCCAGGGGTCGAAAGAGTTATATGGGATCTTCTTTGGTGATGCCTCTGCCAATCATGATAGAGATCTTTTTAAATTGGAAATGACCCTTGAAGATGAAACGCTTGGGTATGTACTTGTTGGATTGGATTCTGGTTTTATTCAATCTCAGCTAACCGACGTGTTTTTTGATGTTGTGATCGTTTTGGTTGCTGTATTACTTGTTTGTTTTGAAGTTGTCATGGTTGTGGTGATGTTTTATGTATCAGAACCACTTAAAGAGTCCGAAAGTTTATTGCAACGACAAGCAGAAGGTGACTTTTCGGTTAATGAAAAGGTCATTACAAAAGGGGTTTTTGGAAACTTTATCGGAAAACTCAATCAAGATTCCAAGGATTTACAGGCACAATTTCAATCGGCAGTACAAATTGTTGAGCAAGAAAATGTGCAAAAAGCCGAAGTGTCGGCTAAATCTCATTTGCAAAAAATTGCTGAGAAGTTTCGTCTACAAAATGTACTTAATGTAAAAAGTGGCGATATTGTAGACGCGCGTATTCCTTTATTTGTTTTCTCGTTAGCAGAAGAATTACAGAAATCCTTTATGCCTTTATTTGTGGCCGAGCTCTATGAAGCTGATTCTTGGATCTCGAAAGATGTGATGCTGGGCTTGCCGATTTCTATTTTCATGCTTGTCATTGCATTAGCTACGCCATTTGCTGCTGGTTGGGTGGATAGATGGGGGCAGAAACCATTGTTTTTAATTGGTTTAATACCTGCCATTCTAGGATATTTAGGCTGCTATTTTGCACAAGATGCCATGGATATCGTGATTGCTCGTGGGGTGACTGCGTTAGGATATGCTGTCATCACGATCAGCTGTCAGAGCTATATTGCAGCGGTTGTTTCGTCAGAAAACAGAGCTAAAGGTATGGCGATATTTGTTGGTGTTCTAATGACTGCGACCATGTGTGGTACAGCTTTAGGAGCGATTATCGCCGATAGAATTGGTTATCAACCAGTGTTCTTGCTTTCAGCAATTTTATCGAGTTTCGCTGGCGTGTTAGCTTGGAGAATGTTCTCAGGTAAGGTGAGCACAGCATCATCTGCGGCAAGTCAAAAAGCTAAGGGCGGCCTTCTGTTATTAGCTCGTAATGTTAAATTTGTCTGCATTATTATCTTTTGTGCGATTCCGACTAAGATTATTTTGACTGGCTTCTTGTACTTTATGGTGCCTCTATATTTGGTATCACTCGATGCAAGTCAATCAGAAATTGGCCGTGTCATGATGGTTTATTCTTTAATTATTATTCCTTTGAGTCCATTAGCGTCTGGTATTGCAGATAAATCAGGCAAGATGAAAGAGCTAGTATTGCTGGGTACAGTCTTATCTGGCGGCATTTTGATTTCTCTTTATGGTGAAGCTTCCTTCTATAAACTTTTGCTGGCAGTTGCTTTGATGGGTGTTGCTCACTCTATTTTAAAGGCGCCACTTATTGCTTCTGCACTTGAAGCCGCTGAGGCTACGCCTGAAGTTGGGCGAACTAAGGTGTTAGGTATTTTAAGAACAGCAGAGCGTATTGGTAGTGTATTAGGTCCTGTATTGGTAGCGACTCTTCTCACTCTATATGATTTTGGTGAAGCCATGGCCATTGTAGGTACAGGTGTCTTGGTATCGGCCCTATGTATGTTTATTTTCCTTCGTGTGCCAGATGCAAAGCAGGATGCAGGAGCTGAATCATGAAACTCTTTATCACACTAATACTCTTGTTCACTCCATTTGTAGTGTCTGCGGCTAAAGTTTTTGATGCCGCTAATCCTGCCACAATTTATATGGTGGTTTGGCGTGGCTGTGAGGATGCTTGTCTAGGGTTTAAGAGTTATCTCAAAAATAATGATTTACCTGTTAATTTAATTGTGCGAGATGTGGCAAGAGATAAAACACGTATTGCTGAGTATCTTGCTGAAGCAAAAGAATTAAAGCCTGACCTTGTAGTGACTTGGGGAACGAGTGTATCAAAGGGCATGATAGGTACTATGGGGGAGTATGGATCTCTGACCAAGCTTGGGGATATTCCTGTCATGTTTATGATAGTTGCTGATCCTTTAGGAGCAGGGATTATCTCGTCTTATAAAGAAAGTGGACGTACTAACGTGACCGGTATTCGTAATCGTATTTCGGAAGATGTGCAAATTAGAGCAATGAGAGAATACTTTCCCTTAACTCGTATGGGGGTTATTTACTCTGAAGGTGAGCTTAACTCGGTATTAAATACCAAGAAATTACATGCTTTATCTATCGATATGGGGTTTGATTTAATCGAAAAAACTTATCAATTAGATGATAACAACACGCCTTTGCCGGGCCAGTTCGATCAAGTTATGGCTGACATGGCAAAGGAGAATGTCGATGTTGTTTATGTTGGTTCAAGTTCATACAACTTAGAGAATAAAGATGAGTTTACGCGAGCTGCAGTAAAGTATTCCTTGCCTGTTGCCAGTGCTTACGATGTGATGGTTACTGAATCTAATGGTTTAATTGCTGTTGCTAACAAATATTATAATGTTGGGCGTTTGGCTGGGAATCAGGCAAATAAAGTCTTGTTTGAACAGTCAACTCCGGGCGCTTTGCCTATTGCCGAACTGAGTCGCTTCTCTATGTTTATCAACATGGATGTGGCGCGAAACTTATCCTTGTATCCCCCTATTCAGTTATTACGATTTGCTGAATTGATTAATCCTGACTCACATATTGAAGATTAGACTATGGATGAATTATTAGAACCGCAAAGTAGTAATTTGGTAATTGCCAATAGCAGTGGTGATGAATTTGTTGTGACTAGTATGTCAGTAACAGAAGGGCTATCAGAGCTTTCTGTGATAGAGGTTGACGTGCTTTGTCAGGATGTTTCTCCTGAGGACTGGGTAGGTGATCAAGTTACCTGCTCACTTTATTCTGCTCCTGGTGATAGCCGTAGCTCAGTACGAGAGTACTCTGGTTATGTTGTTGCCGTAAATGGCCTGACACAGAGTGTGCAATCTCGTAGTCGTGGTATGCGACTGACAATCAAGCCTTGGTTGGCATTGCTAGCCTATAGCGGCAGTTGTCGTGTATTCCAAGAGGTTTCAACACAAGATATTGTGACTTCTATCTTTGATGAGCTTGGTTTTAGCGGCTGTTATACAGTAAATAGTATGCCGTCGACAACGAGAGCTTATTGTTTGCAGTATAACGAATCGGATTTAGATTTTGTAACTCGCTTGCTGGCAGAAGAAGGTGTTCATTTTTACTTTGATGCTGATGCTAATTCGGCCAAGATGATACTTCAAGATGCTTCAAAGCCCTTCTCTAAAGATGGTAAGGCTACCTTGGATCATGTGGCAAAGCCGAGTGGCGAGAATGATCTAGCGACACTTTGGGAACCACAAAACCAAATGCACAGCGCTAGTATTGAATTAGCTTCTTATGACTATAACCAGTCCAAATTGATTACTAGTAAAGCGCAATCGTCTAAATACAGCTTGTCTGGGAATACAAAGTTAACTCAATATCGTTATCCCGCTTCTAGTATAACGGGGTTAATGGATGACTATTCTAGCCCTTTAGCTGTGACAGAAAGAGCCCAGCTTGATTCACACTACACCAGTATTAAAGCCAGAACAGATACTATTTCTATTTCAGCTGGACGTTATCTTGATATGAACTCGCACCCAAGTAGTGATCAAGAAGGTAGTTATTTGGTCACCCGTTCTGCTTATCAATTTGATGCAAATGGAAGCTCGGCATTTGATAAAGAAGCTGAATTTATTTGCGTGCCTGAAGATCATTTATATTATCCGGATATCGTTGAAAAGCCTGTTATTCATGGTTTACAGACGGCTGTAGTCGCTGGAACTACAGATGATGAACCTGCAGCAGATGAGCTGGGCCGAGTACGCATTAAATTTCACTGGGATTCAGAGACGGGTGACAAGACAAGTTGTTGGGTGCGTGTTGCTCAACCCATGGCTGGCAATGGTTATGGCTTTCAGTTTTTGCCAAGGGCGGGTCATGAGGTCTTGGTAAGCTTTATTAATGGCGATCCAGATCAGCCTGTGGTGGTTTCTAGTGTTTATAACAGTACTCATAAGCCGCCTTATCCAACGCTAAACACCACTGAATCAGGGATTAAAACTCAGCAGAAGGGTGAATCGAACGAAATTCGCTTTGACGATAAGGCTGATGAAGAGGCTTTTTATACCCATGCAGCGAAAGATTATACCAATGAAGTTGTGAATGATTCATTTGAAATTGTGGGTAATGAAAAGTCCGTGGCTGTGACGCAAAGTATTACCCAAACGGCAGATGTGAACTTTTCTGTGACTGCGAAAGAGAATATCGCTCTAGCGGCTGAAAAAGCTTATACCTTGAGTGCAACAGATTCTATTTCAGAAGACAGTAAAGAGATCACCTTGACTGCATCTGACACCCTTAAGTTAGTTGTTGGAGACAGTGAAATTGTAATGTCGAGCTCATCAATTGATATCAGTAGTGGTAGCGTAACGATTTCAGGCAGTTCAAGTATTTCGATAGAAGGAGGAAGTTTGTCCCAATCAGGTACCTCTGTCTCCATTGACTCGGATGCTTCTATGGATTTAAGTGCGGGAGCTAGCCTGACAGCCAAAGCTACGGCAACTCTAACTGCTCAAGGGTTGAATGCTACTTTGCAAGGTGATGTTGGTGCGACTGTAACAGGTAGTGCGACAGCCGAAATTTCGGCAGATGGTATGACAACCGTTAAAGGCGGTATAGTGATGGTGAATTAGATGCTAAAGAAAATACCCTTAACATCATGTGAAAAAGTGTGGGAAAGGTTTAAATCTTCAGATGAAGCAAATGAGATAGTCGATCTAAGTTCTGAACCGAGAGTTATTATTGACAGTCTACTTGAGGCTGGCTTATATCAAGATTTGGTGCATTTCTATTGTCATGCTTTGCCAATGCGAGAAACTATTTGGTGGAGTATCTGTGTGCTTGAGTTAAGGCAGGACGTGCTAACAAAAGCTGAGCAATCTTTATTTAATGCTTGTAAGGATTGGGTGAGAGAGCCGCAAGAACCAAAACGGCGTTATATTGAGAAGCAAATGCAGCAACTTAAGAATGAGAGTTTTATTCGATGGTTGGCCCAAGGGGTTTTTTGGAATGGTAGCGGCAGTATTGCTGAAATTAGTTTGCCAGTTGTTATGCCTGCCGAATTTTTATACTCCAAAGCCATTGCGGGGGCGATTAATACCGCAGCTGTTTTGCCTGAGTGGAAAGGACGAGATAAATTCTATAAACAAGCTTTTGCCAGTGCGTTTGATATCGCACAAGGTGGCAAAGGGCTGATTGAATAGGAGGTTAGTATGGGGTTAGCTGCAAGGTTAACAGATACACATGTGTGCCCTATGGTGACAGGTGTAGTTCCTCATGTCGGTGGAATAATTTCAGGCCCAGGGCAACCCACGGTTTTAATAGGAAGTTTGCCTGCTGTGTGTTTAGGAGATATGGCAATTTGTGTTGGACCACCGGATACCATAGTTATGGGCAGTGCCACTGTTCTTATTGGCAGTGTTCCTGCTGCTAGAATGGGAGATACAACATCCCATGGTGGCTCTATCGTTCTTGGTTGTGCCACCGTTATGATTGGTGGGTAAAGTGAGCCCGTGCGCTCCTAGAAATGAATAATAATTAAATATAATTGAGATGATATTTTATGGCGCAATTATTGGAAGCAATTTCTGCGGATGCACCTTGTGGTGAATATTTAAAAGATAATCGCACCCTGTTTCGAGGTTTGCGAAACTACTTTAACCAAGCTCAATCCTCTTATCGTCAGCTAATGGAATCTCCCGATGCCATGCATGATGAAGAGTTACTGACACAGAATGCAGCAAATTGGAATGAACTCTCTAATCAGTGTGAAAAAACCATTGAGACAGTCTCTAAAGATGTTGAGGTTATGTGTTGGTTGAGCGCTGCTCAGCCTTTTTCGCATCAGCCCTTGGAAAATTTAGCCAGTGTATTGACAAGTTTTACACAACTGATTGATACCTATTGGGATGACTTACACCCAAAGCCGCCAATCAAAAAACTGAAATCTGAAGATGATGCTGGTAGAGCTCGCGAGTGGGCTGAATTTAGAGTTAAGCCATTTTTGCAGTTGGTAGGAGAAAGGGATGGCACTGGTCTTTTATCTATGCCATTACAGAGTATAGGTCTGATTGGTGCTATTGATTATAGTCGTTACTATTCGGCCGAAAGAGATGGGCAGTTAGATGCATTAAAAGCGGAAGCATCTCAGTATATTTCAAGTAATAAAGAGCAAGTAAAAGAAACCATTTTATCCCTTGGGGCGATTAAGCAACAGTTACTTGCACTTGAAGCTAGTGTCGTTGAAAAATGCCGTGGTGTTGGTGCTCAGCCTGTCAGCTTCCGATTTATTAACCAAACCGTTGATCGACTCATTAATGCTAGTCATTATTTGGTGGGTAACCTCATTGTGCCCTGGCCTTTGGATGCTCAAGAGCCTGAACCAACTGATGTATCTAATGCAGATGAATCTGTCCCTGTCATGAGCGAAACACCTACACAAGCCCCTATAGCTGGAGAGATGACTATGTCTAATAAAGTGACTAATGAGGTTGTTTCCTTACAAGGTAAAGCGGGTGAGGAAATTTATACTCGTGACCAGGCTTTCCAGCAGCTTAGACATATTTCCGATTACTTTAGTCGTACTGAACCGCACAGCCCTGTTTACATGTTGTTAGAAAGGGCGATTAGGTGGGGTTATATGTCTTTGCCGGATCTTTTAAATGAGATGGTGGGGGAAGATGACAAGATGATGGGGCGTATGTATCAATTGGCGGGCTTAGAAAGTGTTGATAAAACCGTGATTCCTGACCCAACAATATCTGCTGCAGAGTTATCTCATAAGCAACAAGCTGCACCAGTTAAATATAATGCGCCACCTGTATCTGTTCCAAAAAATGAAAAAGTGGAGCCCGCAGCGGCGACAGAGCCAGTCAAAAAAGAAGAAACTGTGCAGGATAATTCAGCAAGCTCAGGAAATTTATCTTCATTTGAATGGTAGAGTTGTTTTTCTAATTAATTGTTTTTTAAGAAAAATACTGTAGTGTTTAAATCGTGGCTTTAGACTGTAAGTTATTTTCTTCTGTCTAGTTTAGTATCAAGAATAAATGAAATATGAAGAAGTGGTGGATCTTTAGTCGCTTAAATTTACAGTTAATGGATATAGCAGTAATCTATTTATCAACAGAGTAAATATTACGAAAGAAGAACGAGAAACTATTTTAGTATCAATTAAATACTTGCTAGTTGATCTACAACTTTCATTGAATTGTCGCGAGACAGGTCTATTGTTAATTGCTTAGTAATTATTGGAATGAGTGATAGAGAATTGAACGACTCATTTACAGGCTAGGTTATCGTTTGAATAAAATTGAAAAAACAAAATTTAAATAGAGGAAATAAAACATGGCTACTATTTACATGCGTATTGACGGTGTTGACACAATCAATGGTGCTGCGACTATTGGTGAAGTTGGTGGTAAGAAAGGATTCTTCGCAATTGACTCTCTATCATGGGGTGCTGTGCGCGGTGTTACTGTTGATGTGGGTAATGCAAACAACGCTGACCAAGGTATGGTTGGTTTAGGTGAATTGAGTATTTCTCGTCAATCTGATGGCGCAAGCCCATTGCTAACAACTTTCTTATTCTCACCAGGTGCTGAAGGTAAAACATGTGAAATCATGATTACTAAACCATCTCGTGAAGGTAACGGTGCTGATCCATACCTAGTCATCACAGTTGAAAAATCTCGTATTGCTAGCTACAACGTAGGTTGTGGTGACGGCTCTTTGCCAAGCGAATCTTTTGCACTAGCTTATGCAACTATGAGCTTAACTTACTACTATGAAGATGACGCTGGCAAAATCCAGAAAGGTGATGTTATTAAATATGACGTACCTACAGCGACATTAGCTTCTAAAGCGGCTTTATAAGCGGCTTATAAAATAGAGTTAATCATTAAGCTTGTTGACCCAGTGTTTGCAAGCTTAATTGCTGTTAACTCAATATCAGATTTGTTTGTTGTTACTTGAAGGTTTGGCTATTAAAACAATTGGTTAGTAACATTAAGGCAAGCGTTTTGATTGTATTCAAATTGTAATGACTAACTTAGTAATGCTAATTACTAGTGTGTACAAATAACGGAGAAAGATTATGGCGTTAAACTCGCAGCATAAACGGGTCAGTAAAAACCGTGTCAGCATTACTTATGATGTTGAGACGAATGGCGCGGTAGAAAACAAAGAACTGCCATTTGTTATTGGCGTAATCGGTGATTTTTCAGCACATAATGATGACAGAGAAGATTTAGAAGATCGCACTTTCTATCAAATTGATAAAGACAATTTTGATACTGTAATGAAGCGTGTTGGCCCAGAATTAAAACTTAAAGTTGATAACACACTTTCTGATGATGATAGTCAGTTTGAAGCTGAGCTTAAGTTTAATTCAATGAAAGACTTCGAACCAGATTCTTTAATTGAACAAGTAGAGCCGCTTAGTAAATTAGCTGAAACAAGACAGCAGCTTAAAACCTTATTATCTAAAGCCGATCGCTCTAGAGACTTAGAGAAGCTATTAAAAGAAGTGCTTCAAAGTGCAGATACAATTAACGCTCTATCAAGCGAATTAGGTATTGAACCGAATGGGGGAGAAGAATGAGTACTGAATTAGAAAATCAAGCTGGTGCTGAAGGCGCTGAAGGCTCTTTAAGCTTTCTTGATCGTGCTATTGCTGCAACCACTCAGACCCCAGAAGATACAACAAAAGAGCTTTTCTCTGTTTTAGCTGAACAAGCATTAGACGGTACTGTTGTTTGGGATAAAAACTTAACAAAGACAATCGAGAATGCGATTGCTGAAATTGATAAGCAAATGTCTCGTCAGTTATCAGAAATCATGCAACAAGATGACTTTCAGCGTTTAGAGGGTTCTTGGCGTGGTCTAGGCAAACTGGTTCGTGAAAGTGAAACAGGTCAAAGCCTAAAAATTAAACTAGTTGATTTCCAAAAAGACGAATTGTTAGAGCAATTTGAAGATGCGCCAGCGGTAGATCGTAGCCCGTTATTTGATGCTCTATACCAAAAAGAATTTGGTACAGCTGGTGGTGAACCTTACGGTTTATTACTTGGTGATTTTAACTTCTCTCATAAAGATGAAGATGTTTCTCTATTGCGTTATATGGGTGAAACGGCGGCGGCAAGTCATGCACCATTTATCGCTGCAGCTAACCCTGAAATGTTTGAAATTGATTCATTCACAACCTTCGATGAAGGTAAGCCGGTTGCCGCTGGATTCGATTCCCCAACCTATGCTGCGTGGAACGCCTTTAGAGAAAGTGATGATGCACGTTATGTAAGCTTAACTCTGCCACAAACTTTGGCTCGTCTTCCATATGGTGAGAAAGGTTTGTCTACAGATTCATTTAATTATGAAGAGCTAGGAACAGATGCAGAAGGTAACCCTTTACCAAAAGATAACGATCAACTTGTTTGGTCTAATGCTGCTTTTGAACTAGGTCTGAAAATGAGTCAATCTCATACGGCGTTTGGCTGGTGTACAGCGATTCGTGGATTAGAGAATGGCGGTAAAGTTGAAAACTTACCTAACCTAACTTATCTGTCTGATGCGGGTGATATCCAGCAGCAGTGTCCGATTGAAGTGAACTTAACGGATGAGCGTGAGAAAGAGCTAAGTGATCTTGGTTTCTTACCACTTGTTCATTATAAAAATACTAACTTTGGTGTTTTCATTGGTGGTCAAACAACACAAAAACCAAAAGTGTTTGTTGATCCTGATGCAACAAGTAATGCTGCAATCTCTGCGCGCCTTCCTTACATCATGGCAAGTAGTCGTATTGCGCACTATCTGAAAGTGATGGGTCGTGACATGTTGGGTTCTAACTTAGAAGCTTCTGACATTCAGAAAGATCTACAAACTTGGATTGACCAGTATACAAACTCTGGTGCAGTGGGTAATGAAGAAAGATCTAAGACACCTTTGTGTGAGTCTCGTATCCAAGTGGTAGAGCAGCCTGGTCGTCCTGGTTCTTATTCTGCAGTCGCTCACTTACGTCCTTGGTTACAACTAGAAGAGCTTACTACGTCTGTTCGAATGGTAACTAAAATACCTGGTTAAGCTTTTTAAGTGGTAGTCGATGATGTTGCAGAATGATTTTCAGGATGATTTGAATCGACTTGATGCAAAGGACGATGATTTTTTAAGGGAAGCGTTAGCTTTACTTGTTCAACTAGATGAACAAATCTTATCGAATCCTAGTGTGTTAAGAGCGACAATTCAGCGCCTTATTACTGAAATTGACGCTAAGTTGTCCGAACAACTTTCTGCCATTATGCACCATGAAGATTTTAAGCAATTAGAGTCTTCATGGCGCAGCATTGACTCCCTTGTTCAGTTGCCAATTAATAAGCAAAAAACAAAAGTCAGAATTATTGATATTTCATGGAATGAGCTATCTCATGATGTGAATTCATCTGTCTCATTAAAACGCAGTCACCTATATAACTTGTTAGGGAACAAAGAGCTTAATACCTCTGGTGGTCAGCCGTTTGGCATGATAGTCGTTGATCATTTTGTGTCGATTGATTTTGACCAAGATTATGATGATGTATACACCTTAGAGTTACTGGCCAGTTTAGGTGAGTCATGTTTATGTCCTTTTGTTTTATCACCTTCAGATAACTTTTTTGGCGGTGGTGATGCTGATTGGCTATCAGACACGGATCGAATTGAAAAAATTCTATATGGTCCTGAGTTTGATGCTTGGCAAAGGCTGAGGAAAATACCAGCCTCTCGCTTTTTAGGTTTGGCTATGCCTAAAGTTAAGCTAAGAAATAGCTATCAAAACTTTTGCTCTAACTTTGTTTTTAACGAAACCTACCAAAAAGAAAATGGCCTATGGGGCAGTGCCGCTTTTATGTTGGCGTCGGTAGCAATGCGTGAATTTAACCGCATTAGCTGGTTTGGTTTTATGAAGTCCCGTTGGCAAGATCAGTATTATGGTGCACTTGTTAATGTTCCTCCCACTGGTGCAGGTTCTTTTTGTACTAAAAAGCCAATTACTCAAGTGAATGTTATTACGGGTATGGGGGCTTTTTATGCAGATCAAGGTTTTGTCCCGATTTGTCATAGTTTAATGACTGATAAGTATTATTTACGTGGTAATAATTCTATTTGGGACAGTGGTACCAATGAAACAGATAAGGTAATGGGGCAGTTACAAACTACTTTGATGGTGTGCCGTATTTCCCATTATTTGAAAGTACAAATTCGTAGCATGATAGGTAACTTTCAAACTGCACAAGAGTGTGAAGTTTATCTAAATAACTGGCTCGATAAATATTCAAGTAACCTTTTTAATGCAGATGAAAAAACCTTAGCCAAATTTCCATTAAGTAAAGGCAAGGTGACAGTCCGTGAAGTTGCTGGCCACCAAGGTCGATATGTATGTGATGTTTTAGTTCAACCTCAATACCAATTCGATCATGTATGTGGGGAAGTTCTATTGTCGACCGATATAGGGCCAGAAGATGTATCTTCTAGAGGAGTTTTATCATGATTTTTTGGAAAACCTTTTTGCAAGAAGATGGCATATCACATCACGATGAAACCCTAGAGGCGATTCGTTATCAGCTGACAGTGTTATTAAACTCAGAAGCCCCAATGTTGAGTTTACCAAAAAACTTAAAGCAGGTAGAAAAGTCTACTGTTAGGTTTGGATTAGACAGTATTTATAGTATTAGCAGTCAAATGGATAATGATCAGTTTTCTCGCTCAATGGAAGGTTGGATTAGAGATTTCGAGCCAAGACTAACCGATGTTCATGTTGAGATTGAAGAAGCGGAAACCCATAAGAATATTATTAGCTTTTCTTTAATGGCTCGAGTAACAACCGAAACTGGCAACCATGCCTTAATGTTTGATTCTAATATTTGTTTAGCCAATCAAACAGTTAGTTTAGAGGGGCAGGAAGTTGTCTGATCAATTAATGCGTTATTACGAACGTGAGCTCGCTTATGTTCGAAAATCCTTAGATGAATTTGTTAATCAATTTCCAGAACAAGCAGGTACGCTAAGGCTTAACCAAAGTGCTAATGAAGACCCTAATATCAGTCGCTTGATTGATGCAATGGCACTATTAACAGCAAAAACTGAAAAGCGTATAGATGAGCAATTTCCTGAGTTAGTACAAGGGTTATTCTCCTTGCTTTACCCAGGTTATCTACAAGTCTCACCTAGTTATACTGTGCTGGAGTTAGAAGCTGACCCAGACAAATTAAGTGATATTGTCTTTTTACCAAATGGCAGTCCTTTAACTTTACCTGTTAAGTCGGGCCACGAGTGTGAATTCACCACGGTAAGTGATTTACAGATCCTGCCTTTAGAAATCACCCAAGTAAAAGCGCAAGCAGCACCTTTTAACTTTATTACCCCATCTCAACTCAAGCACTCTGATTCTGTCATACAAATCGAGCTTTCAGCGCTTGAGAATATGTTTAGTCAAATTGCTTTTAATGATTTTAATTTTTATATCCGAGGCTTTGAGAACAACTCTGCCAGCGTGATTGACCTTTTGTTACTGCAAACAGAAGTGATTAGTGTATTTCATGGAGATCAACAAAAAGTCATTGAAGTTGATCGTTTAGTCTCTCGTATTGCTGATGAGGATTTTCAGTGGTTACCAAAATACGCAAGCCACTTTAAAGGTTATGACTTACTGAGAGATTATTTTACCTATCCTGATAAATCCGCCTTTTTTAGTATTAAGAGCCTAGGACGAGAGTTATCAGAGTTCTCTACTGATAAAGTCACCATCAACTTCTTTGTTAAGCAGTTACCTGCTGAGTTTTTACGCCTTTTTGATAAGAGCGTATTTGCCTTAAATGCTGTACCTAGTATCAATTTGTTTGAAACGAGAGGCGAGCCTCTCAATTACGATTTTTCTAAGTTAGCTTTGCCTGTTGTTGCTGATGTGAATGCAGGAGAGCAACTGGAAATCGTTTCAGTTGAAAGTGTTAGTGAAGTTTTACCGACGGGTGAAATAGCCCTAAGCCCTGTGTATGAATCTGGTTACTGGCATGATGATAAGTCTCCTCAGTGGCAGGCCAAGCAATATTGGAATGAACAGGGTAAACGACATATAGATTTATCCATCAGCTATCCATATAGCCAACCAAGTGACTCAATCGTCTTGTCTATGATGTTGAAGGTTTGTAATGGCCGTACCCCATGTTTAGTGCCAGCGGGAACAGAAGCAGACTCTCTAGCCGCAATTGACTTACCTGGTGTTTTAAAAACTTTATCAGCACCGACAGCACCTCATTACCCAGATTTAGATAATCGTATGAATTGGCGTTTTATCGCCCTATTAAATTCAAACTTTTCATCTTTGCTGCAAGCTGATGACCCTGTGAAAGCCTTGCAACACGCATTACGCTTATGTTGTCCACAAACTTTATGTCCTCAGGCAGATGCGATTAAAAATGTTGAATATCAGCATCTAGTGTCACCTATGACCATTATGCAGCAAACCATTTTTGCTTCAGGTACTGAGGTCACTATTACATTAGATGATGAGCTAATTGCCAATCAGGTGGCAGTTTTTGCCCATGTGCTAAACCATTTTTATCAACAGTTTTGTAGTTTTGATCGTTTCATACAATTAAAAATTAAACGCTTTGGTAACAGCCAATCGAGTATTGATTTCCCTAAAGTACATGGGAGTCAGGTGTGTCTTTAGTCACCTCGGTTCTAGCTAACCCTAGACGCTATGACTTTATTCAAGTCATCAGGTTGCTGCGAATGGCTGCTAAAGAGAAGCAGCTAAGGTTTATTCCTGAGCCTATGCCAGAGGGTGATAGTGAAGAAGTCATCGCTATAGAGCTAGGGGTAACCAGATGCAAAGTGACTTTAGGTATCACTGCTTTGTCTGGTTGTAGAGGCGTTATTCCTGATTATCTTTATCAAGAGTTATTGAATGCGTTACATCAGGAAGAGTTTTCATTACAGACCTTTTTAGATGTTTTTAACCATAGGTATTACCAGTTATTTGCCGACTCAGTTACCAGTAATTTGCTACTAAAAGAAGAGCAAGAGGTGATGCAGTCATCAAACTCAAATAGTCTGAAGCAAAAAGATGCGTTGGCTCAGTTGTCTGCATTACCGCAAAGCCTGACAGAGGGCTCAACGACTAGTCTGTTAAGATTTAGCGTGTTGATTGGCTTAAAAACGAGAAATTTAAAGACGCTAAAACAATTGCTCAGTGCTTACTTTGACTTAGATATTTCGGCCAAGGTAGCAGAAAAAACAATTTACAGAGTGCCATCAGATTGTCTGACTAAGCTTGGACAGCAGCAAGGGCAAAACCAACAACTGGGCCGTGGCTTTTTATTAGGTAAGCAAGCGAGCCAGTATTTTCAATCATTAGAGATTTTAGTAAAGCCAAGAAGTCATCGTGAATTTTTAGGCTTACATGCAAATTGGCATTTTGCTCGCAGTTTAAGAGCCTTGGTGTCTGTTTATTTGAGAGAACTCACGGATGTGAAAGTTTATTTATACGTTAAACGCGCTTATATAAATGAGCCTAAATTATCCGCATTGAATGGTGGTGTTCGACTGGGCGAGGCAAATTGTTTATTGCCAAAACACGCACCGGATGAATATCGAAAAATCCTTCTACAACCAGAGAGATAAATTATGTCCCACGTAAAACTAGGAAATTTAGTTAGTAAATTAGAGCCAGAATTACGAAGTGCTTTAGAACAAGCCGCTGGTGTAGCAATGAAACAAAAAGTTGCCGCGATTGAAGTAGAGCATTGGTTAGTGCAAGTACTTGCGGTAAGAGATCAGGCTTTTGAAACCTTTTTGAAAGTACAAAATGTTGACTCTACAGCCTTGATGAGCGAACTGACATCACGCCTAGATCGAATCCCTAAAGGTGCCGAAGGCCAGCCTACAGTTAGTGCAGGTTTAAGTGAATTGATAGAAGCAGCTTGGATGCAAGCTTCTGTTAACTTCGGACATGGTCAGGTGAATGCTTTTCACCTATTACTTGTGATGGTTCAGGCTGACGCGTTTGGCATGAAGAAAGTCAACTTGCCTAGTTTATCAACTGTTTCAGTTGAAGCTTTGCAGTCTAAAATTAGTAAATTACAGACCGTTGCCAGCCTAAGTACTGCGGCCGCGGGGGAAGCGGGTGCCCCTGCTCAAGGTGGCGAAGGTGGTGCACTTGATAAATACACTATTAACCTGACTCAACAAGCGCGTGATGGCAAGATTGATCCTATTTCAGGCCGTAATGCTGAAGTACGTTTGGCAATAGACATTCTTTGTCGTAAACGTCAAAACAACCCTATTTTAGTTGGTGAGCCAGGTGTGGGTAAAACTGCTGTTGTAGAAGGTTTAGCGTTGCGTATTGTGAGTGGTGAAGTACCTCCTGTGATTCAAGGGGTTGAACTACATACTTTGGATTTAGGTTTGCTTCAAGCGGGTGCTAGCATTAAGGGGGAATTTGAAAACCGCCTTAAAGATGTTATCAACGAAGTGAAGAACTCTGAAACCCCTATTATTGTTTTCATTGATGAAGCGCATACGCTTATTGGTGCAGGTGGCGCGGCAGGACAAAACGATGCTGCAAACTTGCTAAAACCTGCTCTTGCTCGTGGTGAGTTTAGATCATTAGCTGCGACAACTTGGGCTGAGTATAAGAAGTACTTTGAAAAAGACCCTGCATTAACACGTCGTTTCCAAGTCGTAAAAGTAGAAGAGCCAAATGCGGTTGATGCTTTGCAAATGCTACGTGGTGTTGCTAAGTCTTTAAAAGCACACCATGGCGTCTTTATTAAAGAAGATGCATTAGATGCAGCAGTTAATCTCTCTATTCGTTACCTACCAGCGCGTCAATTACCAGATAAAGCTATTAGCTTGTTAGATACTGCCTGTGCACGTATTGCTTTAACTCAAGGTGCCAAGCCTGAGCGTATTGAAAGTTTAGAGCAAAAGATTCGCTACTTTAATAGTGAGCTTTCTGCATTAAACGTAGAAGATGCTGTTTTTACGGAAGCTGCGGAAGACAGACAAGCCCTAGCTGATCAAGTTGTTGAAATGGAAGCTGAGTTAGCTGGTTTAAATGATAAGTGGAACAAAGAGCTGGATCTTGTTCAGCAAATTATTAGTTTAAGTGACACCATTCAAACGCAATACAAAGATGATGCATTGGATGCGGAAGAGCAAGATGCTTTGCAAGACTTATTGAGCCAGTTAGAAGAGGCCCAAGGTGACGAGCCTTTGGTTTTCTCTATGGTTGATTCAGGTGTGATCGCAGAAGTAATCTCAAGCTGGACCGGTATTCCAGCTGGCAGCATGGTGAAAGATGAAGTTGCGAAACTTCTGAATCTCGAAAATGCTTTGCATGAGAGAGTAATTGGCCAAGACGCTGCGATAGGTGAGCTGGCTAAGAGTATTCGTATTTCCCGTGCAGGATTAACCGATAATCGCAAGCCTGTTGGTGTTTTCCTCATGTGTGGACCAAGTGGTGTGGGTAAAACTGAAACTGCGATGGCACTGGCTGATCAAGTATTTGGTGGTGGGGATAACCTAACGGTTATTAACATGACTGAATTTAAAGAAGAGCATAAAATCTCCATGTTACTTGGCTCTCCTGCAGGTTACGTTGGTTTTGGTGAAGGTGGTGTTTTAACAGAAGCAATTCGCCGTAATCCATACTCTGTTTTGTTATTGGACGAAATGGAAAAAGCGCATCCAGGCGTACATGACCTTTTCTATCAAATTTTTGATAAAGGCCACATCAAGGATAGTGAAGGTCGTAATGTCGACTTTAAAAACACCATTATCATAATGACATCTAATGCCGCAGACCAAGCTATCTGTGATATTTGTGATGAACAAGAAGAGCGTCCATCGACAACAGATTTGGTTGAGCAAATCCGCCCAGATCTACAAACTTTCTTTAAACCTGCTTTCTTAGGTAGGGCGACTATCGTGCCTTATTATCCTCTGAATACAGAAGAGCTAACTAAGATTACCGAAATCAGCTTAAAACGTATTCAGAATAAATTGGATGAGCAATATAAAGCGACATTCGAATGGGATCAAAGTTTTATTGATTTCGTGGTTTCGCGTAATATTGACCCGACAACTGGCGGTCGTGCTATTGAGCAAATTATTAATCGCTCTCTAATGCCTAGACTAGCCGAAGAATGCATTCAAAGGTTGAGTGAAGGTTTAGCAATCACAAGTGTTAAAGTGAGTGTCGAAGCTAGCTCGGGTGATTTAGCTCTAACCATAGATTAATAAAAAGAGGATAACCGTGCAGATTGCTAGAACAGGGTATCATCATACTAAGTGGGTTCTCAGTCTTGTATTGTTTTTACTAAGTGGTTCAGTCTTTGCGCTGGACCGCTTGTACTTAGCAACGCAGGAATGGCCACCATATCAAACGGTAGATCGTGGAGAAATTGGCGGTGTTGCTGTTGAGCGCGTGCAATGCACTTTGCGCCATATGGGGCAGCCTTATGAAATTACCATGATGCGTTGGGATAAAGCGCAACTATTAGTTGAAGCAAATAAAATGCACGGTTACTTTTCAGGTTCGCGTAGTGCGTCAAGAGAGCTGTATTCTGATGCCTCAGACCCTTTAATTTCAGAAGAATTGTCTTGGTTTATTTCACCTAATGTAAGTCTGGATTTAGATGATGAAAGCGCCAAATATAAAGCGCGTTTCAGCGCTAAATTTAATACGAATAAATGGCTTAATTTAAAAGAAGAAGGTTATAACGTGGTGAAAAAGCCACGTGATTCTGACTCTTTGTTACAAATGTTATGGCAAGGAGATATAGATGTTGCTTTAGAATACCGTTTGGTATTTGAGCATTCTATGGCTCAGGAGAATATCCCACTAGATTACTTCCGTCGTGTTCCTTATGGCACACAGGATTTAATGGTGCATTTCTCAAAAGAATTTTTACGTAAAAACCCTGTTTTCTTAGGCAATTTTAATAAAGCCCTAAAGCAGTGTCTTTAATAGCGGACTTGTAAAAGAGCAAATTTATGTCGATAAGTTTACAGCTCGTTGAGCTACCAGAAAATGAACAAGTCAATAGTAGGCAGCTTTCTTTACCTGATACAGGAGGAACAATCGGGCGCTCTTTCGATTGTACGATCCAATTACCTGATTTTAATCGTACTTTATCTCGTGTCCATGCAGAGATAGTGAAACACCCTAAAGGCTCTTATCAAATTATAGATCGGAGTGTGAATGGTGTTTTTGTTAATGGCCAATTATTGGGAAAAGGGCTACGCCACTTTTTAGCTGATGGCGATACGATTGTGATGGGGGCCTATACCTTACTTATTAGTGATATGGAGTCCTTGTTTGCCGCCGAAGAAGAGCCGCCGGTTTTAGATGATGTCTATTCCGAAGAACTAGACTCTAAAAGCTTTTCAATTGATAGCTTAGACATAGGGGAAAAGAGCAAAGTACAGGATAGCCCTCAGAGTCTAGGGGATTACTTTGATAATAAAGATGATGACTTTTCAGAGGAAGCAAACTTGTTCTCCAAGAAAAATGTATTAGCTGATGATGAGTTTGGGTTTGATCCATTTGAAGAGTCTCCAGCGGATTCCGAGTTTGAGATTAATGAAGAAAATATTGAAGAAGTAAGCTCACATGATGAAGAGATCGTCATGTTAGAAGAACCAAATGTGAGCCTGCAAACAACTCAATCATCAAACTTGTTAGACGAACATCAGATGTTGAGCGATAGCATCATGGCCTTAAGCCAGATGGTCGATCAGCAAAAGTTGGGACTTAATAGTGCGATTGCTCATGAAAGGTTAATGGAATGCATTGATAAAGCCGTTGATCGTTTTTTGGAAGATTTAGAACCTGATCATATGGAAGATGTATTTAACGATTATTTAACAGGCTGGGGCAACAGAGATAAAAAGTATTGGAAGTTGTACCGTAAAAACTTTATTCGCAAACAGGAAAGAAGAGAGTTTCATCGTTCTTTCTCCGCGTTATTTTTAGAAGAATTAAGAGGCAATAAGTGAGGCTTTTGAACCTACCCGCCATTTTGTGTGTGGCTTTATTAATGTTAGTGACTGGCTGTAGTAGCAATAGTGCTACAAGTGTCAATACAAAAGCATTCATTGCACCTTATCAAGTTGAGTTTAACGTTGAGACCCTAGACGATATTAATGCTTATGGTGATCAACAGGCTCGACCTATTGTTATTCGTATTTATCAACTCAGTGAATTTGGTGTGTTTAATAGCGCTGAATTTTTAGACTTATATTCAAAAGATAGAGAAACATTAGCTGATTCGTTAATTGATGTGACATCACTGGCGCCAATGCTACCGGGTAAAAATCAAAAAATAACCTTAGATGTACAGCAAGAGTCTCGTTATATCGCTGTGCTAGGTGAGTTTGCAGATTATGCTAATGCCGAAGTTAAAGCTTATGTTGCTTTAGCGGAAACCCCTGAACAATACCCTGTTTATATTCGAGTTAGTGGTAAGAAAATAGCGATATCACAGCCCGTTGATGAATCTTGGTGGAAAGTATTTTAAGGAGTCTGATTTGAGACGTCATCGCAAGGTAGTTTGGAGTGAGGGTATGTTTATTGCCCCTCAACATTTCCAACAACAAGAGCGTTATAACCACCACTATTTAGAGCAGTATATCGCTTTGACTCAAGGTGGTCAGCGTTATGGTTTATCGACGCTTGAGATTGATCAGCATAGATTACAAATTGGCAAAATTGCTGTTACTCAGTGTCGCGGTCTATTTCCTGATGGTACCTATTTTGAAAGTACACGTGAGCTTCTGCTAGATGTTAAGCAAGGCGCACTAGAAAAGACTGTTTACCTCGCTTTACCAATGAAGATCGAAGGCGAAAATGAATACGGTCTAAGAGAAGAAAATAAACGATATCTAAAAGAAACTGTAAACTTATTTGATGCCAGTGACTCAGGCCAAAACTCAGTTGAAACGACGGTGGCAGAACCTAATGTTAGGCTGTTATTAGAAGGCGATGAGATGACAGGGATGACAATCATCCCGATCGCTAAAATTCTGGAAAGTCGCGAGAGTGGGCAGCTAGTTTTAGATCAAAGTTTTATTCCTGCTTGCTTACAATACGGTGCTTCGAGCTTATTAAGAGAAAGAGTAAAAGAGTTATTAGTACTGACTCAAACCCGTGCTAATTCTGTTGTACAGCGTATTGGTGCTGGTCAAAACCGTAAAAGCGAGCAAAGTCTGATGCGAGAGTATCTATGGCTGCAAACTTTGAATCGCTGGTTGCCTTGGCTGCACTTAACTGCAAATAATACAGAGCTTAGTTTAGATGAGTTTTACGATGGTTTAGTGCGCTTCTCTTCAGAGCTAGCCAGCTTTAAACCAAGTGTTGCCGAAGCGCCAGACTTACTAGTAAGAGATGATTTACAGCATGTGTTAGGTAAACTATTTACCCGCCTACGTGACCAGCTGTCTATGGTACAAAGTGATAATGTTGTTGAGTTTGCTTGGGATACCAAGTTATTTGAACGCCGTCGTTTATTAAGAACCTCGGTTAAAGATATTCACTTAATGGAAAACCGTCGTTTTGTTTTGGCTGTAGAGTCAAGCATAGGAACATCGGCATTAGCACAGATCTTTCCAACAGCATGTACCTTGTGTGGTTTGGGGCAAGTCGCAGAACTTGTGCGTAATGGCCTTTCTGGCATTAGTTTAAATGTATTACCAGTTGCCCCAAACGAGCTAAAACCTAGGGCAGACATTTGTTATGTCGAAATCGACACACGCCATATTTACTGGCAAGAGATAAAGGAAAAGCGTGAAGCCTTAGCTATTCACGTTGATAGCCGTATCCCTGATTTGCACCTGCAACTCTATGTCTTAGGTTGAGTTATTTATGAATAATTATCTTGATGAAGCGACAATTGCTGTCGCTCCAGCATCCTCTGCTGCAACTGCATCTCATTTTAAAGACGCCGTTTTTTTAGAAAGTGCGAGCGCCTTAAAAAATCAGGCGAAAGATGCGGTTGATCTGCAAAACTATCTGCATTTTGATAATGCCATTATGAGTGCCAGTGCCGAGTTATTAGCCCTAACTGTTACTGTTGCACGTATGCAGAAACCGGATGATCTCTTTCTATTTAAGAAAGGCATCAAGCGAATTATTTCAGACTTAAAACATAAAATCGCTGCTTTAGATTATCCGCCATCTGTGGCGGATAAAACCTGCTTCTTATTTTGTATTGTGATTGATGAGCAGATTCTCCATAGCGCTTGGGGCGAAGAGTCCAGTTGGGAAAACCAAACTCTGGTGAGTGAGCTGTTTGGCATGCGTAATGGAGGAGAGCAATTTTATACGGTAGCAGAGAGAGCATTATCTCAACCTGCTATGTTAATTGATCTACTAGAACTGATTTATGTTTTCTTAAAAATTGGCTTTCGTGGTCAATACCGAGTGCATGGTAGTGATAAATTAGAAGAACTACTTAAGCGTTTAGAAAAAAATATCTTTGAAAATAGAGATAAACCAGAGTTGAAGCTTTTTAATGGTGAGAGTGATACTAATGCTTCATTTTTCCATAAAGCTAAAAAGCCGCAAAGGCCCGCTAAATTCTGGCGTCAAGGGCTGCTATGTGCAGCTTCAATTGCCTTGGTTTTTGCGGGTATTTCCTATTGGTATCAAACCACTTTGCCGCAAAAAGCGAGAAGTTTTATTCAATTAAGTGAGTTTACCCAAGCATACTTTAATGAAGTTGATGGAAAAGACATTGAGTACACTTATGTCAGCACCGATGAAGAAATGCTTAATCCAGCCAATGCTAAAAAGAGTGTTAATCCAGTAACACCGACAGCGGTGAAAACGAAAAGTCAGAATACTTGGCGATTACAGCTAGCTACTTTATCGAGCGAGAAGTCTGCTCAATCCTTTATTCAAGAGTTAGCCTTTTATAAAGGCACTGCTGAAATAGTTAAATGGCGTAGTAAGTTTCGTGTAGTTATTAATTTTAGCGATAAAAATACGGCGTATGGTGCGCTGGACAAAATACGTAAGAACGGCATTCCTGATGCCTTTATAGTCACCCTAAAATAAGTCGCTAAAACGCTATAAGGTAGGTTGTTTAAATGATGAAGAATAAAAAAGCTATTTGGTCTTTTATCGGGCTATTATTTTTATTCGGTACGTTACAGGCTTCATTTGCGTGGGGATTTGGCCTTTTGGCTATGACACCTTGGTGGCAGGGTGCTTTGGCTGTTGCCACGATTCTTTTCACTTCTATTGTGTCTAGCTTCTTAGTTGTTAAAAGTTTATTTAAAGTTAAAGACCCTAAAAAAGAAGAGTCAAAACTTCAAGCCAGTTTTTACCGTGCTTATTTTAAGAAAAGCTTTGATGCGCTGTGGCGTATACAGGCAAAAACATCGACAAACCCTTATCACACACCATGGTATTTATATTTTAATGAAAACTATGATGATGATAGGGAACTGATTCAACAAATGGGCTATGAGCCTATAGAGTTAGAAGAAAAATATAATAACGAAAACGCACCTATTAGTTTTTGGTTGAATGAAAATAGTGTGCTTGTATGTATCCATCAGAAAAGCCCTGCTGAGAAACTAAAACAAGCGACCGAGTTACTGACCAAACATTTGCTGAAAAAGCGCCCAAGACAAGCTGTAAACGGCATTATTCTTGGGGTGAGTATCCGTGAGCTGCTAGCCAATGACAGCGGTGCAATTTCAAATAAAGGCAAACAAGATAGAAACTTAATTCGCCACTTCAATCATGCATTTGGTTTGAATCTACCTATCTATTCTATTTTTACTCATATGTCTGAACTAAGAGATTTTTGTGAGATTTTCTCTACCTTAGATGAAAGACAAAGAGATCAGGCTTTTGGCGCCTTAGTTCCTGATATTGCTCAATTAGAGTTTAATAAAACTTGGTTTGATGAGTCATACGATAGCTTGCAAAAAAGTATTTCCGATAGTTTGAGTAATGCCCTAAGAAGCCAACTTAATACAGATTATCGTGATGCGATTGTCGCCGGTACTTTCCAGTTTTCTATGTTGAAATCGACCATAGAAAACTACTTTAATAGTCTCTTTATCGATCATCAGTTTGAAGGTGAAGCTCTCTATTTTCGCGGCTATTTCTTTGTTAATGCGGGTGGTGAAGCAAGGCCTATTGACCCTTTGACCATGATGCAAGCATCGGATTTGGGTTATGAGCAGCTTGCTAAACAAGAGCTAGTTAAGAAAAACCTTAGCTTGTTTGGTAAGCGCTTAATGCGCTCTATTCTTGTAAAAGAAGCGCCAATTGTTGGGGTTCAGACCCGTCGAGAGTTTACTTATCGTGTGACGAGAGTTGCGGTGACAGGCGGACTTCTACTCATCTTTGCTGGTTTCTTATGGATTTTAAAGTCGAGTTTTGATTACCAGCAAGCAATCGATCAACAAGCAATCGTGCAACTGGATCGCTACGAAGAAAACTTAGAGTCTAATCAGTCAATTTCTGATGATTTATCATCACCTATTTTTAGCTTGTCTGAAATTCGTGATATCTATTTGTTATATCGCGTTGAAAAGCCTTGGTTTATGTTCTCATGGTTACCTGATTCAAGTATTCAAGTTGAAGTAGATAAAGCTTACTTTAGAGAGCTAGAGGAAGTTCTTCTTGTACGAATGAGAGATTACCTTCTTAAGGATCTATTTGTTTATAACAAGCTAGGTGACAAGGTAAAAACCTTAGAACTCTTTAACTTACAGCAAATTTTGTATAACCCAGTCAGAGAGAATAGCGAAGTTCTGGTTGAGTATTATGTCAGCGCGCTAAAAGAAGAGGGTGAAGGTGATAGTGTGATTCTTGAAAGGTTTAGGGAGTTATCTCACGACCTTTTGGCAACCACGGCTATTCCGCAACAGGATAATCAAGAGTTGGTTGATCTAGTTAAAACCTCACTCTCTACAGAAGATGTGAGTGAGCTTTTATATCAGCATATTTTACAAGAAGAGAGCTTAGCTCAGCGAATTGATCTAAGAGAAAAGCTGGGTCAGTCCTATAAGAAAATCTTTGATTTCAAACCTGGCTTTAATCAATACGTTGTTCCTTTCATCTTTACCCGAGATGGCTTCCAAGAGTTGATGGCAAGTACAGGCTTTGAATTAGCTGATGATGCGATTAAAGGTTACGAAGGTGTGATGGGGAGAGTGAGCGAAGCAGAGCTTAACCGAATCAACCGACAATTACGTCAACGTTATATCGATGACTACATCAATTTTTGGCAAAACTTTGTTTCTAATATTGAGTGGGTAGAAAGTACTGGTTGGGCGGATACAAAGCAGCAACTGGCGATAGGTTCAGATCCTATTTTCTCACCGCTTGTCAGGCTTTATAACCTGATTGGTAGTCATACTAATATTAGTGCTTTGTTTAACTTTAAAGCGGCACCTAAGGAAGGAGAAGCAGAAGCTGATAACAAGCCAACTGAAATGGTTACCAAGATAGCCAATGCCATCGAATTACCTTTTGTTAGTTATCATAAGTTAATTGAACTGGATGATGCTGGACAAAGCCGTTTGGATATTGCCTTGGGACAAATGGCGAACACTCTAAGTTGGGTGCAGCAATCTGATGAAAGCCAATCACGCGAACGCTTTTTCTTAGATCAAGTCTTCAAGCTAGATACGATTAGCCCTATTGCACAAATGGCTACCTTGAGTCACAGCTATACAGATCCAATTTTACCTAATCTATTAAAAGGCGTGGCTACTACGTTTAACCAGTTAGCTCTGGTTGATATAAGAGCGCTTATCAATAGTGATTGGTCTCAGGTGAGTGACTTTTATCAGGCAAGGTTAAGTAAAAAGTATCCTTATACAAAGACAGCATCAGATGATGTGAGCTTACAAGATTTCCAGACATTTTATGGTCCAGAAGGGAAAGTCGCCGCCTTCGTTAATGTGTACGGCAAATATTTCACCAAAGGTAATGATGGCCGCATGATGATGCGAAGTTTCTTATCGAATCGACATTTGATTTTGAACTCTGCCTATGCGACCTCTGTTGATGATGTTTCAAATATAAGAGATGTATTCTTTAATGATAAGGCGATTCAAATTCCTTTCTTAGTGAAAGCTCAGTCTATGACACCAACCCTAACTGAGTTTACGATTCGTGATGATGGTTTATTATTCTCTTATCGAAATGGACCTACCTTATGGCAAAACTTAACTTGGCCTATGTTGGAAAACCAATCTTTTAATCTCGACCTACAAATTAAAAATGTTGATGGTGTTGTAAATCGCCAGCGTTTTGAAGGTTTCTGGAATTGGTTTAGGTTAGCTGACTCTCTTGATGGTTCTTTAATTACAGGCACGAAAGACGTTTCACTCTTATATGCAGATAAAGACAATCAAGTGAGGTTTATTTTGCGAGTTGAAAATGGTGTGAACCCTTTCACTGCAAACTTCTTCGCAGGTACCAGAGTGCCTGCGTCTTTATAATGTTTGACCTTAATGACTGGCTTATTCGTCAGTCAGTTTATGATGAGCAAGTACAGAATTTAGATAAAAACCTTGTACTTGTTCATCATAAAGAGCGAGATGTTTGGCATAAAATTAAGGTGGCTGTTGAAGCTTCTGAGCGTTATTTGATTTCACAAGAAACACTTTGGTTAAGACGTAGCTCACAGTGTCAGCCAATAAGGTGTTATGCATCCGAAGCGAATGATGATTATCAAATTATCATTATGGATTACCTTGAGGGAAGGAGTTTATCTGATCAAATCAGAGAGACTAAAAACAACAAGGTTTCAAACGCTACCCTGCTATCTTTATTTAATAATATTAATAAGTTGCATGAAGAAGGTATTATTCATAATGATATCAAGCCTAATAATATTATTATTCAAAATGAGCAGGCTTATCTAATCGATTTTGCAAGTTGTGGTTGGTTAAATCAAAGTTATACTTCGAAAAAATATCAATCATATACGCCGGCCTACACACTTGCTGAGCCGTATGCCCTAACAGAATTTCGACCCCTTTCTGATTGGTATGCCTACCTTTTGTTGTTAGACCTTATTCTAAATGAGTCTGTTTTAATCTTGTCGAGTGATAATTTGGCGGCTTTTACTCAGCATCAATTTAATGTCATTCGTACTTATCAATTTCCAGAAAAAATTGAGGCTTTTCTGATTTCTCAGTTAAATACAATTATTTAACTTTTTGATTTGTTTTACTAATAATAAAAGCAGTTTCACACTTAGTTTTAATATTGTGGAGATGTGGTGAATTTTAATTAATAAGTATCTGAATAGGTGGAGGCTAAATTTTTGAAAACATATAATGCATGGATGGCTTTAACAGTATTTCAAAAACTCATGCTTACCTTGTTAGGTCTCACAGCCGTTATTTTAATAGCGACTTTAGGTCTGGCAAGATGGAGCTTCGAGAGAGGTTTCTTAGACTATGCGAATGCATTGGAACAAACTCGTCTCGAAGTTGTATCAAACAATCTTACGGAGCTTTACTTTGAAGCAGGTGGAGATTGGAAAAAAATCCCTAAAGAAAGTTTAGAGAGCCACCTTTATTTATTGCCTAAGCGTAACGGTAGCGGTTCAGAAAAACCTCTTCCTCCAGGTATTCATAAAAGACAGTTTGATAGTAAGCATCACAATACAGCGTCTCACTCTGAGAAACTGATACCTCTAACCTCTTCTGATACGGAATATGGGGGCACTCGGGCTAATGGTAACTTAGACGTCAGACCCTTAAATGCCGACATAGGTACTCCTCCTGCTGGTCGCATTGGCATTAATAGAGATAAAGCCGCGCCCTTTACTGCGCTTTATGATGAAAATCATAGCTTTGTAGCGGGTGATTGGATGGATGATGCGGAGAACTTAAGTATTGCTATCCCTATCATCGCAATGGGTAAGCAAATAGGAGAGTTGCACAGTATACCGCCACGCTTTTTTCAAAGCCCCCTTGAGACAGAGTTCTCCAAGCAGCAGTTAATGCGAAGCATTGTGATTGGAACCGTGGCTTTGATATCTGCCGCTTTGTTATCTTGGATGCTTGCCACCTTATTTTTAAATCGTCATCGCTATGTCTTAAAAGCAATTAAGTCTCTGACACGTGGAGATTATTCACCGAAAAAACTGCTATCAGGGCGTGATGAAGTGGGCTTGTTAATGGAAGACATTAATTATCTGGCCAAGACTCTAGAAGAAAACCGAGATTCAAGAAGGCGCTGGCTGGCGGATATATCCCATGAATTACGAACGCCGTTAACGATTTTAACTGGTGAAATTCAGTCACTCAAAGACGGTATTCGAGAATTTGATTATGCGCAGATTTGCTCCTTAGAGCAGGAGATTAACTTTATGCGCAAATTAACAGACGATTTATATGAGCTGTCTGTTTCTGATATTGGTGGTCTTAACTATGAATTTAAAAAGATTGATTTAGAAACAGTATTAACCACAACGTGTGCCAGTTATAAAAATAGAGCGCTAGCTAACGACATTAAATTTGATGTGTCTTCCATGCCTCAAGTCTTTAGTGGTGACTCAGCACGTTTGGCTCAATTATTTAAGAATATGCTGTCTAACTCACTGGCTTATACTGATAGTCCTGGTGTAATAGAAATTAGAATGATTTCAGAGGACAATCTGGTCACCATCATTTTTGAAGACAGTGCTCCAGGTGTTAAGCCAGATGACTGTGAGCGTTTATTTAATCCACTGCACAGGCAGGATGAATCAAGGACTCGACGTCGTGATGGTTCAGGTTTAGGATTAGCGATAAGCCGTAATATTGTTGAGGCGCATCGTGGAAAAATATTAGCATCCCCTTCTAAGCTAGGAGGATTAAAAATAACAATTACTTTCCCTATTATAAATGGATATAGAAGATGAGTGCCGGGCTAATTTATATAGTTGAAGATGAAGTTAAAATCGCACAGATCCTTGTCGATTATCTTGTTAAAGATAATTATGACGTGAAGGTTCTGTACCGTGGAGATGAAGCGGTAGAGCGTATTATGGAAAGCAAGCCAGATCTTGTGATCCTAGATGTTATGTTACCAGGTAAAAGTGGTATCAATATTTGTAAGGAACTTAGAGAGCATTCTAACGTACCTATTATGATGTTGACGGCACGTATTGATGAAATGGACCGTCTAGTAGGTCTCAAAGTTGGGGCTGATGATTATGTCTGTAAGCCTTTCTTACCAAGAGAGGTTGTTGCTAGGGTTAATGCTATCTTACGTCGTGTGAACCGCATTGACGACGAAGAAGAGAAATCAACCGAGTTGGTATATCGTTCAATCACATTGGACCTTGAGTGTTTTAAATGCCACGCCAATGGTCAATATGTGGAACTCACACCTGTTGAGTATCGTTTGTTGCAAATTATGGTTTCCCGCCCTAAACGTGTTTTCTCTCGCGAAAGCCTGATGCAAAAATGCTACAAGGATGATCGTATTGTCAGTGACAGAACCATTGATAGTCATGTGAAAAACTTACGTAAAAAACTTGCTGCCGCTGATCCTAGTGAAGAAATTATCCACTCTATCTACGGCGTTGGTTACAAGGTCGAGTAAGCCTTTAGAGCAAAGTCACCTCTCTTCTTTTTTAGGGCCATAATTTAAGTATTATGGCCCTTTTTATCTTTTGTTAGCCTGTAATACTTATGCCATGATGAAAGAGCTGGTTTAAATTTCGGTTCATGCGGTAAAAGCAGATGATGGACGAAAGGTTGGCTTAAAAGTATCAGGGTCACGGTCTGTAGAGCATGGAATGTTACCCTTGGTTTAACCCTAGAAGAGGCCAAAAAAACTAATGTCAGATTTGGAAAAGGCCATTGAGTTTAAAGAAAGCTTTGAAGGTGAGGATAAAAGCCTTTAGGCGATGATTAATTGCTTCAAACTGAAGCAGTATGAACTGATTGATGGTTTAACAAAGTACTGAAAGTATCTTTAGTAGAGAATTTGATAGCTGCGAGAAGCGGCTATCAAATACAGGGTTTTATAAATTAGAGCAGTACTGAATACCAAAAAACGCGACCGATGACTCTGACGTCTAAGGCACTCTCTCCACTAAGCTCTTCATCATGATGGTCTGGGTTAGCTGAGCGAATTCTTAAACCATTAAAAGGTAATCGATATAGGTATTTTACCCTTAGCATGCCGCCATGCTCGATAGCGTACATTTTTCCGTCTTGAATCTTGGTTTGGCTGGTATCTAGGCCAACAGTTGAACCGTTAGGTAGTATTGGCTCCATGCTATCGCCATTCACTTTACAGCAAGCCACTGTCTCACTTGAAACACCTGCTTTATTAAGGGTTGAGACATTAAATCTAAGTTTTTGGGTGGCAATATCTAGCACGTTGTTAAATCCGTTTCCTGCTGACAACTCAATTTCACTGAAAAAAGGTATTTCTACCTCGTTTGGGTTTAAAGGGGTATCACTGTCCCAAGCATCGATATGCCCTAAGTTAAGATGGCTATCTCGCTTGTTGTCCTCTTGAGTTTGAGTTGCCTGCATTTCTCCCGTGCCATATTCAAGCCATTCTGTTCTAACGCCTGTGGCGACAGAAATGGTTTGTACTTTTTCGCGGCGTGGTTGAGATTCACCATTAAGCCATTTATTTGCTGCCTTAACGGTAGTACCGGTTTGTTTTGCTAGCCAAGCCCCAGCGCCATGACGCTGTATGCCTGCTTTTTGCAGTGCTATGAGAAGCCGATCTGAAAAAGACAAAGTGATTACCTTAAATTTATGAACCAAGAGTTCAATTATGATTCATTGTTGCGGAACTTTCAGTTCATATGTATTATGTACTAAAAGTTCACTTAATGTTTTAAAAATGTACTAAATCATTAATATGAATTGATAGGTGACCTTAAGTTCACATAGTTTGATCAAATGCAATAAAGGTATGGCAGAAGCCTGCTGCTGGAGGAAGGAAGATGACAGCTCACGCTCTTCACGTTAACTATCCAAAAACACTCTTATTTTCTTTTACGACAAGTGAAAGGAATCTTTTGAAGGAAATAGCAGGGCATTGGATGAAGATGTATGCCTGTCATGAGATTGATCGTGGTAATTTGGTTGGATTTCATTTTTTAACCGTATGGGACCCTTTAGTCACCTTAGAAAAAATTAGGCTTCAGCCTTGCTTTAAAACTGATGCAATCAGAAGAGGTGGCTATGAATTTGATATTGGTCGTCAGCGAGATGTCCCTCTATGTGTCTACGAAGTGCAGATGCTGTGTGAAATGGTGAAAGCCGCTGTGGAATGTCGCTTAAATCGATTTTTGTTAATAGATAAAGGTTCGATGGCAGATGTTGTGGGAAGACGCTTAACCTGGTCTTGGATGAATAGTCAGGTCACCATTTCCTTATCTCAAAAGCTGGATCTATTAGATCAGGTTGCAGGGCTTTTTTATGGACACAGTGCTTATCAATCTAGTTGTTTAGCAATTGAGACATTAGCAGGTGTTGAGTATGCCTAAGCAAATACCTTTAACTCCATCCAGATCAAACGCGACAAATGAATGCTTTAAGTGGCGTCGCTCTTTATTAAGTTCGCTGCATCCAGATGACGCAAAATTACTTGGTGCTAGGCTATCGGAGAAAGATCAGGCTTTCGGCTATATTGCTGCTAATACTTGGCTAAGAAAGGTGATAGGTCGCTATCAGCTGTTAGCTAAGCTTTCTACGCTTAGGCCAGTGGTTGCTAAGGAAGCGAATCGTTTGGCGCATTACCTTGATGAAGCAAGTGCCTATGCTTGGTTGAAAAGTGTCGTTCAGCGTTTGCAATATTGTGACACCTTAATTACCGATTTAAGTGGCGATACGTTAGCGGCTTGGGCTTGGCAAAAAAGTCATGGCTTTGAAGTCGAATTGGTAAAAATAGGTACTCGATCCAATGCTGAAGCGGTGAAAGCTTATATAGAGCTTCATTTGCGACAAGCTGACGTTGATTTTCACAACTGGCAAGATAATGACAAGGTTGCAGGTCTTGCTGCTCGCATGATTACCGCTAAATGGTGGGTGAGACAAGCGAGAAGGCAATGGATCAAGGTTGAGCAGGTATTAAGAGAGTGTGGTCAGGTTCACAAATATGCTTCACCTTATGTATCCCACTGGTCTCTGAAAAAAGAACAACAAAAGCAGGCGAATCAAATGGCTTTTCTAGAAGGCTGGGAAGCCATAAATGATCAAGGCCAAGCTTATAGTTTGGCGCAACTTGCTGAGTTAGGTGTGGCTAGCCCTGACAAGCGTTTTGCTGAGCTTATGGTCCGAAGCCGAGGCTTGGAAGAGGTCGCGCAAGAGCAGGATCATGATGCTTGGTTTATTACCCTGACTTGTCCTTCAAAATATCATCCTATCTCGCAAGGTAGGCGTAACCATAAATATCGATTGGCAAAAAGTCCAACCGTGCAAGAGGCTCATGCTTATCTAAATCATGTGTGGCAATGCTTTAGGGCCTGGTGTCATCGTCACGGCATTGCATTTTATGGTGTTAGAACGGTGGAGCCTCATCATGATGGTACACCTCACTGGCATCTAATTGTGTACCTAGATAAAGCGCAATCCGATCTCTTTTTAGCTGCATTTAAACGTTACGCGCTAGCGGAAGATGGTCAAGAAGCGGGTGCTGAAAAATACCGATTTAAAGTGCTTAAAATAGTGCCTGAAAAGGGAACCGCGACCGCTTATATCACAAAACACATTTCAAAAAATATCCATGGTAAACACCTTGATACAGACCATGCAACAGGCCGTTCTGGGGTAGATGCTGCTAAGCGTATTGTGGCTTGGGCAAGATTAAATCGAATCAAACAATTTCAATTTATCGGTGGTGCTTCTGTCACTGTATGGCGCGAATTAAGGCGACTACAGATTAAGGCTGCTCCTCGTGCATTTGCGGCCATTTATCATGCTGCAAATAGAGCGGATTATGCAGCTTTTATCAAACTTATGGGCGGTGTTTTTGCTGGGCGTAAACAAACACTGGTTACGCATTATAGTGATCCAGAAGAGAACCAATATGGCGAAATGGTGAAAAGCATTAAAGGTGTGGCAAATGGCATAGAGGTTGTTATTACGCGTCTTTATGAATGGCGAGTACAGCGTAAGCAGTTGGGGTCTATCGAAGAAACAGTCTCTGAACTTACTTGGACTAGTGTCAATAACTGTACGCCAAGCCGATTACTCAAGCATGCTCACATAACGAATCAAACTCAAGCAAATTAATTTAAACAAACTAAGGAGAGTTCCATGGCATTTCGTATTGAATGTCCTAATTGCCAATCTAAGGCCGTCATTTCTAACAGTAATAATATCGCTAAAGATATTGACCAGGTCTTTATGAAAGAGCTGTATTGCCGCTGTTTGAATATAGAAACCTGTGGTTGTACCTTTGTGGTCTCGGCCTCATTCTCCCATTACCTGAACCCACCGCAACAAGATATTGTGGCTATGGCCAAGGAGATTCTAAAGAAAGAGCAACAGCTTAAGCTGGAAGAAGGGAGGTGTTAAACTCTCATTTAATTTGATGTGAATCGGTTAAGTTTATTGAATAAGCATGAGAACTAGATTTAATGGCAAACTTTGATAAAGCGTTTAATTTACGAAGGCGGCATCCAACTGGCATGTTGCATATGCTTGCTAATGAAGTGCAAAGCAGACTTACCCGGTTAAGCTATCGTGCAAGCTTAGATGTGAGCTATGGACCAAGCCCTGGTGAAAAACTGGATATCTTTCCTGCGGCGAAGGCGAATGCTCCTGTGTTTATTTTTATTCACGGCGGTTACTTTAGGGCGTTAGACAAAGCTCAATATAGTTATTTGGCACAAGCTTTTGTGAAAGCTGATTGTACCTTGGTATTGGTTAATTATGACTTAGCGCCAAAAGTGACGGTTAAAGAAATAGTTGATCAAAACGTAAAAGCCTTTGCTTGGGTGCATAAGAATATACATAAGTGGCAAGGAAACCCTGAACACCTTGTTGTTGGTGGTCATTCAGTGGGTGGTTTTTTAACCGCTAAAATCCTTGCTCATGATTGGCCTCAAGAAATAAAACAGAGTATCAAGGGGGCTGTTATGCTAAGTGGGCTTTATGACCTTAAACAAATGCAGCAGTCCTTTTTAAATAAAGTGTTAAACCTGAGTGATCAGGAGGTGGCTGAATTAAGCCCTATTTTGGAAACAGGTGTATTTAACTTTGTTCCTCACATCATTATGGCAGTGGGAAATGATGAAACGAACGAGTTCATTCGACAAACCCAGGTTTATAGTGAGAAGCTAAAAAAAGAGAATTGTCGTTTGGACTGCTTATTTTTAGAGGGCAAAAATCACTACACAGTATCGCGCTTATTAAGTCATAAAGAGAATACCTTAATGGAGAAAATATTCACTTTGTTGGTTTGATCCTAAGTTATTCACTCAGTGTTTTTTGAAGATGGATTGCAAAAAGGATGTTGATATTTTGAAGTTGGTTTTATCTATTTTACTGCTTTGTACTTCGCTACAAATACAAGGGAAAGAAGCTATGTCTCAGGAAAACGTACCTCAGGAAAAGGTGTCAAAGGAAAGTGACTTGAAAGCAGCCATATTCATGGAGAGCATGCCAACAGGCTTTGTTGTTCCACCTGCAGAAACACAGCAAGATAGTCTGATATTAGAGCAAATTAAAAAAGTGGGTTGGTACAACCTGCATATAGGGCAAGAGGATAATCAAGCTGCTTTCTCATTTAGCATTGGTCATTTTCAACAACATAATCACCCTGAGTTAATTCTAGTTGGCTTGCCTGCCGAAGTCGCAAATCAGTTATTAAATATTGCGGTTGTTAAAATTGTCGGTGCAAAAGAAAGGCTTGAGCCTTATAAAAAATATGATGACTTTACTGAAGGCCTTGCTGTGGCTTTTATTCCTGTTGAGTTAGACTTTTATCGAGATTATCTAGGCTACGCAAACTGGTATTATGGTGGCTTACCAAAACCTTACCCTGTCTTGCAAATGGTGTGGCCTGACCGAGAGGGTTATTTTCCTTGGGAGGCAGAATTTGATACGAGTTTTAAACAAGCTCAGCCGCTATTAGGTTTCGGGCCAAACAAACCCTAATTAAGTTAGGATTAGTCTGTATTAAGACTAATCCTATGGCTTCTTCTTATTATCTTTCTACCTAATTATCCAGCGTATTAACCGCATTTTCTAAGTTAGTTTCTAATATGTCAGTATTTGACCCAATTTCTTGAGCTAACGCTTCTAATGCCTGATTAAGCTCTGTTATTGCGGTATTAATATCTCTTTCAAATCCTGTCACAGCCGCTTTCGTTTCCTGCTCAAAGCTAATTGCAGCGTTCTCAATACTTGTTACAAGTACAAGCTTGTTGCTTAAATCATTTGATAGGCTTTTTAATAAGCTATCAATTGTTGTTGATAAACTATTTACTTGTCCCTCTAGCTGATTACTTAAGTCATGAATAGCGTTTTCAGATTGATTTGAAAAATTTGTTGCTTGATATTTAACTTGGTCGATTAGCTCATCGTATTCAGAAATAAAGTCATCTATGTCTGATTCCACGTCTTCAAAGGCATGATTAATATCTTCTTGAATGGCGTCTTTTTCTGCTTCATAGTCATTGATGACATCTTCTGTATCTATGCCCTCTTCAAGAACTTGAACAAGATCATCTCCTAGTAAGTTTTCGACATTGCGCTCTATGGCAAACTTAAGTTTGTCATCGGCAAATTGACTGATAAGCGAGCCAACACATTCGTCCTTAATTAAGCTTTGCAAACTAAAGGACGTTGCCATTTGTTTGTGGGCTAAATACATTTGGCTTAAATTGTTTACTTCAGTGCTGACTGTGTTTGTAAGATAAACCACTTGTTCATCTAATACGCTTTCTAAGCTTTTTAATTGGCTACTAAAGCCAGTGGCAAACTGTGTGAGATCATCAGCAATGGGAAGCAAGATAAGGTTTTTAATTTCAGTAAGCTTAGTTTCATAGTCATTAAGCTTAGTTGTCAGGCTCGTTTGATAGGCTAGTAGCTGAGTTTCTGTACTGCTTATGTTTTCCATAAGGTTTTCTTGATACTCATCTAGACTCGCTTTATAGCTTGCTAGACTTAAACCGAGTTCTTCTTCATATTTGGCTGTGCTAACGGCAATGCTGGCTTCATATGCATTCACTTCATCTTGATACTTGTCTAAACGGCTATCTAGATTTTCCAAATATTCATCTTTACTTTTTTCGACTTGCGTTTGGAAATCTTCTAAGCTTTTTACCTGGTTTTCCTGATAGCTAGTTAAGCTTTCTGCTACCGTTTTCTCGAACTGAGTTAAATCATTCTTAACGGTATCGAGTGTCTTCTCAACATCTTCAATCTCTTTTTCAAGTCGGCTTAACTCGGTTTCCAGTGTTTTAAGGTCAGTTTTCAGTTCATTAACTTCGTTATTAAGGCCATCTTCTAGATGAGTTAGTTCGGCTTCAAGGCTATCTATATTTTGCTCTAAAAAATCTAAGCCTTGTTCGAAATTAATCATAAGATCATAAGTGGCATTTAAGTTTGAGTCTGCAACCCCTGCTAAGGTGCCTGCAAGGCTATTAATGTTAGTGCAGGATGTTGGCAGTTCAGTGAGATAAGAGTCGACTTCTTTAATCGCTGCTGCAACTTGCATATCTTCTAGAAAGCTTGAGATTCTAGCCTCAAGGTGAAGCTGTAGTTTGACAACACCTATTTGATAATTTTCTAAACTTAATTCCGCCTTACCTAAGTCTCCTGAATAACTTGCATTCAGATTAGGCTGTAACGATTGTGAAATCTGGCCTAATACATTTTGTATTTTTGTTTCTACTTGTTCTGCTTTTTCTTTTACTTTGGCACTAATTGCCGTGGTACTGCTTTTAAAATTAGCCCCTTGTTCAAAGGCGTTAAAAATATCCTTATTAAAATTAAGACCCATGTCTTTTTTCCTTTTTCATGTATGTGTTGCTAGCTGTTTGGTTGCTTATTTAGCCATGCTTTATGCGCTGACAAGGGCATATTACCTATCAAAAAACGTATAAATAACGCTTTTTAGGACAGTGTTTTGTGATACCTGAAAAATCGCAATTTAGTGGATTTTAGTCGCTGGAAGCCAGTCTCTGGCTGGCTTATTCTGCACCTATCGACAAGGCAAGGATGTCTTAAGGGGCCAATAGGATGGCCCAGGGAAGCAAGGATCTTCTCGTCGATCACTCTTAGGAGTAAGAGGGCAAAAGCCCAATCTATAAAGCAGTAAAAGAGAAGCGAGTTTATGGAAAAGCTTGAAGCACTAAAAAGTTACTTGATTGCAAAATCAAACTTATCGGCAGGCGCTATCAGTGCACAAGTGCAAAGCATGGTGCTAAAGCCAAAAGGTGTGGATGAAGGGAATCAAGTCTTGCTGCATAACCTGAGCTACCGCGCAGTCATTAACCTAATTGGCTTCCCTTATCAGGTGCAAAAGATTGCTAGCTTTAATGCTCATCTGATGACCTGGCTGGCAGACAATGATGACAGGGAAGAGTTGGAAGACGCTTACCCAAGTATCTCAGTCGATCTGCAAGATGCTCAAACCGCTAATTTAGCAGTGAGTTTAGGGTTTGAAGAGCCAGTGTATATCTCTTCAAGTCTTGATGGTGAGATTGAGTTTGCCGATCAAACTTGGGTCTTGGGTAGCGCAGAAATAGATTGGGCTTTGAGTGCTGAGGTAACAGGGAATCTAGTGAACTTAGCAAATTAAAGGAATAAGAGGTTAGGTCAGGAAGACCAATATCCAGCATGTTATCTGCTTATTTAAGGATAAATAGACAGAGGCAATGTGGATAGAAGGAGAAATGAAAGGGCCCAAGGATGATGGCCTGACATTTCTAAAGCGTCAGCGCTAGGGCAGGAGTAGCCCTAGCGTTATGACTAAAAAGTTAAACAAAACAGGAAGTTAAAATGGCTTTAGGACAAGTTAGCGTAAGTGACGTAGATTCAGGGCAGGGAGACTTTTCCTCTCCAGAGCGTCAGTTCTTATTTATTGGTAAGGCAAGCGCGAATCTAGATAGCATTCTGTATCTAGATCAAAGCTCAGATTTAGATGTGCTTTTGGGCGCATCGGCAAGTGGCTTAAAAACAAGCTTAGCGGCCGCTAAGGCAAATGCTTCAGCAAATTGGACCGCCGTTGTGATGCCAAGAACCAATGAAGGTGAATGGCAAACAGCATTTGATATTGCCATGGGGCAAAACATTGTATGTGAAGCCGTTGTGGTGGCTGATGCGATTACGATTCAAAGTGAGTTAGATCTTATTGCGACTGCGATTGCGGATACTGAAAACAACTATGGTCGTTCTCTTTTCTTTGTGGCAGCGACAGCAGCACCAGCGGCTTCAGACAAATGGGATGCTTTCATTAGTGCCTTTGATACTTTGCAAGATGGTGTGGCGTCAACTGGCATTATGCTGATTCCAGAAGTGTTTGCGGGTTGGATGGGGACAGTCTGTGGCCGTCTATGTAATGAGGCTGTGACTATTGCTGATACACCCATGCGTACTCAAACCGGTGCCATTGTTGGCTTATCAACACTTCCCTCTGATGTGGATGGTACGGTTTTCAATATGGCTCATGCCAAAGCGCTGAATGATGCCAGAGGGACAGTGCCGCAAGTTTATCCTGATTATGACGGCATTTATTGCAGTGATGGTATGACACTTGCGCCAGAGGCCAGTGATTATGCTGTGATTGAAAACCTGCGTGTCGTGAATAAGGCCAAGCGTCAGGTGCGTATTCTGGGCATTAAAAAAGTCGGTAACCGTGAGCTAAACAGCACTCCTTTGTCGATTTCCGCCCATGAAACTTACTTCATGCGTCCGATCATAGATATGAGTAAGAGCTTAACCTCCAATGGCATTTATAAGCCAGGTGAAGTGAAACCACCTCTAGATGGGGATATCACAATTAGTTGGGCATCACGAACCAAGGTGCAAATCGCACTTTTAGTTCGTCCTTACAACTGCCCTAAAGCGATTCAAGCTTATATCGCCCTTAATCTAACTAGCGAGGTTTAGCATGCAACATATTTCGGGATCAGATATCAATATTTCCATTGGTACTCAGATTATTAACGTTAAGCAATACACCTTAAATGTGGAAGACGGCATTAAGCCAACCACGACTCGCGGTGTGCCTGATGGCTTTGTGCGTGGTGCTGTCTCTGCCAGCGGTGAAATCACATTGGATACTCAAAGTTATAACAAGCTGGTGGAAGCGGCTAGAACGGCAGGCTCATGGCAGCAACTTGGCGTGTTCGACATTGTTGGTTTGGGTAAAACCCTAGATCAAGAGTTTAAAACGGCGGCTTATGGTTGCAAGTTGCGCCTGAGTAAGGTGCTAGATGCCAGTGGTGAAGGTGGTGACAAGCTGGAGCATACCATTGCTTATGATGTGACTGATAGCCGTTTTATCGAAATCAATGGCGTGCCTTATTTGGATAAAAGTTTCATTGAGACTCTAGGCTAATGGAGCAAATAGATTACCTAGTGGTGCACTGCTCAGATACACCTAACGGCCGAGAAACTCACGCTCAAGACATCCATAGATGGCATTTAGAACAGGGCTGGGACGGCATAGGTTATCACGCAGTAATCACCTTAAAAGGCGAGGTGCAATGGGGCCGGCCAAGGTATTGGCAAGGTGCTCATGCTGACCCTTTTAATGCTAAGTCTTTAGGTATCTGTCTTATTGGAAGGGATGAATTTACTAACGCACAGATGAGAGCGCTAGAGGGGCTTTTACTGTCGCTTAAGTTGGATTATCCCAAGGCAAATGTGGTGGGACATAGGGATCTGAACTCTCATAAAACCTGTCCAAATTTTGATGTCAAAACCTGGTGGTCAGGTGTTGAACAAAAAGGGATAGATTAAATGTTGGGATTAATCACTGGCCTGCAAAGTCTTTTGGGTGCCTTAGCGGCACCCATTTCTAAGGCTTATCAGGCAAAGCAGACAAGGAAAGCAGCGGCAGAATCTGCACAAGCCAAACTTAAGCTGGTGGGCCAAGAAAAGCGTTTTGATTTGGACTTAAAGGAAGCCGAATGGGAAGCGTTGGCCAAGCAGCAAGAGTCTGCTTCTTGGAAAGATGAATACGTGACTTTGATTATTACTTCGCCTTTCGTGCTGCTCTTTCTTGCTGCTATGGCCAGTGGTTATAGCGGGGACATGCGCTATCTAGATGCAGTCAATCTGGGTTTAGAAAGTTTGAAGTCCTTAGGGGTTGAGTTAGGCGAGTTATTAAAAATAGTCGTACTGGCGGCTGTCAGTATTAAGGGCATGGGATTGTTAAGGAAATAGGGAGGCACACATGGAGAAATCCACAGTAGCCACCGCATATGGGGCGTCGATAACTACGACGCTTGCAGGTTTTTCAATGAATGAATGGGTTGCCATGGGTGGCTTGATCATTGGTATCGCAACATTTTTAACCAATTTTTGGTTTAAACGAGAGCACTTAAAACTGGCTCAGAAACAAGTACAAGGAGAGTAACAATGGCACAACTAATTGAGATCACCATAGGTGATACAGATTTCGAATTTAAGGTAACAGACAAAGAGTACAACAAGTTTGTTGATGCCATGGCCAAAGGTCAAACAGTCTTACCTGCATACAACTTTTTGTCGTCAACGGTTAAAAGTGAGCAGCATGCAAGCTTGAAAGCCTTGATGGTGAATGAAGATTCACAGCCAAAAGCTAAATTGGTTATGGATGTGATGGGGATTCTAACGGACGAGTTTTCGAGTGATTTACCTACGGTGGTAAAGCTGCGCAGGCGTTCCGGGACAGCATCGACAAAAATGGCTTCGAGCAACTCGTAACCTTGAGGATGCGCTGGCTTCCTCATGAAGATGATGAACCGGAAAGCCTAGGACGGGCGCTTTGGTTAGAAGAAAGAGAAATAAACAGGGAAACGGCAGCCATTGCCAATGGTATTGCCAAGGCCTTTGCAGGGAAGTAGCTAGGGGCAAAAAATGGAAACACTGGAAAAATTACAGCTGAGCCTTGGCAAGCTAAATCAGTTTACGAATGCTTTTGATGGGATGCAAAACAGCGTTCAAAAGCTGGCAAATGCTATGAAGAGTGCTTTTGAAGCGCCATTAAAGGCCGTTTCAAGTTTACAGGCAAGTTTGCCAAAGGTTACCCAAGCTGTTGTAGATATTAAGACTGCCTCAGCAGGCAATATGCTTCTAGACCCAACCCAAGGGGTGGGAGCAAATGCGAACCTAACTGCTGTGTCCAATAGCCCAGCAGAAGAGGTTGTTATGGATGTGGCGGAGCCAGTTTCTAGGTTGCAGCTTTTGCACGACTCATTAGGGAAAGTGAAGGGGCAAGTTGCCAGTTTAAAAACCTTAAGTGGCGATAACATCATGGGGCGTGTGTTTGGGGATGCCAATATCTCTGCCTACACGGATTCTTTTGCCACATTGAAACAAGGTTTGAATGAGCAACTAGCGCTTTGGCCTGCATTGAATACCAAGATTCAGGCGCTTTCTGGCAACCTAATGTCGCAGCTCTCACCCATGTTAGGTCCTTATATTGATGAGGTAAAAGCCATGGGGAAAAGCCTAGATAACTGGACTGAGAAGTATCCAAATCTTGCAAATGCGGTTAATACGGCAGAGCAAGCTTTAGGGTCCATGATGGAAGTGATCAATATGGTGGGTGTCGCTCAGGAAATGCTGAACTTGGCCAAAAGCCATGCCATAACGCTTTCGCAAAATTGGTTAGTAAAGAATTTGGTTATTACGCCTCTGCTCAAATTACAGGCAGCGGCAGTTTGGATATTAAATGGCGCAATGAAAGCCATGGTAGCAACAGGGCCTTTGTTGATGGGGGTATTTACCTCTCTAAAAGCCGGTGTACTCACAAGCTTGCCAGCTATTTGGAGTTTTACTGCGGCTTTATTGGCAAATCCGATTACTTGGATTGTGGTGGGTATCACGGCCTTGATCGGTGCCCTTGTCGCCATGGTGGTTTACTGGGATGAGGTGAGTGCCGCTATAGGCCGCTTTACGGATTGGGTCTTCTCTTCGTTAAGCCAGGGCTTTAGCTTTATCAAGGACTTGTTCGCTGACAATGAGTGGCTCAAATTAGCCTTCTTTCCTCTCTATGCTGTGATTGAAACAGTCGATTTATTGATGGGTACATTTGAGCAAATTCCCCAGTGGTGGGGAGAGTTTCAAGTCTGGCTGGGTGAGCTATCCCTTATGCCTAACATGAGCTTTGATTTTGCCTTTATTGAAACCATCAAAGTTGCTTGGAGTGAACTAAAAAACTGGCTTGCGAGTTTGAATCCTTTTGCTTTTGTCGGAGAGTCGGCTGACTGGATTAAAAGTAAATTGAGCTGGCTGCCGGGTATGGATGCGAGCTCAGATATCAAAGCAAATCAGGGCTTGTCACAAAAAGTTGCTGAGCAAGGTATGGCGCAAGGTGCAAACCTCACCTTGCCAGGAGCAGAGGCATCTCAGACTGGTGAGCAAGGCGGCTTATTTCAGACCTTCAGTAATTTATTTGCCAGTACCAGTAAGCAAAGCCATGTGGAAAAAATTGAAGTGAATAATTATGGCCAAGGGGTACGCGGTGATGAATTGGCCCATGAAATGGAAATGCAGGTGGGCTAATGGACAGCATAGATTTAAGCATCATAGATGATGACTTGGTATTAAACCAATTGGGAGAGCCTGAGCTTAGGGCAGAGGCAGATTGTATTGCACAAGACCTAAGACACATGCTTAGAGAAAAAGGTTATGCCTTTAGCATGATAGGTGAGAGGAGTCAGGTAAAACTGGCCACTCTCACCACTCAGGTAGAAATCGAAATGGAAAACGATACACGTATTTACCCAGGGACGGCCAAGGTGGCGCTAATAGGGGAAGCACTTAACTGTAGTGCACGTACGTTAAATAACGAAACGATAGAGGTAACCCTATGAAGGAATTTGAAAGCCTATTAAAGGATGAAGGTGTACCCATTACCGAAGCTGAGATTAAGGTGGCATTTAAGCAAACCGTGACCGATTCTGGCTCTAAAATCAGTAATGATTCTGCCTATAGCCCATTTTGGCGCTTGATCTCAGCGGTCGCGGTTCAACCTGTGATCTGGCTGGTGAATGCTCTGGTGCAAAGTGTTATGCCACAGTTTTTCTTAAAGACAGTTGGAGAGGGTTTTATTGACCTTTGGGGTAACAACTATGGGGTAGAGCGAAAAAAAGCTCAACGGTTAGAAGGTCGGCTGCAATTTACTCGAGCAGATCAAGAAGGGGATATTGAGATTCCACTTGGTACACGGATTCGTACCGAGCCCTTGAATGACATTGTCTATGAATTGGAAACAACTTATCCAATCGTGCTGGGTAAAGATGATAACTCGATTAGTGTGCCAGTTCGCGCTGTGGCGGAGGGCAAGGCTTATAACTTGGAAACGGGCCAGTATGTGAACTGTGATATCCAGGGTGTCACTGTGACGAACCCTGATGCTTGGATTCAAGTAGTCGGGGACGATGATGAAGACATTGAAGCTTATCGCCTGCGTATTCGTAATGCTTTTAACTCCTTAAGTCATTATCACACGGATGGGGTATATCGACATTTGATTGCGAAGTTTGCTGGTGTTTCCACTGACATGATTTGGTTTGAACATGGTGTGAAAAGAGGTGGAACTAGTGTGATACCAGGCGCGGCTGATGCTTATGTTTTGTTCGAGCTTGATGCCCCCGCAGATAGTTATCTAGAGATTATTAATCGCATGATAAGGGATGAAGGCTACCACGGGCATGGCGATGACCTACTGGTTAAAAAAGTGCCCGATTTACTGGTAGATATGAATGTGTCGGTTTACTTTCCTGTGGCATTAACGGCGGAAGAAAAGGCAGCTAGTTTGGCAGGCATTGAGCAGGCGATTGAAGCGGCTTTTAGGTCAAATTCGGCTTATGTGATGACACAAACTCAGCCCTATTCGCGCTTTTCATTTACTCGGTTAGCCAGTGAGGTTTATCAAAACTTTCCTGAGATAGAGAGTATTGATTTTAAGGCCATTACTGATGGGGAAGAGGTGATTGGAAGCCACATAAATGCTGAACTTGAAATCCCTCGTTTGGCCTCACTCAGTGTGCAAGAGGGTTAGTTATGGTTGCTAAATTTGAGTTGCCTGTATGGGTTCGAGAAGGCAAAGAAATTAACAAGCTAGCGGATGCTTTTGCGACCTTTTGGGATAAAACGGAAGATTGGATAAAAACACCACTTAACCAGCTAGATGCCGAAACTTGCCATGTCTATGTGCTAAAGCTTTTGGCGTATCAAAATGATATTGACCGATTCGCTGATGAGCCAGATGAGCTCTTTCGAAAACGGGTAAAACACGGGGTAAAAAATGCCATAGATGCGGGCAGTAAAGGCGGCTTTAAAGAGGTTCTAGCTCGCTTTGATGTGCCCTTGTATGGGCAGATAGAAAGAGACAGTGAAAGCGACTGGGATGTTATTACCCTTTGGTTAGCTGACTCTAGTTTGACCCAAAATCCAGAGCTTGCTCACCATATTATTCGCCAATACGGCCGAACCTGTCGCCGTTATGAATTTTTGATGGTGGATGCTATTGAGTCCATCGCCGTAGAGGGATTTAGCTTTGGTATTGATAGAGGGGTAGAGCAAATAAATGGACGAACGGAATATGTATTTGCTGATACGACAGAGCCTGCTAAGGCAAGTATCGCTCAGCATTTTATTGAACGAAGCGAAGATAGGATAAATGCAATTTAAGGACGAATGATGACAGATATAGTAAGTGGAACAGTAACAGATGCAGGGGCGCGCTACATTGCCCAAAAAGCAGCGAGTTTAGAGCCTGTGGTGGTCACCCACTTTATCTTGGCTAATGTACCTGGAGCGGATGAAACGACACCAGCAGACCCGAGTATGGGGATACCGGTTGATAGCCAGTTAGTTGGTGGCGAAATAACAGCACAAGACCCCCATTATAACGATGACAATGCCGTGACTTATTCACTGGTATTAGGAAGTGATGTTGGCAGTGAAGTTGGCGGAAATGGAACGCCATTTGATTTTAATTTTTACGGCATAGTCACTGACACAGAAGAGTTATTAGCCTACTCATACATTCCGTTGAATAAAAAACGAAAAGGCATAGGTCAGGTGATTAACCGTAATCTAGTTGTGCCTTTTAGTAATGCTAAACAACTCACGGGTGCAGATCTGCCATTGGAATCTTGGCAGTTTGATTACGAAGCAGAAATGCTCGCTATGCAAACCAGCATAATGCAAAACAGCGCCGCAACTATCTCAGCTTTAAGCAGTGCCATTAAGAATCATGAAAGATTATTAACTCTGGAAGGGAAACTATGAGTGAATTAAGTACAGCGACGGCAGCGTTAACGCTAGCTGCGTCTGAAATGAAAGATACTAAGGAATCATTTGAGTCAATTAGGGTTGATGCAGATGTTGCTATTAATGAGGTAAATACTAACTTTGCTGAAAAAGCGGCTTCATTAACGATTATGGCCACAGATGGATACCGTAAAGCCATTGAAGATGCCAGCGGCGGCCGTAATACGGTCATTTATGATGCGCAAGGTAACCCCAATATTATGGTGGTGATTCCCCGTTTTAACTGTGAAGACATCAACGATGCCGTGTTTGCTAAAACAGGCGTTGATATGCGGTTAGGCACAGGTACACATCCAGCATTTAAGACTAATGGTGTGGACCGAGGGGAAATATTAATAGGTAAATATTTAGCCTCTGAGGGAGCTAACGGGGGGTGCTCTGTCATTGGTGGCGTGCAACCAAAAACAAGCGTTGATTATGATACGGCCAAATCTCTTTGTACAAATAAGGGTGAAGGTTGGCACATGATGTCTATTCATGAGTGGGCAGCTATTGCGCTTTGGTCCCTAGCGAATGAAACAGTTCCTCGTGGTAATACGAATTATGGTCGTGCTCATGATGCCAAGTGGGAAGCTGCATTACGTTCAGATGGTGGCTTGCCTGGAGATATTTCAGGAACTGCACGAAGCGATACAGGTTCAGGACCAGATACATGGGCACACGATCACGGCGCTTTCGGAGTTCAAGATCTGGTTGGAAATGTGTGGGAACGGGTGGATCAAATGAAATTAGAAGATGGACAGATTATCACTTCACTTGATAATGATCCTTCCCTCACAGAAGAGAATTGGCATCGTTACTCAGCATATTTTGACTCAACATTAAATACCACCTCAGGGGAAGCTGGATCTCCTGTGTTAAGCAGTGGTATTACAAATCGTAATGGGCCTATTGGTGACCTTAGTAACGGAGCTTATATGTATAACGGTGTAATTTCATCAATCACGAAAGGTGCTGGTTATATAGAACGTGAAGAGTTGCGCCGACTTCTTATAGAGTTTGAAGGAGCGTCGAAGTTAGACGGATCGCTCTACGTCCGCAACTATGGTGAACGAATCCCTTTACGCGGTGGAAGTTGGGTGAACGGTGGAGATGTTGGAATAGGTGCATTACATTTGACTATTTCTCGTTTACATAAAGACGGATATGTCGGCTTTCGCCCAGCTTATTTTGTTTAAAAGGAGTTTGAATGAATACATACATTTTTAATGGTCAAACCCAAACTGATTTTACCAATGAATACATGCTTACTTTAGGTATGAACAACGAGCAAATAGAGTCAGTTCTAAATCAAAAAGCCTTTGAGTTGTCACAAAACTTAGATAAGCGAAAACGAGCTTATAAAGCTGAATCAGACCCTCTTTATATGGAATGGCAGTTTGATCAGGCCCCAGAGTCCGAACAAGCATGGAGAAACAAGGTTGCAGAAATAAAAGCGAGATATCCGTTAACGGATAATTAGTGATGAAATATAGCTTAAATAGAGTGAAGGTTAAAAGGAATTTAACATGAGTGATTTTACAGATTCTTTAGTTGCGATGAAGGAAGCAACTGAAGAGCTAGTACAAACGAAGGAAATGTTTGAGACTATTTTTGATGGGTATCAGGGGACTCTAGCCGCATCAATTCAGGCTTTGCATGACTTAAAAGATTACGCAGAGGCGAATGGTAAAAACCAGCTATCCGTGATTTCTCCAGCTATAGTGACAGAATTATTAGCCGGCGATGAAGTACGTATTCTTATTTCAGAAACAAATGATATTGGTTCAATGACTCTTGATGTGAATGGTCAAGGAACCAAAAATATCATGAATGTCACAGCTGCAAATCAATTGCTTGCAGGGGCATTGGTAACGCTTAGATACGACGGCTCAGTTTTTTATGTTGTTGATCAAGTGAATCCTAAGACAGGCAATGCTATTTCAGATATTGGTAAGCTAGTAACAGATACCACAGATGTACTTAGCATAGGTGAAGTAGCGTTAAATGGTGCTGAAATTAGTCGAGAAGAATATTCGATTGCCTGGGCCAAAATTAAAAATACCTCAAATTTAATTGATCAAGCGTCAAAAGATGCTGACCCAATAACCTATGGTGGTTTCTGGGGAGAAGGTGATGGTTCAACTACTTTTACTTTGCCTATAGTGGGTGGCGAATTTATCCGCATGTTTGACGATGGACGAGGTGTCGATACTGGACGTGGTTTTGCTAGTTGGAAAGATTGTGAAATCGCAGGTCATGAGCATGATGTGGGAATTGGTAGTATTTCACAATATGGTTTAGCAATGATTCCTTATGTCTATTCACAAGGTCAGAATACAACCATAAGTGCTTATAGGTATGGTGACAATACTGGTTTTGCGTTACCTGATGATGAGGATACAGCAAAAGCATTGGCAAACGCGAACGATGAAACCCGCCCTCGCTCTATCGCTTATTACGGTAAAACCCGCTTATAAAACATTATAAGTTTCTATTACATACACCTAGGCCTTTTTGAGCCTAGGTTAATTCAAGGATGAATTATTATGAGTGAAATACTCGATGCCATTAATGCATTAGGCGAAGCCACGCAAGATATGACGATAGCAAAAGAGTCGTTTGAGGCTTTGCGACAAGATACTGACCAGGCGATATCTGACCATTTAGCAAAAGATGATGCACATAGTCAGTACCTTAAAACAGAAGACTTTAACGAAGCTGAGTTAGAGCGAAATATAGTATTAAAAAAGTTGCCAATATACCCTGAAGTTTTAACTGATGATAATCGTCTGGAAGTGACTATCAACAGTTCTTCGGTTTCTGTTGCCGATGGCCAGAGCTTCATTTTCTATGGCTGGCTAGAAGTGAATACGTCTGATTATGCTGTTAAGTCTTTTTCATTTGATAGTGCTAAAACTTACCATTTAAGGTTTAACTTAACAGAAGGTTTTTATTTTAAAGACCTTGCTGATCTAACTTATAACTCTAATTCGTTAGAAGACCATGATATAGCCTTTGATACGGGTTATGACGATATGTTAGTGGCAGAGGTCAAGAACGGTGTTTTGAAGGTCTATAAAAATGTGTCTGATATACCGAAAGGTGTATTTGCAGCTATTGAGACTATGGACTCGACTCAAATGAGTGGCACTAAAGACCTTATGGTGCTTTCCTTGGATCATGGTTTTGCTAGGGCTCAAAAAGTTCGTATAAAAACAAGTTTCCTTCATTCATCTGTAACTCTTGGTTATGGATTTTCACGTTTAACTTTAAATGAAGACGTTATTTATTCCACGGGTAGATATCATGTTGGAGATGATGGTACTGGATATCAGTATCAGGCAGTAAATTCGGGTGAATATGAGTTTGTATTAGAACGAAGGCACATAGACTCAATTCTTAGTTCTACATTAGAGACTGGCACTTTATATTTTAATTGCAACTGGTATGCAGGCTGGTCTCACCTGAATGCCGTCTCATACTTAAAAGCGGAGGTTATCTAATGTTTGCAATTCTTAATAATGACCTAGTTGTAGGCCGTACTACTCAAGCTCAAACTCATAATATTGAGTTGGCAAGTTCTGTTGATATTACCAAACTGCGCTTTGATGGTGTGAAGTATCTTGATATGACAATAGAAGAAAGGACGTCTTTCTTTATTGATGAATACGGTAGAAAGCATATTGTGCTGAATGAAAGCTGGCAGGCATTAGAATGTCATTTCAACGATGCTTTAGTGAAGGATAATGATGTTTGGCGTGTTCGAAAGGCTGAAGATGATTACCAAGATGCTTATCAAGCTGTTGATGATGCAAGACAAGCGGCTTATACCGCCAGAGTACGTCCGCTTCTTGAGGAGGCAGAGATTAAAGCGCATCTTGGTGAGACTGATGAATATGCTCGTTTGATGGACCTTGCCGTGGTTGAGCGAGAGAGCATTCAAGCAGAGCTCCCTTGGCCAGAAGCATTGGTAAATTTGGCTGCTGAGGTGCTAGTGGATGAGTCCCCATGATTACCCTCATTCTCAACAACACTAAAATCTCTGGCTATGGGGTGAAGGTGACGTGTGAGTTGGCTTTGCCGGAGGAGGATCTGTCTGGTCAAAGTTCTTCTTCGGCCACAGCTGAGAAGGGCTTTAAACCTAAGCGTCTTCGTGTGGCGATGAAGGTGAAATATGACGATGCGACTGAGCTTGCCAATATTGTGAGTTTGAGTACGGCTTTGGATGAAGATAAAGGTACTCGTTTGATTTACAACATAGAAAACCAAACGGCGAGAGCCTTTGCGGTTCGACAAGTACGCTTTAGCGACAAGGTGTCGGCGCAAGAGTTGGATGATGATCAAGCCTGGTCTGTGTCTTTTGTCTTGGTCGAACACCTTTCTATCCCTGAAAAAGTGGAAGCCATGAAGCTTAAGCAAAATGAGCCTAAGGTGGCGACAGCGGATACCAGTGTTGCCTCTGAAGCTGAGAGTGGCGAAACCAGTAACTGGCTGGATAATGTGCTTAAGTACTTGGATTCTGCCCTAGCCGATGAGGGGACAAGGAATGAAATATAACTTTGTACTCAAGGTAAACGGCGAGCAAGTGAACCTGGTTTCTCATGATGTTGCATTGGATGCGATGGCCGCTGGCCGTGCATCCTTTGTGGTGCAGTCTGAGAAAGCCTTAACAGGGTCTGTCTATTTCAGTTTTGGGATTAATAACGGACAAGAGCATGGCCATTTTTATGGCTATATAGAGCGTTCGACGCCTGCTTCAAATCAGTCTCAAACCCTATTTTGTCGAGAAAAGTCTAATGTGTTGAGCATGCGTGTGCCCTTGGCATTACGCAATAAAACACTTAAGGATTTACTGACAGAGGTGAAAGCGATAACGGGCTGTGGTTTTAGCTTACCTCAGTCTAGCTATGCTTCTACACCTGTGCCTTATTTTGTTAATACGGGTTCTGGCTTTCATCTGCTAAATAAAATCGCCCAAGTATTTGGCATAGAAGATTTTACTTGGCAGCAAAAGCGAGACGGTCTTATTTATATTGGCGCTTGGCCTGATAGTCATTGGGTTGACGTTCCCGTAGAGGTGCCAACAGCTGTGCTGGATAAACAGTTATCAACTCAAAGCGCTGAATTAATGGCGATTCCGGGTTTAAGGCCGGGTTACCTGCTTAATGGGAATCGTCTTTATAGCGTGAGATTGCAGGAAGCAAAAATGGTGGTGTCATGGAAAAAGCCTTAACGCGATTAATGCAAAAGAAATATCCCGAGTTAGCCTCAGGTTGGCATTTGCCTATGTGGGCGAAAGTAACGGATATTTTAACCCCTTTGGCAGGTGAGGTTGTGACAGAAGAAGCTCCTGTTTATTCTGTTTCAGTACAGCTTTTAGATGTAAATGGTGAGGAAGATACTGAGTTGCCGATTCTGGAGGATGTGCTTTTACCTGTGAATGCAGGTGGAGAACAAAGAGGGTTTTGGTCAAAGCCGAGTCTTGGTACCTTGGTTGAAATTGCTTTTATGTATGGCTCCCCCGCCCATCCTTTTATACGCTCAGTTTTTCCCCATGGTTTGAAATTGCCTAATATGGCGGAGACAGATCAAAGGTGGCAGCAGTCTGAGCAGGCTTATATTCAAGTCAATCAAGATAATGAGTGGGAAGCGAAAGGCAAAAGTAGCAAGCTCACCATAGAGGAAGACTTAACTGAGCAAATTGGCAAGCTACGCGAAATTATTGCGGCTAAGCATCATGTGGGAGATGAGTCGACAAATATCTATAGTCTGCTGCATGATTTAATGAATACAGTGGCTGATCTTGCGAATGTGGCAAGCTCTCATAATCATTCGTATTCATGGAGTGATCCAGGTGGTGCAGGGACAACTTCCCCGCCGATGCAATCCTCAAGTTACAGCCAAGCAAGTACTCAAGCCAGTGAGCAAGCGGGCAAACTCGCTCCGCTGCTAAAGTAAGGTGGGTAGGTTAAATTGGAACTAAAGCGAACTTATTTCGCTTTAGTTCTTATGACAAAGTATGTGTCCTAATGCTACATTGCAGAAAGTCAGATCCTAAAGAGTACTCACCTTATGAAAAGGCTAGATATTAACCAGTTAGCCACCTTTGTCACGATAGTCGATGCAGGTAACATTACTAAAGCGGCTATTGCTTTACATCGCACTCAAGCAGCAGTGAGTATTCAATTAAAGAAGTTGGAAGAAGTGGCCGGCAAGTCGCTGTTAAATCGAGGTTATAACCAATTTACCTTAACCCGTGAAGGGGAAGTATTACTCTCCTATGCTCGTAAAATTCTAAGCTTATCCGAAGAAGCACTTAATTCAATTAATGATGATGACCTAGAGGGTGTCGTCCGCTTTGGTATTCCAGATGGCTATGCTAGAGCTTTTATTCAGCGTCCATTACGTCAGTTCATTGATCGCTTTCCTAAAGTGAAAATTCAAATCAAAAACGATAACAGCCATAACCTTTATAAGAGTTTACATGCCGGCGAACTAGACTTGATTCTCGTTACTCATGATCCGTTAGAATCCGGTGGTGATTTGATTCGACGAGAAAACATCTGTTGGGTAAAAGCCAAAGACTTAACGCTAGATATGAGTAAACCTTTACCGCTTGCCCTGTATGAACAAGGTTGCTCATACCGCAAAGGGATTATTGATGCACTCAACCATGTGGCGCTAGATTGGTTTGTCTCGTTTGAATGCCAAGGGGTGACGGGGTTTGATATTGCAATATCAAACGGGCTGGCTATTTCTGCCTTAGCGGAATCTTTGGTAAAAGAGGAGTGGAGTATAATTAAACCCGCTTCGAATTTACCGGATTTGGGCCAAGTAGAAATTGCACTACATACTCGCCCCGGAGAAATTGATGAGGCCATTCGTTGCTTTGCCGAAGAGGTAAAACAACAGACTCGAAACCTTTAAAAGGCTTTTCTAAATAAGGCTTTTCTAAATAATGCGCGTCTAAATGATTCACATATGGCTCGATAAGTGACTTAGTTGCTATTAATCGACCTAGCTAAACATCCTCATAGATATCGAAAAAATCGATATTCACCATCTGAATAATTCGTTATTCAACTGCCTCTAAATTGACTAAATTGTCTGACATGGCCTTAGGCCAAGTCTTAAAAATATGTTTAATATTAGGTGCGAATATGTCTAAAGTTGTTATTGATCAAGCCGCTGTTAGCAAAGAAAACATGAGTGTGGAGGCATCTTTCGCACCATCAAACAAGCCCTCTTTAGAAGCCTTTATCGATCTGGAACAGTACCCAATTCATGATCTAACCTCTCCTAAGCGACACGCTTTAGTTGAGAGATGTAAAGAGGAATTAGACAGGTTAGGCTGTTGCCATATTCCAGATATGATTCGTCCAGAATCAATTGAACGTATGCGTCAGGAAGTAGAGCGTTTACGTGATCAAATCTATCGTTCTCAAAACAGTCATAACCCTTATATGACGAAAGAAAACACGGCTTTACCAGAGACTCATCCAGCCAGATTCTTTGAGAAACGATCTAGCGGTTTTGTTAACTCAGATATCCTTGAAGAAAGCTCTGATCTAAGAGCGATTTATGATCATGATGTGGTTGTGCAATTTGTTTCAGATTGCTTAGGAGTTGGGCCTATTTACCGTTGGGCTGATCCATTAGGAAGAAACCCCTACAGTGTTATGGATGAAGGTGATTACTTTCCTTGGCACTTTGATGGTAACGAATTTACCGTCAGTATCTTGGTGCAAGAGCCAATAAAAGGTGGGGAATTCCAATACTATCCTGATTTACGTTCACCTGAAGAAGAGAATCTTGAAGAAGTCTCTAAGGTACTAGGAGGTGACTTATCCAAGGTACATTCTTTGGTGCTAAGGCCTGGCGATATGCAAATATTTAAAGGGCGTTTTTCTATGCACCGTGTTACTCGAGTGGAGGGAGGCCAATCTCGTTATATTGCTTTACCTACTTACATGCGTGATCCAGATACGGTTAATCGCCCCGAACATGCTCGCCAATTTTATGGTCGTGCTTTACCTATTCACTTTGAGCGTGAAGCCAATCGTCCCGATGACCTACTGGACTAATCTTTAAAAGATTGTGTTGTGCTTCACTTTAGGGTGTTCTCAATTTGAGAGCACCTTTTTTTATGCTGCAAAAAAACATATCTAGAAACGACGAACTAGGTTTAAGTTGTTGATCAAAAAATCGAATATAACTAACTTTAGTAGAAGAATAGTAAATGGCTGGATGATATGAATATCAATCACATGAGAGCTTTTTTAGAAGTTGCGCGAAATGGCAGCTTTCAATTAGCCGCTGAAAATCTTTTTATTACCCAATCAACTGTGAGTGCTCGTATTAAAGTGCTCGAAGATCAGCTTAATACGCGGCTTTTTAACCGTAAACGTGATGGTTCGGAACTCACGCCAGCGGGACGTAATTTTATTCGCTATGCAACCAAGGTAGTCAAAGCATGGGAACAAGCGAAACAGGAAATCGCTTTACCCCAAGATATGGAAGGCTTGGTCGCTTTAGGTGTGCAGTTAAACCTTTGGCAGCAAATTACCCCGGCTTGGATTGAGCAGATGCAGAACAGCTCACCAGAAGTCGGCACACGTGTTGTGATGGATTACTCGGATAGCCTGTTAAGCCAATTAGTCGAAGGGGAGTTAGATCTTGTTCTGACTTATGTAAATAGACAAAATGCTGAGTTACGGACTGAATTGCTGATGGAAGATATCTTGGTGTTAGTCGCATCTGAACCGCGCAAAGTTCGAACAGACTGGGTAAAAAATTATGTGTTTGTTGACTGGGGTGATGAATTTCGTGAGGCTCATACCTTGGCCTACCCTGATGCTCAAGCACCTAGGTTATCTGTAGGCTTAGGTATGGTTGGCTTAGACTATATCCTTAATTATGGCGGCGCAGGTTATTTTCCAGAGCGTATGGTGAATGAATTAATTGCCAGCCAGCGCTTATTTTATGTTGAGGATGCGCCTAAGTTTAAGCGCCCTGTTTTTCTGTCTTATTCTAAGGACCCTATTAACCCTGAGCTGGTATCTATGGCGAGAGAGACTTTGCAGTCTGTGCTCTAGGGCTTTAAGTTAAGGGCTCTAGATTAGGGTTTTAAGCTAGGACTCTAAGTTAGGTAAGAATCATTGAGTAGCTCATCTTCAAACGGGAAGTCTGTTAAGGGAGTAATGCCCTTTGATGTGACGCGAACCATCTCTTCAAGCTTAACGCCGACACTGCCTCCTTTAATACCAGAGTAGCTTTCAACACATAAAACCATGTTCTCTTGGACTAGGCCATCATAGCCACTGCGTGCCCAATCTTCTTGATAATAGATTTTAGGGTATTCGTCACTGAGGCCGGCCCCATGAAAGGCGCAAACATAACGATTGTCTCTATATTCTGTTTTACGAATAAAAGCCTGCTCACTTAACTCTCTAAAACTGATGCCGGGTTTAATCAGTTGCATATTATGATGTACTTCGTCATAGGCATGACGATAAGCATCTCGTTGAGCTTGATTCCCCTTGCCGCCTCCGCATACCCAAGAACGAGAGATATCGGCAATATAACCTAATGGCCCTATCATATCTGTATCAAAAGCGACCATGTCGCCTTTTTCAATAATGCGATGACTCGCTTCCTGTAGCCAAGGGTTTGTTCTTGGTCCAGATGCCAACATATTCCCTTCAATCCAGTCTCCTCCATGTGCAGCATTGACCTGATGCATAATCGACCAAAGTTGGTTTTCTGTGATACCTGGTCGTAAGGCTTGGTACATCAACTGCATTCCGTATTGAGCAACTTGAATACTATGTTTTAAACAATCTATTTCTAACTCACATTTGATCAGTTTGGCCTGTTCAATAATGGGCTCTGCATCATAAACTTGGATAGCCTTATCTGTTAAGCGTTGGCTAATTAGAGGAGACATACGTTCTAGTCCCACAGACTCAATGGGTTCATTAAGTTGCTGGGAAAATGCCTGTAGATGACTGATTAAGTGCTGTGTATTCGTCGATAAGTCTAACCCGCCATCAAAAGGGGTGAGAAAATCTGAGCTTTGATAGTGAGTGACATTAGGGAAGTTTCTCCATGTCGCCCCATGTAATTGAGTCGGACCTTCGAGTGATAAAAATAAATAACAAGTCGGTATATGTGATTGAAAAAGCTGATATTCATCAAAATTTACCGCATAACGTAAGCTAACAGGGCTGGTCAGAATTAAGACAGACACTTGCTTAAGACGCATGACTTCGCGAATACGGCTAAGCCTATAACTGAAGAGTTTATTCAGTGATTCATCACTCAAATGAAGGGGTGGAATAATATCAATCACGTAAGACTCCTATGTTTATTTCGCATCATAGGTGGCTGATGATAGGGCAACAAATCGATTGTTTAATGTCATCCATTGAATAATTTAATACAAGTATTAAAAGCGTCCTTCATGTTAGTAAGAAACGTCTTTTTCCTCTGTAATATAACTGTTTAGCGGTATAAAAATAATTTAATAAGGACTTAAAAATTATAAAATATTTTTTAAGTCTGGCTCTCTCTAAAATTGGTTTATGTTCTGCTCCTAATATAGAGATAAACCAAATGAAAATAATAAATGTACAGACTCAAAAGGTTCTCGTCCCTCTAAAGAAGCCTTTAATTACAGCCATTCATAAAACAGATTCTGTGGGTGTTGTGATCGTTAAAATAGAGACGGATACAGGGCTGGTGGGTGAGAATTATGTGTTTGCCTTAAATAAAGATAGGTTAGATGTATTTGATGCCATGATCAAAAGCCTCACGCAATTTTTGATCGGTAATAATCCTGTTTATGTTGAAAAAATGTGGCAACAAATGTGGCAAGACTGTAACCCTGTTGGGCAAAAAGGGATTGCCATTTCGGCTATCTCTGCCATAGATACCGCGCTTTGGGATCTCATTGGTAAGCAAGCAAATATGCCACTGTATCAAGTATTTGGTGCCTGTCGTGACAAAGTAAAAACCTATGCAAGCAGCGGCCTTTGGCTTTCTTCAAGCGTAGATGAATTGATCGAAGAAGCCCATGGCTTTATTGATCAGGGTTTCAGATCTATGAAGCTGAGGTTAGGAAAATCTGACTTAAAAGAAGATGTAGAGCGTGCGCGTGCGCTAAGGGCGTCTGTTGGTGATGAGATTGAGATTTTAACCGATGCAAATCAGTCATTAACGCCAAGGCAGGCGATTGCCTTGGGTCGTCAATTAGAAGACTTCAATATCGCTTGGTTAGAGGAGCCTGTTCCTGCCCATGACCTAACTGGCCATAATCGGGTGCTAGAAGCCATAAATATACCTGTGGCAAGTGGTGAAACCGATTACACACGCTTTGGTATGAAAGATATGTTGGATCATAAGGCCGTGGATATTCTCATGCCTGATTTACAGCGTATAGGAGGCCTAACTGAGTTTCGTAAGGCTGCCGCGCTCTCATCGGCTTATCATATACCTGTATCTAGCCATATTTTTACAGAGCAAAGTTTGAGTATTGCTGGGTCTGCTGATAATTGTATTTCAGTTGAGCATGTAGACTGGTTTGCACCGCTTTATCAGGAAAAAATAGTGATTAATGATGGCTTTATCGATATGCCAAAGGGAGCTGGGATCGGTTTTAATTTTGACTATGACTTTATCGATCAAAACCTAATTTAAGTTTAAAAAGTAGATAGATGAAAAGGGCTTGAGTGCGCTAGTCACTGAAGTCTTGATTCAGTGATTTTCCTTGAAATTTGGCATCTACTTTAAACCTGCTGCTAAATAGTGTCATCTTAAGAGGGAGGTTTTTAAGAAAGGCTTTTAAGTGTGTGATCTTGAATAAAGCGGGTGGCTTTCAATCCCTCTATGGCAGCAATAATGGCTGGGTCTTGTTTCTTATTATCCAAGACGGCCAAATGAATTGTGATGGCAAATTCTTTTGCACCTTCTACACGAAATAACTTTCCATCCTTGATAAAAGGTTCGGCTGTTGAAGAGGCTAGATAAGCCGAGCCGCCACGTTCGATGATTTGCACGAGTGCCTGAGACTCTAAAGCGAGTGTAATTCGGTGATGGGGAACATTGGGGTACTCCCTATTATGTTGTTCTTGAAACTGATGCCCCCAATCAATATAGATATAGCCTTGTGTTTGACCGTCATTCACATGCCTTGCTTCGTTAGAAACCATGATGAGCTGCTCTGAAAATAGCGGCTCGAAATGAAGGCCTGGCGTTAGTTCTGGGTAGAAAACTAAAGCTAGATCCAATAAGCCTTCTCTTAGTTCATGCAGTAAAAAAATTGAATAATCAGATTGAATGCGGGTCGCTGTTCCTGGCGCATTTTCATTCATCCAATTAAGCCAGTCTGAATAGAGTTTATTCCAATAATGAACCGGTATGCCTAGGCTCACGATATTATCTATATCAGGTGGCAGGGAGACTTCCTGCTGTGCTTGTTGCCATGTTTTTACAACTGACAGGGCGTATGGGTAGAAAGCTTTACCGCCATTCGTTAAAGCAACGCCATCTCGCTTTCGAGTAAAAAGTTCTCGATTGAGCCTGTCTTCCAGTGCTTTTATTCGAGCGCTTACTGAGGATTGAGTTATATGCAGACTTTCAGAGGCTTTTTGAAAGCTACCTGTCGCTGTTACTTCTAGAAATGCACGTAAATTTTCGATATTCATATTATAGGCATCAGTAATTATTGCGATTCTAATCTGTTGAATAATAAAGCATATATCAAATGCTATCGAAAGCACCTCGTGTTTAAACCAGGTGCTTTGCTTTAGCTTAGACGTTAAACCGTTTCTTTTGATAGCCCTTTATAGAGGCTAAAGCACATAAATAATAAGACGATAGCAAAAGGGAAGCCTGTTGAGACCGTGGCGGCTTGAAGTGAGCCAAGACCACCGCCTAACAGAAGTGCGATTGCCACAAGCCCTTCAAACGTACACCAGAAAACACGTTGTGGTACTGGCGGGTTAAGTACTCCACCTGCCGTGATGGTATCAATGACTAATGAGCCACTATCAGATGATGTCACAAAGAAGATGACAATCAGAATAAGTGAAATAAATGACACTATGAAGCTCATAGGTAAACCATCTAATAGACGATATAGTGCAAGTTCAGGGGTCCAGTTGTTCACTACGTCTCTGACGCCATCATAACCAGATGCCATTTGTTCGATGGCGGTGCCACCAAATACGACCATCCATAATAAGCAGAAAAGTGTCGGTGCAATGAGAACACAAAGAATGAACTCTCGAACGGTACGACCTTTACTGATACGCGCGATAAACATGCCAACAAATGGAGACCAAGCTATCCACCAAGCCCAGTAAAATGTTGTCCAACCATGGTAGAAACCAGTGTCTTCACGGCCAACCGGATTAGACAAAGGCACACTGTAGTAGAGGTAATCGCCAAGGCCGACAACGAATTTACTTAATGTATCTAACGTAGGGCCAGCGAACAGTACGAATAGCAATAGCAGTACTGCCATAATCATATTGATCTCACTAAGGCGTTTAACCCCTTTATCAAGACCGGCGACAACTGAGCAAATAGCAATGGCTGTGATGATTAGAATAAGAACTACTTTTACAATCGCTGTCGGCTCAATGTTAAAGAGCTCATTAAGACCCGCTGCTACTTGTTCAGCGCCATAGCCTAACGAGGTAGCAAGGCCAAATACGGTTGCAAATACGGCAAGAATATCAATGATATGGCCAGATACTCCCCAAACTCTATCGCCTAATAGAGGATAAAACGCCGAACGTAAAGTTAAGGGTAAGCCATGGTTGAAGCTAAAATATGCTAAGGCAAGGCCAACGACGGCATATACTGCCCACGCACTTAGTCCCCAGTGGAAAGTGGCGGCGGCAATACCAAGTCTGGCGGCTTCTTCACTTTCAGCAATCACTCCAAGAGGCGGGCTTAGCATATGAGAGACAGGTTCTAATACACCAAAGAACATCAAGCCAATACCTATCCCAGCGGAGAAGAGCATGGCTAGCCAGCCAGGGAAACTAAATTCGGGTTTAGCATCTGCGCCACCGATTCTGACTCTGCCCATTTTAGAGCCAGCAAGAAAAAGGCAAAAGAGTACAAAGAAGTTCACGCTGATGACAAAGAACCAATCTAATTGAGAGGTAAGCCAAGGTCTTAGCTCATTGAATAGTGTCCCCGCTTCTTCAGAAAAAATGAGTGTGAAAGCGACAAATAAGATAATACTCAGTGCTGAAACAGGGAAAACCAAGTTATGGATATCCATACCAAATGGTTGAATATTATCCTGTCCTACCTTATAGCTTGTGCTAGAGGATAAAGGAGCTGAATTTGCACCTATATTATTTGGGGCAGTGTTACTGCCTGAATTTTTCATTATAAGAACCCTCGATCGTGTTTATTGTTTTTTAGTATAAAGGTTTCGCTATGCCTGCAATGCATGGCATAGCTTGTATTCTTGCGGGTGAGAAGATGAAGACTAGCTACGGAGTAACTGGCCTGTTTGTTCTTCTATTAGCTTAAGTACACTTAAATGGGGTACTTCTGGGCCGTATTTCTCAGTGGCCATTTGATAGGTGTGATAGACCTGATTGCCTAACTGCATATCTATGCCTAAATGACTGCCCAGTTCGGTAATCAAACGCATGTCCTTTGTTGCTAAACCCAAGGCAAAAGATTGGTCATAACTGCCGTCTAGTACTTTGGGAATATAGCTATCTACGACGTAACTTTGAGCACAGCTGTTTTGTAAAATCTTATGTAATACATCAAGATTTAATTCGGCTTTTGCTCCCATCATTAAGGCTTCGCCTATGCCTTGGGCAACCAAGTAATTTAAGTGAAGTTGAGCAAGTTTGGTCACATAGCCCGCGCCAGAAGGCCCCATACGTATCGCATTTTTTGTGAATGCACTCAGCATGGGAGAAAATTTTGTGAGTGTGTGCTCATCAATGCCTAATAGCATGGTGAGAGTCCCAGCTGTCGCTCCTTCCGCACCACCTGTGACAGGTGCATCAATTAAAGACAGATGAGAAGGCGCTATGACTTTAACCTTCTCCCATTCAGATAGCTCGTTAGTACTGGTTTCGAACCAAGTGGTACCAGCTTGGGCGTTCTCTAAGATACCAGCTTCACCAAATGCAATATGGTTTACTTGAACAGAGCTTGGCAATGAGGTGAAAATGACGTTACATTCTTGTGCGATATGTTTGACTGAGTCTGCTTTTTTAGCCCCTTTATCAACAAACTGGCTAACCACTTTTTGATTAAGATCTAATACAAGTAACTCGTTATTATTTGCCTTACAATATCTAAGCAGGTTTGCAGCCATGCCTGATCCCATATTACCTAGGCCAATAAAACCGATTTTCATGAGTGTGTCTCCTATCACTAGGGTTAGAATTTGTAAGAAGGATCAAGCCGATCGCACTTGCGTAATAGACCGGGCCACTCATATAGACCGGGAGAAAAGGCTTCGTATTGCTTGGATGCTAGTTTCCATAGTTCTGGGTCACCATGTTCAAGTTCGTATCCAGAGGCTGTTGCTTGTAAGGCAACTTCACAGGTACGAATCAAGTAGTACATGTTCATAAAGCATTCACCTGCTGTTTCGCCTACGGTCAAGAAACCATGGTTTCGCATAATTAGGCAGCTGTTATCTCCCATATTCTCTGCGATACGATGACGTTCATCAGGATCAACAGATAAGCCTTCCCAATCGTGGAATCCTACCTTCCCGTAAAGCATTGATGAGTCTTGAACTAAAAATGGCAGCTCTTTAAAAGCGGTGGCTGCTGTACAGGACTTTGGATGAGCGTGAAATACAAACTTGTTATTGCGGTGGCTATCACTCAGGTGAATTGCTCCATGAATGATAAAACCTGCTGTATTTACATCACTTGGCCCTTCTAAGACGCGGCCTTCCTCGTCAACCTTGATTAGATTTGATGCTGTTACTTCTTCGTAATTAAGACCAAACCTATGCATATAAAAGTGATGATCCGAACCTGGCACTCGGGCTGTTATATGATTCCAAATGGTATCGTCCCAACCAAACATATTGGTAAGGCGAAACATGGCCGCTAGGTCAATACGAACCTGCTCTTGTTGTTTCTCAAGTGAGAGTTCTTGCGCTGTGATTGTCATGGTTTTCTCCTGCCATTGTGACTATATGATCTAGAACCTAGCCAGTTAATTGGTGAGTTCGAGAAGGGTGTTGGTGCAAAGGAAAAGCGTGTTCGCCATTTTCAATGCGCTGGATATTGGTAGCGATTAGTTTTGCTGCCGAGCGAGCGTAGGTTGCGCCAGATATATGAGGGGTCAATGTTACTTTTGGGTGATGCCAATAGGGTGAATCTTTAGGTAAGGGCTCCACGTTAAATGTGTCTAATACAGCATGGCTAAGGTGCTCAGTGTCGAGTGCTTCAATTAAAGCCCTATCATCAATAATATCGCCTCGACTAATATTGATAAGCATGGCAGCGGGTGAGAGCTGTTCTAATAAGGCTCTATTAATAAAGTGGGTGGTAGACGCGTTAAGTGGTAGACAATTAACTAAAACATGCGTTTTATTAAGCGCCTCGGTAAGCTGAGTTTTACTGGAAAAACTGTTAATTCCTTCAAGTTCTTGCGGGAAAGCATCCCAGCCAGCAACATTAAACCCATTGCGTTTTAGGCATGTTACAACCTCTTTTCCAACAGCACCTAGCCCTAATATTGTTATATTAAAATCTATCGCTTGAGGTGAGTTGTGGCGTTGCCAATGTTGCGCTAATTGTTGCAGGCGATAAGTATCATATTGACGATGTTGATTCATGACCCAATATAGGGTGTAAAGCCCCATGTCTTTTAATACTTCAGGATCAATGAGTCTGATAATAGGAACGTTAGGAACGGCACTTGCCGCATCAATATGCTCTGTGCCAGCGCCTAAAAGAAGTATCCCTTTTAAGTTTTTGTAATTTAAAAGGTCCTCTACGGGATGGTTCCAAATCACAGCATATTCAATATCATCTCGAATCAAATCGATATCGTTAGTTTGTTTGTAGATATGAATGTGCTTTTGTGGAAAGTGTCTGGATAACTCCTGAAACCAAGAAGAGTCATCATAACCGTGATTATTTAATAGAATGGACATGACCTGACTCCGCTTTAACTGTTTTGGTGCTAACTTGATGAAGGCCAAACACTCCAATTAATATCAATGAAATGAAGACGAACTTTGCCAGTGAGAACTGCTCTGCAAACCAAATAGTGCCAATAAACGTAATGATGACGATGCCAGCGCCGGACCAAACGGCGTAGGCTGTACTTATGTCTAGGGTTTTAACGCTGAGGTTTATCATGGTTAAAGCAAGGGCAAAAAAGCAAAAGCTGAGTATGGACGGCACTAAATGATGGAAACCATGGGATAGCTTTAGACACAGAGAGCCTACTACCTCAAAACAAATTCCTATGATTAAAAGTGTCCAACCAGACATTAAACTGCTCCAAAATAAATGAACTTTATTTAATATCCTCGCAGTCGTGAGAGCTGTAAAACGGAAAAAATAGATGGGGGTTATCGAATAATTTTGTGTCTTTAACTGTAGTTGTTCCAAGTTCTTGAACACTCGGCATTAAAATCTGAGCTTAGGTGTTTTTTGAGGTAAGTATTCAAAGAGGGAAGCACTTCAAAATGGCGTTTATTCTGTTCAAATTTTTGGGAAAGGACTTTAGCAAAACTTAAGTTATAGAAAGCACTGCTATACAGGTGTTGTTGGATTTTTTGATAAATGAATGTCGTTTTAAAAGAGGGAGTTTATTTTAGTCTTAGCGGCTATATTGAAATACAAATCTAGTGTTAGAGTTACAGTGATAAATAAGATAAAATCCGCGCCAATACGTCATTATTTATCTGTATTCAAGTGTTTGAAAGGGGTGATAATAGGGGTAATTCAAACATATTATTTAAATAAAACCTTTAGTTTCAATGGCTTGAAATATTTATGTTACTAATGATCGATAATTACGATTCCTTTACTTATAACCTAGTACAATACTTTAGAGAACTAGGTGCTGAGGTAGAAGTTTATCGTAATGATGAAATTACCTTAGAGAAAATTGAAGCACTAAATCCCTCTCATTTAGTGATTTCCCCCGGACCTTGCACACCGAATGAAGCCGGTGTGTCATTGGCTGCGATTGAATACTTTGCTGGGAAAATACCTATTTTAGGTATTTGTTTGGGACATCAGAGCATTGGACAAGTGTTTGGTGGTAAAGTAGTTCGTGCCAAACAAGTAATGCATGGAAAAATATCATCGGTACATCATACGGATTCGTCATTGTTCCAATCGTTACCTAATCCTCAACTTGTTACCCGTTATCATTCTTTAGTGGTAGAGCAAGATTCGTTGCCTGCGTGTTTAGAAGTGACCGCATGGACTGAAGGATGTGAGGGTGAGCTAGATGAAATTATGGGACTCAAACATAAAACCCTTCCGATTGAAGGCGTTCAGTTCCATCCAGAATCAATATTAACGGAAGCAGGTCATGATCTGCTTGCTAACTTTTTAAAGCGATAGGAGACATAATGGATATTCAAAGCGCCATTGCCACTGTCATTGAGCAGCAGCATTTAAGTGCAGAAGAAATGCATGAAGTCATGCATTCAATTATGACTGGAGAAGCGACACCATCACAAATTGGTGGCTTTTTGGTAGGCCTTCGCATGAAAGGTGAAACAGTTGCTGAAATTGCCGCTGCTGCAAGTGTAATGCGTGAGCTGTCTTCTAAAGTCGAATTATCAAATATTGATAATATTATCGATACCTGTGGTACAGGTGGCGATGGTGGAAAGCTATTTAATGTTTCTACCGCATCATCTTTTGTTGTTGCCGCAGCAGGCGGCAAGGTTGCTAAGCATGGTAACCGTTCGGTTTCGTCAAAATCGGGTAGTGCTGACTTATTAGAAAAAGCGGGTGTAAACCTAGCATTGTCTGCTGAGCAGGTAAAAACCTGTGTTGAAGAAGTGGGTTTAGGCTTTATGTTCGCCCCCAATCATCACTCTGCAATGAAGCACGCTATAGTACCTCGTAAGGAAATGGCTGTTCGTACTATTTTCAACCTGCTTGGGCCACTGACAAACCCTGCTGGTACAAAACGCCAAGTAATGGGAGTGTTTGATAAAAAGTGGGTTCGTCCTATGGCGGAAGTGTTGCAGCGTCTAGGTAGCGAACACGTAATGGTGGTTCACTCTCAGGATGGTTTAGATGAAATCAGTTTAGCTGCACCCACTTTTGTTGCTGAACTGAAAGACAATGAGATTCGTGAATATAGTATTCAACCAGAAGATTTTAATATCGAAACTCAATCAATCGCGCCACTTCAGGCAGAAAATGTAGAAGAAAGCTTAGAGCTTGTGCATAGTGCGCTAGAAGGCAAAGGTGTGGTGAATCCTGCTCGTGATATTGTTGCTCTAAACGCGGGTGCAGCAATTTATGTCGCTGGCATTGCTGATAACCTTGCTGAAGGTGTTGCTATTGCTGAAGATGTGATTGGCGGTGGCTTAGCGCGAGTGAAACTAACTGAACTAGCAGCATTTACGCAATGCTATCTAGATAACTAAATTTTAGGAATTGTGGTTAATATGCAAATTGAAACGCCAACAATATTAAAGAAGATTGTTGCTAGAAAGCATGAAGAAATTACTGAACGAAAAAATCATACTCCTTTAGAAAAGTTGAAAGTGGCAGTTATCGCGGCGAACTCACATAACCGTGTTCGTGGTTTTGCTGCTTCTTTAAAGGCGAAAGTTGCTCAAGGTGATTCAGCCGTTATTGCTGAGATAAAAAAGGCATCACCGAGTAAAGGTGTATTGAGAGAGATTTTTGTTCCAGCCGAAATTGCTAAGTCTTATGAGAAAGGCGGGGCAGCTTGTCTGTCTGTTTTGACCGATAGAGATTTCTTTCAAGGCCATGAGGACTATTTGGAAGAAGCTAGAAATGCCTGCTCCTTACCTGTGATTCGCAAAGACTTTATCGTCGATGAGTTTCAAGTTTATGAAGCAAGAGCGATTGGTGCAGACTGTATTCTTCTGATTGCGGCTTGCTTGTCTGGAGATAAGTTAAGAGAGCTCGACCAATTAGCTCGTGAACTTGGTATGGATGTATTGGTTGAAGTACATAATAAAGCAGAGCTAGATCTAGCTTTAGAGTTTACTGAAACAGAGTTGTTAGGTATCAATAACCGAGATTTACATACCTTTGAGTTGAGCTTAGAAAATACATTCGAACTCTTACCTTATATACCGACAGATCGCTTTATCGTGACCGAAAGCGGAATTCACACGAGTGATGATGTGGCAGCGATGAGAGAAAAAGATATTAATGCCTTTTTAGTAGGGGAAGCCTTTATGAAGGCGAATGAACCTGGGGCAAAATTAGCAGAATTATTTGAAGGGTAGACAATGAAAACGACGGTTGAGTGGAATCAAGACGTACATTTTACAGCTAAAACTGGCTCTGGCTTTACTATTGAAATGGATGGTAGCCAAGAAAAAGGCTCAAGACCAATGGAGCTATTGTTAGCCGGTCTTGGTGGATGTACTTCTTATGATGTAGTCAATATTCTTAAGAAAGCACGTCAAGATGTTGTCTCTTGTGTTGCCGAAATTGATGCAGATAGAGCTGATACAGTGCCATCTGTTTTTACTGAGATTCGCGTTAAATTTATTGTGACAGGCAGTAAGCTAAAAGAATCTGCTGTGGCTAAAGCGGTAAAACTATCTGCAGAGCAGTATTGCTCTGCTTCTTTGATGCTAGAAAAAGGTGGCGTTAAGATAGTACATAGCTTTGAGATTAAAGAAGCTTAATAAGCCGTTTTAATCATGCTAATAAAAAAAGGCCATTAGGCCTTTTTTTATGTCTTAAATTTATTCAGCAATCTTTCTTCTAAAAGTTTGTTCTTAACATCATGCTGTTTCTGACATCAGACTAATTCTGTCCAAGCTAATAGAGGAAGTTTGAGCATTCTGTTCGCAAGGAGAGCCGTCAATATAGTGAAAGCTACTGCTAAATTCTTGAATGGACATATGGCTAAAACTAACTGTGCAAGCATCTTCTCTATGCATACATACAGACCATTTCGACTTTTCTGGGTAATGGGAAGCATGATATGACTTTAGTTGATCAATACAGGCCGTTCTACCTTGAAAATATTGTCTAAAGGTTTCTTGCCTTGCTTGCGACACTTGAGGGAATTCCACACCAGACGAGGTGTAAGGGGATTCAATAATAAGGTCAGTTAATTGAATGCCATCCCAGCACACACTAATAGGATGAGCTTGGTCTGGTATAAAGATGACTAAAGTGAAAGGGGCATAATGCTGGCAGTTTAAATGTTTTATATGATCTAACACCTTATCAGCCTTACTAAGCGCTAAAAGATCTTTAACTAACAAGCCACGACTTATTAGTTCTGTCTTAGGTGTAATACCTTGATAGAAGTTTAATAAGCATATTCCAACACCAGAATCTGTTACACCTATCCAGCTACCACCGGAATTACGATCGGTTGGCATAATATACTGGTTACCAGAAGCGGTTTTATAGCGCTCAGGTAGCGAAGCAATTAATCGTGTTCTTTGTTCATCACGATTAAAAAAGACTTCGTATCCAGTATTGGTTTTAAGCCAGCTAAGTGTGCACATTGAGTTATCCTGAAGTTATTGGTCTTGTTGACGTAAAAAGGTTGCTGTTGCAGGTGCTAAACCATAATGTTCAGGCACTTCTATTTCTTGCAAACGCATATTCATACTAATAATGGCAATATGATGAATGCTGTGGCTTGCCACAAAAATTAGCTCTCTATGTAAATTAGATTGAGCAAAATCCGATTTCGTTTCAGCTAAGCAAACTTCAGACACTAGACTGAGCTTTTGCTCAATATCCTTCTCATCTAGATTGATGAGCCAGTTGCTAAGCTCGTCTAATTCTGCAAGAGCTGTTTGTCTTGATTGCTCTACAAGAGCGCCTCTACGTCGCCAATTATAGTCAATGTGACTATTCTCTAAGCCTTGAATCAAAGTAAAGTAGTTATCAATAATATGTCTTAAGTGCTGACCTATGCTGCTTTGTAAATAGGGTGTATACACTTGGGTATAGGCGCTATCAGATAAGCGTTCAACGATTTCTTTGGCTTGTTTAAGGCCTTCTAGATTACCTTTAATAACTGGAAGCATCTGATCTACTCGCTTTTCTCGTAATGACATAAATAACGTTTTGCTTGTTCATTGCCCATGTATTTGCCCAACATGCGTTCAGGCACGTCCGGTAAATTTACTAGAATTAATCCATCAACCGTTTGATTGAAGTCTGGATCAACATTGAAACTGACGAATCGTCCTTTTAAAGCAAGGTATTGTCTGATTAAAACGGGGAGACCTTTACCTTTTTCCAAGCGAGAGACAAGGTTGGACAGTAATTGCAAATCGCCTAAGCCACTAAGCAAACTTAGGGACCAGAAAGGCTTTTTACTAGGTAATAGAGGGTTCGTTGCTTTGACTAAATTTGCCGATTCGGAATCGTAATAATGTGCTGTTAAACATTGCACAATAAGCTGATGCGTAAGGGTTTGGTATTCACCGCTGATGCTAACTGGGCCAAATAGAGTCTGATAGCTAGGGTTCCTGGCAACAAAGGTGCCTATACCTTTCCATAAGAGTAATAAGGCCGACAGGCTGCGTTGATAAGGAGCGTCAATGACTGATCGGCCCATCTCAATCGACTTGCCTTGTAAGTTAAGGAAGTTGTCATCAAAGTCGAATAAAGTACGGCTATAAAGCCCTTTAATTCCTTTTTTATCTAGTATTTGATCAACTAAGCCTAAGCGATATGCACCAGCGATGACTTTCTCGTCTGTATCCCAAATGAAGAGGTGCATGTAATCTTGATCGAACTCATCAAGGTCAATCGATTTGCCAGTGCCTTCTCCCACTACCCGGAAATTACGCTCACGCATAATACCAATTTGTTGCAGTATCGGACCCATATGCTCAGAGCTACTGATGAAAACACTAAACTGTTTTTGTTCAAGTAGCAGGCTGTCTTCAGGTAGTGCTGTAATGGCCTCTTGTAATACATCAGCACCAATATCTGCTTCGATTTCTAATGGATTCTCAAGTGCGTTTAGTGGGCTGTTTTCACTAAGATTACTTTGCTCAATAACATAAGTGTTAAGGCGAAGGTAGTTGGTGATGTCATCCACATTATTGAGTTTTGAAAACTCAGAGTTAGGGATAAGGTTCCCCCCGTAAATAGGGATCTCTTTGCCTTTTTTATTGAGTAACTCACGTCCTAAAAGCAGGGTACGTAAACGTGGGTGTACTTTTCCTGCTAGGTAAAATGCCTTGGAGTTTTGACCGCCAATAAATACAGGAAGACAAGCCGCTTTATGCTTTTGAGCTAGCTTACCGACAAGCCTATTCCACTCTTTATCTTGCAGTTGGTTTGTCTCATTATCATAAGTAGATACCTCACCTGCAGGGAAAATTAACAATGCACCTTGGTTAGCTAGGTGTTTATGGGCCTGCTTAATCGCCTTTAAGTTAGCTTTCATTGCTTCTGGGCCTTCAAATACATCAACGCCAATAAACAAGGAAGAAAGCTCTGGAATGCGTTTTAGGAAGTGATTAGCCATTACCAGTAGATCTGATCGATAAGCGAGTAAGATCTTAGCCAGAATAACACCTTCAACTCCACCAAGAGGGTGGTTCGCGACGATCAATAGAGGGCCAGAAGCTGGGATGTTATCCTGATCAAGCCTGTGGGTCTGATAGCTAATACCTAGTGCATCTAGAGTATGAGTTAAAAAAGACTCTGTACTGGCGTTAGAAGGACGATCCAAATAGTGTTTATGTAAGCTTTTTAAGCCTGTCATGCTTTCTATTGCTGGGGCGAACCATTTTAAGGTTTTCGACCTAGGTAGCAAAAATGGGCTTGTTTCAATCTCAGTATTCATTTCGTTGCTAGTTGCCATACATGTATCTCAAATTAATTGTGCAGCTAAGTATCTTGCTTATGTTACTTTTCATTTGGTTAGTCGGTTGAAGGATAGTCCTTAACCCAACGTTTTTCTTCTTGCCAAGCCTTATAAAGCTGTAAAAGAGAAGGAGGCTTATGTCCTTCTTTTCGTTGTAAATAACCAATTTTAAATAGAATTTGATATTGCTTTAATAAGGTTTTGAAGGCTTCTGCAAGGCTTGTTCGACTGTCCCAAATATGAGTTGCTTCACTACTTGCACCATTCATTTCTAAGATCTGGTAGTTTTTACCAGCCATAAGATCATCAATATTTTTAAATTTGAGATCTAAGCGTCCAAAGTGATAGCCAGGAACGCCATCAAAGAAAGTATCTAAAGATTGTGTCAAAGCATCGGTTATATATTCATTACCGTTGCGAAAAATACTGCCGCGACTATGGCTACCTGCAAAAGCAAGGCGGAAGGCTTCATCTTTGGCTAATACTGTCTCTAGCTTGTCTGCATGACGATCTAGATAGATATGAGATAGCTTTCCTGCTCTTTTATCTGCCATGATTAATTGCTTTAAGGTACTTACGCCATCACCGATTACCCAAGGCGTATATTTCAAGGTGATAGAAATAATCTTGCCTTGTTTTTGACCTGGGTAACGAATATAAAAAATACCCGCTTCAGCTTGGTATTGTGATCTCTCTTGTAAGAGTAGCTTAGCTCCCAGTGGAAAAGCCTTAAGATAATCCACTAGTTGTACTTCTTGGTTAATTAGCCTTACGCCAGCACCACGACACCCTAAGTCTGGTTTGGCAACCAGAGGAAGGGAAAGGCCTTTTTGGTAGTATTTATCTAAAGCTTGATTCGCATCAGCTTCAGCCGTCTCTGCCTCACCTCTATGATAGGTGGTGAATTGGCAAATAGACTTTGAAGAGGCGTCCGATGCTAGATCTAAAATATCCGACTTTGATTCACCAACCATGCCTGATAGAGGAATACTTGGGTTGGCAATCAGTGGAAGACTTAAGCTTCTGTATCTCGCGCTTAATAATAGCCATTGGATAATCACGGGGGTGTACATGGCCCATGCAGGCCAAAACTCAAAAAATGAGGTGATGTTATCGCTCACCTCAAGAGGAGGCATACCTTCATTAATACCTTTTGGTAATGGGATGCTGTGTGTTTTCAAACTGAAGGCTCCTTAGTGATGGCCTGGCTAACTTGTCTATTAGCAAAATAAATAATTAAAAGTAGAACTGGGGCAAGCGCCCAACGCCAAGCTGAATCAGTTAGCCATAGGGCATCACCAATGAAGAAGATGGCGCTGTAGATAAAGATACACCATAGCGCAGTGGCACTCATGACAGAAAGGAAAAAGACTTTCAGGTCGACTTTTAATGCACCACAGGCTAAGTAGCTAATACTTCTTAACCCTGGAATGAAACGAATGATGAAGATTGACCAAAAAGCAGTCTTTTGTAATCGTTTACTAATCTCGATACCTGTCTTTGATTCCAGTCGTTTTTTAGCCCACTGAATTCTGTGGCTTGATTTGCCTAAGTAGTAAAGAATTAAGTCACCACTGGCGATACCAATAAAAATAGATATTAGACCTGCTGTGTATGAGAGGCTGCCTTCAACCCCTAAAAGAGCAGCGCTAATAATCGCAGCATCTTCTAGAAGATATGACATCAAAATGATGCCTATAAAGAGCAAAGCTGGGTTTTGAGTCCAGTTAATGAGCATTTCTATCATTAGCTTGTCCAGGGATATTAAATAACTTCAGTTAGGACATTCTGGTATATAAAAAGTTCAGTTGATTGTAAAGAAAGTGAAAGGATTAGATTTAAATTAGGAATAACGAAAGGGGGATGGTGTCCTCACCAGGACTCGAACCTGGAATAGCCGCTTAGGAGGCGGCAGGTATATCCTGTTTACCTATGAGGACTTAGTATGTGTGCGATTTTATACCTTAATTTTGTGCTTATTTCAATTATTAGTCATTGATTATAAACAGTTAATTAGGCACTTCCGATAATGTGTTTACTGCTGATAGGTCGACTATCTCCCGTAGCAGTGTAAACCCTGTGTTTCTTGTTTTGGCCTTTAAGGATTTCTAGCATAGCTTGATTGCGGCGGCGAACAGAACTTAATACTCTTTCGTTAGCAAAATTTTTGCCTTTGCATTGAACCAGTAACTCTTCACACTCTTCAACTAGTAGTCGGGTTTCATCATCGGGCGACTGTTGAGATAGCCAGTTTTTAAATGCACCTGGCTCAGGCTTTCTAGGGTTGATAACCCCAAATTTGCAGAGGATCTTGTGTTGCTTCTCTCCAAGTGAGTCTAATTCGTCAATGGCAGACTGTTTAGCATCAGATATTTCTTGGATACGAGTAGTATTTAAAGAGCCAAAAGCAGCTCTTTCTTGCGTCAGAAGATCAAGAAGAATATTTAATAATTCTATATTTCGCTTAAGGACAGGGATGAGAGGCAGCATGGCAATAAGTGTGTCTTAGGCCTAAAACATTGAGTCCATAGCAACCATATTGCTCGCCAATTTCTCTGAGTCAACTTTATATTGACCAGATGAGATAGCAAGCTTAATTTGCTCGACCTTAGCCATATCCATATCTGGCATGCTATTGATCTTGCTTTGATGGCTTTGCATCGATTGAGCTGCACCACTTAGCTTTACTGTGTCGTCAGTAAGTGTGCCACTTTTTTCTGCTTGAACAGATTTACTTGACTCTTGTTCGTCGTTAGATTTTTGTAATCTATCGTTCTTTGTTACGCTGGGTTGATTGCCATACCCATTGATATTAAATGCCATTTTGTTTCGCCTCTAAGTTTTTGCCTAAAACTTTTTACCTGCCTAACATTTTAATCGGCATATTGACCTATAACTTTAGGTATTTAATGAATAAATACAAAGTTATTTTAATCTCTTCACTGATTTCCTAATAGTTTACTCGAATCTCGGCTTCAGAAACAACTTTACCGTACACAAAACGACCAGAACTTACATTTTTAACTTTAATTTGTTGTCCGAGTGTACCGTCTTCGGCCGCAACCCCATTCATTTTGACGTTAATTAAGCCGCTTTGAGCTGAAATGAGTACGTTTTGACCTCGTTTAACAATAATTGGAAGTTCAGTTAATTCTTTGGTTATAAAGGTATTTATATTTATGTTACGTTTTGCAATGAGGCCGTAAGGCGGTGAAGAGGGCGAGTAAACTTGCCCTCTAACTTGCGTTAAATCAACCTTATCTAACACAGTATTGCTTGCGTCAATTGTTTGTTTTCTTCTGATTGGAGCGATTGCTTTTATTGCTTCAACAAGAATTTTTTGGGATACGGGAATAAAAGATTTCCACTCAGGTTGTTGGCAAGATATTGCGTAAGTTGTTCTTTTCTTTGAGTTTACTCTTTGGTTTTCGACTGATATCGCCTGATCACATGCCGGAAGGTAATTTAACCCACCTCTATTTTCTAAGCTGATAATAATTTCTGCATTGGGGTAACTAGAAGCGAGTCTAGGTAGTTCAATGTTTTTAATAAAATAGTTAATTTGTTCTTCTGTTGTTGCTGCAAAAACATTGTTGCACAACAACGCAAATATGATTGAAATTAACTTGTATTGCTTCATAGAGCAGTTATTTCCATAAAAAATTAAAAGTGGGCGTTAAAGGGATTAGTAAAATAACAGAATTCACTCTATCATTGGACGATATATTCTATTTAAGAGTTTAATCTCAAATCGTGTCATCACAAGTAGGAGGCATTTATGGCCGGAGTTCTCGAAAGCGTTAATCAGCGTACCCAATTAGTTGGGGAGAACCGCCTTGAGTTATTGCTATTTCGCTTGAATGGAAAGCAAGTGTATGGAATCAATGTTTTTAAAGTTAAGGAAGTTTTACAGTGCCCTAAGTTAACAAGCATGCCTCACAGTAGCCCTGTTGTTCGTGGTGTAGCGCATATTCGAGGTGGAACTATTCCCATTCTTGATCTCGGCTTGGCGACTGGAGACAGTCCAATTGAAAATATTGATCAATGCTTTGTCATTATTACTGAATATAATCGCAGAATTCAGGGCTTTTTGGTTAAAGGTGTTGAGCGTATTGTTAATATGAACTGGAGCGATATTCAGCCACCACCAAAAGGACTTTCAAACGATAACTACCTAACAGCCGTGTGTCAGGTAGAAAAAGAAATGGTCGAAATTATTGATGTTGAACAAATTCTTTCTGAAGTTGCTCCAACTAAACAAAATATTTCGACTGGTATTGTCAGTGAAGAGTTCCAAACAGAAGCGGTTAAACACCACATCTTAATTGTTGACGATTCCAGCGTGGCCCGTAAACAGATTAAGCGTTGTATGGAAGATGTTGGTTTTGCCACAACCGTTTTATGTGACGGTCGTGAGGCAATCGACTTCTTGAGAAATATGGCGGATGACGGTGGTGATGTTACTAAAGAATTCTCCATGATTATTTCTGATATTGAGATGCCTGAAATGGATGGCTATACCCTCACAACTGAAATCAGGAACGATAGTCGACTACAAGAACTTTTCATCCTATTACATACTTCATTAAGTGGTGTATTTAATGAGGCCATGGTTAAGAAAGTAGGCGCAGATGGATTCTTGGCAAAATTCCAACCGGATGAATTAGCTAAAATTGCGATCGAGGCAATTGAAAAGCAAGTTGAAGCAAGTTAATGCTCAAAGAGTTAATCTTTGGTGCTATTAACTGCATTGGAAAGACATGGTGTCGGGGGCTAGATGCTGAGTAGTACAAATGCCATAACTCCTCAGGGGTATGAACATTTTCGCAATTACCTAGAACAAGCCTGTGGCATTTTGCTTAGTGATAATAAGCAATATCTTGTTGCGAGCCGTTTGGGGAAATTGTTGGAGCGAGAGGGCTTTACTAAGCTCGAACAATTGGTTGAGGCATTAAAGAAGTTCGGAAGTGCTAAATTAAAAGAAGAAGTAATAAATGCGATGACAACAAATGAAACCTTATGGTTTCGTGATGCTCATCCATTTAATATTTTGAAAGATAGAATACTTCCTGAAAAGGGCAAGTCTGCCTTGAGGATTTGGTCAGCAGCAGCATCAACAGGGCAAGAAGCATACTCTATTAGTATGGTTATTGATGAGTTTAAAGCCTCAAACCCTGGTGTTTTAAGAGCTGGCGAGAAAATTATAGCGACAGATATTTGTACTAATATATTAGCTCACGCAAAGCAGGCTGAATATGACCATCTTGCTATTGCTCGTGGACTCGCTGTAGATAGGCAAAAAAAGTATTTTGATAAACAAGAGAATGGATCTTGGAAAATCAAATCAGCAATAAGTAGTCGAGTTGACTTTAGATACTTAAATTTAATCGAAAGCTATACAGCGTTAGGTAAGTTTGATGTGATCTTTTGTCGAAATGTATTGATCTATTTTTCTGCGGATTTGAAGTTGGATATCTTAACGAGAATGCATAAGGCGCTTAACCCTGGAGGTTATTTATTTTTAGGGGGCTCTGAAGCGTTAAGTGGTTTGTCGGATATGTTTGAAATAGTCCAATGTCACCCGGGTATTGTTTATCGTGCTAAATAGTTTCACCTGAATTAGGTGACGCTAAAAAATTTAAAAAGTCAGCTATCTAGGTAGCTGGCTTTTTTATTGCCTGTTTTTTGCCAATGGCAGCAGGCTTGTCTCCTATTTTTGTTTGCCGCATGCCTTCCTTCACTTTGTTGCCGCTTTTTGCCGTTCAAGCTCAAAACTAATTTGAGTTAATGCGTTTCTATTAGCTTTGCGGGCTTATTTAAATTGGCATCATAATTGCTTTATCAAGAGACCCAATGAATTGAATGAAGAAAAGAGGCTTAATAAATGGCAATTTCGTTTGATAGTGCTTTTGCAGGTCATGATAAGTTTTTAAAATTTCGAAGTGATCGTGCGGCTGTTCTTGCGAATAATATTGCTAATGCAGACACCCCAAACTTTAAAGCGCGTGATATTAGCTTTTCATCTGCTATGTCTAGGGCTCAGGGTGATGCTTTAAAAATGCGTTCAACCAATTCTAAGCATTTTGATTTAGCTTCTAGTTCAATTCGTGAAGATGAAGATTTATCGTACCGTGTGGCCTCCCAGCCTTCTTTGGATGGGAATACCGTAGATTTGCAAAGAGAGCAAGCTGAATTTGCTCAGAACTCTTTGCAGTTTGATACCAGCTTTATGTTTCTTGATCGAAAAATCAGTTCGATGAAGAAAGCTCTTAATGGAGGCTCATAAGAATGTCGCTTAATAATATCTTTGCTATTTCCGGTTCAGCGATGAGTGCTCAAACAGTACGTTTGAATACGGTTGCAAGTAACATTGCTAATGCTGAAACGGTTGCAAGTTCTGAAGATCAAACCTACCGAGCTCGTAAGCCTGTCTTTTCGACCATGATGCAAGAGTCTATGCGTGGTTATGGGTGGAATGAGGTTTCAAATGATGAGTTTGGAGCAGGTGTTGGTGTTGAGGTAAAAGGTATTGTTGAATCTGATGCACCTTTGCAGCCAAGGTATGAACCTGATCATCCAATGGCAAATGAGACTGGCTATGTCTACTATTCTAATGTGAACCCAGTAGAAGAAATGGCCGATATGATGTCCGCGTCAAGGTCATTTCAAACCAACGTTGAAGTGATGAATTCTGCTAAGAGTATGATGCAGAAAATGCTAACTCTTGGGCAAGCGTAGAGGTAGTTTATGGCAGATTTTGATGCTAGCTTAAGTGGGCTAATTTCTCAGTATGGTACGGATAATGCCAAGGTTAAGGCTGGAGTTGATGTTGAAGCAACTGAAGACTCCAAAGCGTTAACGGATACTGATGTTTTTATGACGCTTTATATTGAGCAACTAAAAGCGCAAGACCCCACAGCGCCCCAAGATACTAATAAGATGGTTTCTCAAATTGCTGAGATGAGTTCTCTTGAAGAGCTGTCAACTATTTCGACTCAACTGGAGTCTATGACGAGTGCATTAACCTCTAGTCAGGCTATTTCTGCATCGACACTCGTTGGTCAAAAAATCATGGCGAATACCAATGTTGCTACCTTAGATGAGGGTGGTGATGTGCCGGTTAAAATGAATATTCCTGAAGTGTCTTTGTCGACAACATTAGAAATACGTAATGCAGATGGGCAGCTTGTGCGTGATATGAATGTGCATGAAGAGTCATTTGTATGGGATGGCAAAGATAATGAAGGTAATGCATTAGCAGCCGGAGAATATAATTTTAAGGCTCTTTCTATTGATGGAGAGGGTGTAAAGACATCTTTAATGACTCGGCTTCCTGCCAAGATTGAAGGTGTAACGATTAGTGGCCCGAATGGTACAGAGTTGAATGTATCAGGGGTGGGCAAAATTGGATTAACTGAAGAGCTTGATATAGTTGGCTAAGTGAGAGGGTTATGGGTTTCAATACAGCATTATCTGGTATTAAAGCGTCTGCCGATGCATTAAGTGTAACGGGTGACAATATTGCCAACTCGGATACAACGGGTTTTAAGCAGTCTAGAATAGAGTTTGGTGATTTATATAATACCAGTGTTGTTGGTGCTGGTAGTAATAATACTATTGGTTCGGGTGTGAGTGTAAATAACATCGCGCAGGCTTTCTCTGCGGGTAATATTGCTTACACAGATAACAACCTTGATTTGGCTGTTGATGGCACAGGTTTCTTTGTTTTAAATCTAGGTGGAACACAAGCCTATACTCGTGCTGGTGATTTCAAATTAGATGCTGAGGGTTATCTTGTAACCAATGATGGTGCTAACGTAGAAGGTTATAATGCAGTTGATGGTATAGTGGGTGGTAACTTGGAAAACCTTCAAGTACCTACCGATAGAATTTCGCCACAAGCAACTGCAAATATCGAAATTCAGGTTAACCTTGATTCTGAGTCGAAGGATGTTCCGCCTTATATTGAGGCTGATTTTGATCCTAATGATCCTGAGACTTATGACTTTACCCAAACTCAGACGATAACTGATGCTGCTGGTGCTAATCATATTATTACTTATTATTATGCTAAGTCTGAGTTGCCAAATACTTATCAGGTGCATGCCAGTGTTGATGGTGCTGCGACAGATGATACAGGTGCTGCTTGGATGGTTGATCAATATGCCACCTTTAATGGTCCAGAAGAAGGTAAAGATCTTAATGGTGATGGTGTTAATGAAGAGCCGTTCCAGCTTCTATATATGGGAGCGGGTCAGCCAGATACGGCCAGTGTAACTAGCTTGGCGCAAACGCCTTTTGCTATTACGGGTACGTTAAATGGTGTGGCTATTGCTGATACCATGCTGGCAGCTAATGTTGTTCCGCCAATTAGTGTTGCGCGAGAAGCCTTTGATCCATCTGATCCAACCACATATACCTATGGTAATACTAAGACACTGTATGATGGTCTAGGTGAAGAGCATACCCTTGGTTATTACTTTATTAAGCAGGGTGAAAATAACACCTATGAAATGGTGGTAACGGTTGATGGTAAAACCCAATATGAAGACCCAGTAACAGGAGAGCCGACCTCTTATATTCCTGAAGATGTGGTTGTGACCTTTGATACGGCAGGTAATATCTCTGGTGTGGCACAAGGTTTTCCGCCTTTTGCCGTGACCCAGCCTATTACGCTGGAAATTTCTGGTTTTGATCCAACCAATAGATCGGCGAAAATTCCTTTAGATTTGAATGGCTCGACTCAATTTGCCTTAAATAGTAGTGATGTTTTCGTGCAAGATGGTTTCACCGCGGGTGAACTGCAAGGTGTTTCGTTTGATGAAGAAGGCTACTTGATTGCAACTTATACTAACCAGCAAACGTCTGTGTTAGGTCAAATTGCCTTGGCTACTTTTGATAATACAGATGGTTTAACGCCTTCTGGTGATACCTCTTGGGTGGCTAGCTCTGACTCAGGTCAAGCGAACGTAGGTAAGCCAAATACGGGGACTTTAGGTAGTATTCAAGGTGGAGCGTTAGAGGAATCAAACGTGGATTTGACCTCTGAATTGGTTGCTTTAATTGAGGCGCAGCGAAACTATCAGGCGAACTCGAAAACCTTAGAAACAGAAAATACGGTGACTCAGACAATTATTAACCTGAGATAATTACCTGATTAAAATTATCTGACACCCTCTGTCAGATAATCTCCAAATAAAGGGGCTGACTATACTTGGCATGATGTTTGAATGCTAAGTGTAGTCTTTTTATTTGGAGTGCATAGAATGGATAGAGCCCTGTATCTAGCAATGAGTGGTGGTAAGCAAATCATGCAAGCCCAAACCATTCGCGCCAACAACCTTGCAAACGTTAATACAACAGGTTTTAGAGCTGATTTCGAGCAAGCTCGTGCTATGCCTGTGTATGGTGATCACTATGCAAGCCGTGTTTATTCTATGACAGAAAACCCAGCTACTCGTTATGAGTCTGGTGCCTTAATTCAAACAGACAGATCTCTTGATATTGCTATGAAAGATAGCGGCTTTATTGCTGTGCTTGATGCGCAGGGAAGCGAAGCTTATACACGTTCTGGTGATTTGCAGATTACTGCTAATGGGCAGTTAGTGAATGGCAGTGGTTTGCCTATTATGGGAGCGAGAGGGCCAATCTTTTTGCCGCCTATTGATAAAATATCCATTGGTGAAGACGGTACTATATCAATTATCCCAGAAGGTGGAACTGCCTCAGAAGTGGCGACTATTGGCCAGATCAAATTAGTTAACCCAGACACTCAATTAATTGAAAAAGGGCCTGATGGCTTGTTAAGAGCGAGAAGCGGTGCGCTGTTGGAGCAAGACTTTAATACAGAGCTTAAGTCTGGTTTTCTTGAAAGTAGTAATGTTAGTGCGGTGGAAGAGTTGACCAAGATTATGGGGCTTTCTCGCCAATTTGAAATGAATATTAAAGTAATGGATACGGTGCGAAACAATGGTAATGCATCGGCGCGTATTTTGCAGAGAAACGCATAATAGTATTTTTATAATAAGTATCGAATTTTTTAAGAGAGTTTAATATGCATCCAGCATTATGGGTAAGTAAGACAGGTCTTTCTGCAATGGATAAGCAGTTGTCTGTTATTTCAAACAACTTAGCAAACGTCTCTACTACAGGTTTTAAGAAAGATAGAGCAGTATTTGAAGATTTGCTTTATCACACAGTGCAGCAGCCAGGTGGTTTGCAATCTCAAAATACCCAGCTGCCTTCGGGTCTTCAAATGGGGGCTGGTGTAAGGGTGTCAGCAACGCAAAAGAACTTTGCTGAAGGTGACTATAATGTCACAGACAGAGACTTGGATGTTGCTATTCAAGGGCAAGGCTTTTTTCAGATCTTAATGCCAGATGGCAATATGGGTTATACCCGAGATGGTCAATTTCAGTTGAATTCAGAAGGTAGCTTAGTGACTTCCTCTGGTTTTTTGGTTGAGCCACAGATAACTATCCCTCAAGATGCTTCCTCAGTGACTATTGGTGACGATGGTACTGTTTCTATCGTAAGACAGGGTTCTGCAGATAGTGAAGGTGTGGGGCAGCTAACCCTAGCTGGTTTTATTAACCCTGAAGGTCTGTCTTCAATTGGTCAAAACCTTTTTGTTGAAACAGCAGCCAGCGGAGCACCTATTGTTGATGTACCTGGGACATCTGCTTTGGGTAATGTTAGACAAAATATGGTGGAAACATCGAACGTTAACTCAGTTGAGGAATTGGTTAATCTGATTACCGCTCAACGTGGTTACGAAATGAACTCAAAAGTTGTCTCAGCAGCAGATGGCATGATGAGTTTCGTTATTCAGCAGCTTTAGGTTTATTGATATGGCTATGGTCCGGTTTACGCTTTTATTGGCTCTGTTTCTTACTGGTTGTGCTTCATGGGAGCCGGAAGAAACAGCAGAAGAGGTTGTTGAAGAGCCTGCTGTTGAGGAAGTGGTAGAAGAGGAAGCACCTGTAGAAGAGGTGATTGAAGGGGAACCTGAGAAAGTCTTCGAACCTGCGCCTGAGCATGCTTATGTGCCTGAAGAAAGCGACCCTTTTAATGCGCCAGATATGAACTATGGACCAAGATCTGATGATCCCTATTATGCGCCTGTTATTAAATATGAAGCTCAGCCTTCACAAAATGTGAATGGTGGTATCTATAAAGTAGGGATGGGTGATGTCTTCTTTGGTAGTCAAACTGCCTCTCGTGTTGGCGATATTTTAACGATTAACTTGAGTGAAACAACCAGCTCTAGTAAATCTAATGATGCCTCTTTGACTAAGTCATCATCTGCTCAAGTTCAAAACCCTAGGGTTGTTGGTACTGAGGTGAATATTGATTCAGTCTTGCCGGATGGTGGGACCAACTTTGCCGGTAGTGCTGGTGCTAATCAGAGTAATAGTTTAAATGGCACTATCACTGTGACCGTGTATGATGTTTATCCAAATGGTGTGTTGGCGGTTCGAGGTGAGAAGTGGGTGACCTTGAATCGAGGTGATGAATATATACGATTAACAGGTATTATTCGTAAACAAGATATTAAGCCAAATAATACAATCGACTCTGCTCGTGTTGCTGATGCTCGTATTACTTATTCAGGTTCTGGTGAAATTGCCTCTGGTAGTGAGCAAGGTTGGGTAACTCGTCTATTGAATCGTGGTGTTGTACCGAATTAATTTGAAACCTGTTGGATTGATGACAATGAAATATTGCTTATTAATATGTGCTTTTTTTATCTCGATGATGGCGAATGCCGATCGACTAAAAGATATTTCATCTGTTGAGGGCGTGCGAGATAACCAATTGTTTGGTTATGGTTTGGTTATTGGGCTAAATGGAACAGGCGATAATAGTAACTTTACGGATCAAAGTTTCACAGGTATGTTGGCTCAGTTTGGTATTGTTATGCCGGAAGGGATTAACGCTAATTCTCAGAATGTTGCTGCCGTGTCTTTAACGGCAACCTTGCCTCCTTTCTCTAAGCCCGGTCAAAAAATTGATATCACAGCTTCCTCTATTGGTAGTGCCAGTAGTCTTCAAGGTGGAACTTTATTGTTATCTACTCTGAAAGGTGCTGATGGCCAAGTTTATGCGATAGCACAAGGTAATTTGGTTGTTGGTGGTCTGGGGAGTCAAGGTAATGATGGCTCAAGAACCTCTTTAAATATTCCAACCGTGGGGCGTATTCCCAATGGTGCCAGTGTTGAAAGGACTGTGCCTAATAGTTTTAATCGTGGTGATACGCTGACATTTAATTTGAATCGACCCGATTTCACAACAGCGAAACAAGTTTCGGATAGTATTAATGCCTTGCTAGGTCCAGGTGTTGCAAAAACACTAGATGCAACATCGATTCGTGTGTCAGCGCCAAGAGATCCAAGCCAAAGAGTTACCTTTCTATCTATTTTAGAGAATTTAGAAGTTGAGCTAGGTGAGGAGAGAGCCAAAATTGTTATTAACTCTCGAACGGGTACGATTATTATCGGTCAGCATGTGAAGGTTTCTCCTGCTGCTGTTACTCATGGCAGCCTAACAGTAACGATAAAAGCTCAAGCGGCTCCTGCTGTTCAAGGCGAGCCACTTACGGGTGGTGAAACTATTTATGCGCCACGACAAGAGATTGCGGTGAATGAAGATAGTGGGCATATGTTTTTATTTGGCCCTGGTGCTTCATTGAATGATATTGTGCGTGCGGTTAATCAGGTTGGGGCGGCGCCTGGTGATGTGATGGCTATTCTTGAAGGCTTAAAGCAAGCTGGCGCAATTAATGCTGATTTGGTGGTTATCTAAGGCTAAAAAATTATTTATGATAGAATCATAATTATGCTGTTTGCTTGGATCTTGATATGAATAACGTTAGTTCAAATGAGTTTTATGCCGATTTTAATGCTTTGGCAAAATTGAAAACGAGTGCGAAACAAGATCCGGAAGCCGCATTAAAGAAAGTTGCTCAAGAATTTGAGTCTATTTTTATTAATATGATGCTTAAGAATATGCGTCAAGCCAATGAAACCATTGGTTCTGATTTATTCTCTAGTAATGAGTCAAAGCAATATCAAGAAATGCTTGATTCCCAGATGGCTCAGTCTTTGTCTAAAGCTGGCGGTATGGGGATAGCAGATGCTCTTATTCGACAGTTTCAAGGACAAGGCGCTGCAACAGGCGCTAAACCTGGCTCCGAAACTGCTTTTTTAAATCAAGTCGCCACTCAAGACCTTGCACGTATTCAAGTGCTTGCTAAAAACGCTTCTCAAGATCTTATTTCTCAAGCTCAATCGGTTGCTGCGGATGAAGATATCGACCTCGCTAAAATAGTTGAGACTCTACAGTTAGATTTAAATACGAAGCAAACAGGTCAAACTGCTGAGCAAGTGGCTTTCAAATCACCTGAAGAGTTTATTCAAACGCTTTGGCCTCATGCTAAAGCCGCTGCTGAAAAGTTGGGGGTGAACCCTAAGGCAATTTTAGCGCAAGCAGCTTTAGAGACTGGTTGGGGTAAATATCCAATTGCTAAGCAAGATGGAAGTGCAAGCTATAACCTTTTTGGTATTAAAGCAGATGCAAGATGGCAAGGAGAAAGAGCTGTCGTGACTACGCTAGAATATGAGAATGGTGTTGCTAAAAAGCAAGTCGCTCCTTTTAGAGCTTATCAGTCATTTGCTCATAGCTTTGATGATTACGCTGATTTTTTAACGTCAAGTGATAGGTACAAAGGTGCCCTTTCTGCCGGAGATGATGTGGCAAGCTTTGCCGCAAATTTACAGCAAGGGGGTTATGCGACAGATCCTAAGTACAGTGAGAAAATACAAGGTATCGCTAAAAGCGAGTGGTTAGAGTCCCTCTAGCGCTTTTTTTCTCATATCTTCAAATTTGGTCAAGTTTTTGCATCCTAAGTCGATATATTAAATAAATGAAGGCTTTTTAGCTTTCGTATTGTTCTGACTTAGGGGTATTAAAATGGCTGGCGACCTTTATTCGATTGGCTTATCTGGTGTGTTGGCAAGCTCTGCCCAGATTGTGACAACCGGTCAAAACACTGCCAACGTCAATACAGAAGGTTATAACCGACAAACCACGAGTTTATCGACTCAGCAAAATGGTGGTGTTGAAGTTGGTTCGACTAAGCGAGTTGTTGACGAATTTGTTAATACCCAGTTAAGAAGCGATACCTCAAACTACAATTATTTCGATAGCTATTATCAGCAAGGTGCAATTGCTGATGAGATCTTTTCTGATAAAGCGACCTCTCTTAATACCTATTTAAACAATGCATTTGACTCTTTGCAGTCAGTTAATAGTGACCCTACCAATACGGGTACTCGAAAAATTGCTTATACAGATTTGAAGAACCTTGTTAGCCACTTCAATGAGCTGGCAAGCTTTTCTCAAGATCAAACGTCATTGGTGAACGAGCAGCTTACCTCGAATATCGATATTATTAATGAATATGCTAATCAGATTGCTGACCTTAATGGCAAGATCCTTGTACAAGAAACGGTTGGTGGATCTAAAGCAAATGAACTTAGGGATACTCAAGAAGATATCGCTCGTCAAATTAGTGAATATCTCGATATTAAAATTAGTTTTGATGAAAATGATTTGATGGAGTTGCAGCTTGGAGGCGGGCAGCCTTTGGTGCTGCAAACCAGTGTCAATAAACTTAGCCTCTCTCCAAGTGAGTATGATTCTACTACTTATGAATTAGTTTTGGACTTTGAGGATTATGAGTTAGGGATAGATACAACCGATTTAGGCGGCTCAATTGGTGGCTTGATGAATTACCGCGCTGACTTTCTTGAAGAGTTAGATAGGCAGTTAGGTCAGCAGGCGATTGTTATTTCTGACAGTGTTAATCAGCAAAACCGTTTAGGCCTAGATGCTAATGGTGATTATGGTAAGCGCATATTTGATCTTGCTGATATTACTGTCAGCCAAAGTGGAAAGAACTCAAGTTTGATTCATGAAGTTGATGTTAGGGTTGAAGAAGGTAAAGCATCAGAGCTTTCAACGGATACTTATGAACTTATCATGACATCAAATAATGCTTTTGAATTAAGAAGCTTTGGTGTCTCTGGTGAATCGACTGCGCCAGCAAGGTTTTTCGATTTAGATCAAATGGAAAAGACACCTGACGGGTATTTTTCGATTCCTGGAATAGGGATAGAGTTAAAATTAGAAGAAGATGTCAAAGTAGGTTTCAGGCCTGGTGATACCTTTCAGTTTGCACCAACAAGCTTAGCTGCCGCTAATATCTCTTTGGCATCAACTAGTGGTGATGATTTGGCAATGAATGCGCCGATACAGGTAGAGAGAAGTGCTGATAACTTATCTGATGCCAAAATTTCTATTTCGTCTGTATCTAATACAGATGCCGATACCTCTGCTTTTAGTGCTGATGGTGATTTGTATCGGTTTGCACCACAAGGCATTCGATTTACCAGTGAAACCAGCTTTGATGTCTTGGATCAGGATGGTCTGATTCTAGCTCAGGTTGCAGATGCTAAAAACTATACAGACTTGTTAGCTCAGGCCGGATTAGATGAGTCGGGCTATGATGTCTCCTTATCTAGTAAGCCTACCGCGGGTGATGTCTTTAATATCTCTTTCAACCAATCTGGTCGACATGATAACTATAATGGGCGCGCCATAGCTGACTTACAAAATAAAGCCCTGGTTGGTGGTAGCCAAAGTTTTGCCGATGCCTACACTTCAACCGTGGCAAGGGTAGGTAATTTAACCAATACAGCTAAGACAAATATGGAATCAAGTGAAGTCATGATGGAGCAAAGTATCGCACGTCGTGACGAAGTCTCTGCCGTAAGTTTAGATGAGGAGGCAGTGAACTTGATTCGTTATCAAAACTCATATGCAGCTTCTTCTCAGGTAATCTCGGCGGCTGAAAAAAGTTTCCAAACCCTTTTAAATTCGATTAGGTAATTGATATGCGAGTTTCAAATAATTTTATCTATAACCAATCGTTAACTGACTTAACTAAGTCGAATGAAAGGTATTTGCAGACCCAAAGACGTATTTCTGAAAATACCGACATTATGACGGCCAGTGATGACCCTGTGGGTGCTGCTCAAGTCATGCGCTATGAAGCAGTGAACTTATTATTGGATCAGTACTCTGAAAATGCCGTAATGGCAAAAAACAGCCTTGAATATGAAGAGGTTGTACTGGACGGTCTGACTGACCTCTTTAACCGTGCCAATATACTTTTGATTCAAGCTGAGAATGGCGCATACGGGGATCAAGATTTAGGTGCGATTTCTGAAGAGTTACAAATGCTGACTTTAGCCGCAGCAGATTTAATGAACTCAACAGATTCAGATGGCAATCATATCTTTTCAGGGCATGAATCAACACGTTCTGCTTTTGAGTTAAAGCCAGATGGTCGCTATGAATTTGAAGGTGATGAAGGCCGTAAAAAATTACAGATCTCAGATAATGTGACAGTGACTGGGGCTGATTCAGGTAAAACCGTTTTCGAAGATGTTTGGACGCGAAATAATTTTACTTATACCCAATTAGCGGGTGAAACGAGTGTAAGAACAGAGATAAAAGATCAAAGTGTTTACGATGATTTTTTGCAAAAAAATTACAGTGCGATTGACGCAACGCAAAATGTTTTTGTCTTCGCTACTGTGCCAGGCGCTGGAGCAGGTATTGGGGATACATTCACTCTAACTAACTCTGTTGGTGAGGTTGTTGCCAGTGGTGCATTTGAATCTGGGCGCCCTATTAATGTATTTGGAATGGAGCTAACTCTAGAGGGTGCAGCTGGTACAACTGGGGTGGTGACTTTTGATAAGCCTGAGCGTGACAATATACTTAATGAGATGAATAAAACACTTAAGGTTTTATTGGACCCAGATACAGATTTTTATCAAAGAAAAAGTGCTTTACGTGATGCAACAGTAAGTCTGCGAAATACTATGAACTCTGTAGATACTGCGCGCTCTGAGGTTGGTGCTAACTTAAACACCATTGCCCAAGTCGGCTCCTACGGGGAAATGAAGTCAATTTCTAATCGTGTTGCCCAAGATGAGATTGCTGGTTTAGATATTGCGGAAGCTGCATCTGAGCTGGCACAAGAAGAGGCTGCCATAAGCTCTTCTCAGAAACTCTTTAACCGATTATCTAACTTATCTTTGTTTGACACCATGTAAGAAAGAAATAGTGCCTTATGAAAAAATTTGATGTTGAACGCTTATTTGGCGTAGATATTAGCTTTAGCTACTTTGATATCGATAAAATTATCGAGGTGTTAGGGCTTAAAACGGAAGTAAGTTATTCATCAAAAGTTAAGAAAATTGCTAAACAACAAGGGAGTAAACATAGGATCGTTGCCATTGTTAAGAGGCAGATGGTTCTCGATTTTGTTAAGCCGGCTCTTGCTTCCGGACTGCTTCCTTATGATCCCTACTTTTACGATAAGAATATTATCGCTAATCCAAAAGATCGACTCTATGACGCCCAGGAAAGGTTGTTGGAAGTCTGCTTATCTGTTGCTGTTGGCAAATCTGTAAAAAGTTTACGTAAGCTTGATGGTCGTTATGACTCTCGCGATGTTAGAACCCGCTATGAAAAAGGTCAAAGCGCCTTTAAATACTTCCGTAATATTCTTAATGACTATACCCGAGACTATATTTTAGATTTTAAAGAGGGGCGCTTGGGGGAGAATGGCGAAGAGTCTGAGGCAGCTAAGCCAATCAAAGAAACAGAAAGTGATATGCCTGCTTATAATGAAGAGGCTGTCGTCTCTGAAAAGAAACCAGAAGCTACCTTGTCGTTAAGACAAAGATCGCTTATGGCAAGGGCTGTTAAAAAGACTAAGACTGTGAGTGTGGCGGATGAGATTAAAGATGCCTTGCCTTTATATGAGGAGGCTATGGCAATCGTATTATCTCAAGAGGCGCCATTCAAACAAGGAAAAGCCTTTGATGAGAAGGTTTTAGTTGAGTTAATCGATAAGCTAATTGCTTCTTACGATAGAAATCCGAGCGCACTCTTGTGTGTGAGGTTTGTGCGTTCACCTGATACTTACCTGGTGAAGCACCTAATAGGGTGTTGTATTCTGGCAATACACTTTGCTAAAAGTTTAAAGATGTCTGATGCCTATGTTAAAGCCATTGCGCTTGGCGGTTTGTTATTTGATTATGGTCGCTTTAAATTGCCAGAGCCTATGGTGAATAAGGCGGGTAAGCTTTCTGAGTCAGAGTTTGAGATGTTTAAAAAGCATATCAGCTTTGGCTTACGGGCAGTTAAGGCGTCAGATTGGTTAGTGAAAATAGTTTATCAAATGCTTGAAGATCATCATGAAAAAATTGATGGTACTGGTTACCCTGAGGGCAAAATTGGTGAGGAAATCTCTGTCTATGGCAAAATGGCCGCCATTATCGATGCCTATGATGCGATGACATCGACCCAGTCCCATAAAAGCCCTATGAGTCCAGCGCAAGCTTGCAAAAGAATCACGGATGAAGCGGGTCTAGCCTTTGATGCTGATTTAACTAAGCGCTTTGTTCAATGCGTTGGTCGTATTCCAATTGGTACCTGTGTTGAATTGTCGAACGGACGAATTGGTTTTGTTTTGACGTTGAATAAGGCGTTAACACCAAAACTGGTTAGACAAATCTATTTGGCTAAACAAAAAACAAGTATGGCACCTCAAGATATTGATTTAGAAGTCACGGCAGGTGATGTATCTATTAAAAGAATTGTTGATGCGCAATTAATTAATATAAAAATGGAAGATTATCTATTTGTATAATCTTCTCTAATTCTCTAATTCTCTAATTCTCTAATTCTCTAATTCTCTAATTCTTTTCTTTTTTATTTAAATGAGTGGTTGTTAATATAATGTTTGATTCTTGCTTTTTATAAGTTTGAGTCGTGATGCAAAAAAATAAATTGATTATAAGTAATTGATTTTATTTGATTTGATTGTTTTTATTGAAAATATTTAATAAAAAATTAAAGGTTTTCTATATTCGATCGATAAGTTATATCCTCAAAATAAATTAAAAGATCAAAATAAAAAAAGTTATAAAAAAAATTAAAGTAAGTTTTCATGTCGTCGATAACTATTGTATCAAGCAAACAACCAAATAATTAAATAACACTAATGGTTGTTGAGTGAAAATCTTGTTTTAGGAGAGAAAACAATGGCACTTTATGTAAATACTAATACAACGTCATTATACGCTCAGCGTCAATTAGGTAATTCTGGTGACGTGTTAGATAAATCTTTCGAGCGTTTGGCTTCTGGTCAACGAATTAACAGCGCAGCAGATGATGCAGCGGGTCTTCAAATCTCGAACCGTTTGACATCTCAGACAAATGGTCTAAACCAGGCGATGCGAAATGCAAACGATGGTATTTCCCTAGCGCAAACTGCTGAAGGTGCGATGGACGAAACAACTAACATGTTGCAACGTATGCGTACTCTCGCTATCCAATCTGCCAACGGTTCCAATACAGATGATGACCGTTTGGCTATTCAGCAAGAGATTGCTCAGCTAGCAACAGAGATTGACCGTGTTGCTGATACGACTACCTTCGGTGGACAAAACTTGCTTGATGGAACATATGCATCGGGTAGTTTCCAAGTAGGTGCTGATGCAAGTCAGACAATTAGTTTCTCTCTTGCAAGTGGTGGTACTAACAATAGTGTTGATATTTCTGCTGCAGGTGGTTTTAACGTACAGGGTTTATCGACTGCTGCTGGTACAACCATTATTACTTCATTAACAGCATCTGTGTCTTCTGTTGCGAATGCGCAAAGTATGATTGAAATGCTGGGTAGCATGATTGCTGCGGTTGATACTAAGCGTGCGGAGCTTGGTGCGGTACAAAACCGATTCTCTTCTACCATTAGTAACTTGGGTAACATCAAAGAGAATGTTGAAGGCGCACGTTCACGAATTCGTGATGCGGACTTCGCGGAAGAAACTGCGACCATGACAAGTAATCAAATTCTGCAACAAGCTAGTACAACTATCTTGTCGCAAGCAAACCAAAGACCACAATCAGCGATGTCCCTACTAGGGGGTTAATAAATCGCGGTCACAAGATCACGTTTAAAATTTAGTTAGGCTGCTCTGCGAAGGGCTTATCAACTAGAGGTTAATTGGTGAAGGTTGATAAGTAAGCGAAATTGCTTTTAGCTTTTTGGCGAAAGTTAAAGGGATTTACTAAAGGCTTCTTTTGAAGAAGTGATTGGCAAGCCATTAGTTTTCTAATGGCATAAAAAAAGCGGCTGATCAGGCCGCTCTACGAAGGACTTTCAAATGCCGGAGGCAAGAGGTTTGGCGATGGCACTTGAAAATTTCGCTTCTCTCTCCTAGAAGTGATTTCAGCCAAACATTCGAAGTGTTTGGCTTTTTTTTTGTGAGATTGGCAGTCCCACAACATATCTATAGCAATACCTGTGCCAACCTTTCTGTTCGATTAATAAAGTATAAAAAAGCACCAGATTTGAAAAAAATGGACAAATCCTCCTATATAAAAAATATTTTCTTTATTTTTTATCATTAAAAATCTATCTAACTTGTTGAAATAACAAGTGAATAAGGATTTTTATTGCCGCTTTCTATGCCTTTTTTTTCCGCCTTAAGGAAAAAAGTATCTTTTTTATCTAAAGCTTTTGTTTTTTGGGCCGAAAACAAATTTAAGAGGTTTTACGATTATTGGAATCGTGTTTGGCGACACGCATTCAATATCGGAAAAAAGCGTTTACCTGGCAGGTAAACAATTAGGCGAAACTAGGAGGCTATAATGTCTGTATATGTAAATACAAATACGACTTCTTTGTATGCTCAGCGTCAGTTATCCACTTCAGGTAATAACTTGGATACAACTTTTGAACGTTTAGCATCTGGTAAGCGTATCAATAGTGCGGCAGACGATGCTGCTGGCTTGCAAATCTCTAACCGTTTGACTTCTCAGACAAATGGTTTGAACCAATCTATTCGAAATGCTAACGATGGTATTTCTTTGGCGCAAACTGCTGAAGGCGCGATGGACGAAACAACAAACATGTTGCAACGTATGCGTACCTTGGCAATTCAGTCAGCAAACGGTTCTAACACCGATGATGACCGATTAGCGCTACAACAAGAGATCTCTGCACTAACAACTGAGATTGACCGTGTTGCTTCTGATACTACCTTCGGTGGTCAGAACTTACTTGACGGTTCTTATTCATCAGGTGTTTTCCAGGTTGGTGCTGATTCACAGCAAACAATCAGTTTCTCCCTAGCTACTGCTGGTGTAAGCAACAGTGTTGATGTTTCTGGTCTTGGTGGATTTAGTGTACAAGGTCTTTCATCTGCAGCGGGTACAACCGTTGTTACTTCTGCTACTGCATCTATTTCATCTGTTGCCAATGCGCAAAGTATGATTGAAATGCTAGGTAGTATGATTGCTGCTGTCGATACTAAGCGTGCGGAGCTTGGTGCGGTTCAAAACCGTTTCAGTTCTACTATTAGTAACTTGGGTAACATCAAAGAGAATGTTGAAGGCGCGAAATCACGTATTGCTGATGCCGACTTCGCTAAAGAAACTGCTGAATTGACAAGTAATCAAATTTTGCAACAAGCAAGTACGACTATTCTGTCTCAAGCAAACCAAAGACCGCAAACTGCATTATCGCTTTTAGGCTAATTCAGTGCGTGATAAAAGCTGGGGGCTACCTCAGCTTTTTGGGTTTTGGAGGGTGCTATCATGGCAATAGGTTCGAGTGATTTATTAAAAAGCTCAATGGATCTTGGTGTTGGCCAACAGCTTCAACACTCGAGGACAGAGAGTTTTGCGCAAGAAAAAACGCGAGAAACGAAAACTGTAACATCTCTTCGTGAAGGCCAGAACGTTCAAGCTGATGCTAGATACATGCAAAGGGACGTAAACGAAAAAAAGGAAAAAGTAGACTTTCAGCAGCTAATGGACTCAACTAAGAGTATGGCGCAGTTAAATATTAAGCTTTCTTTTGATGTTTCAAGTGCAAACAAAGATAATGTTGTTAAAGTGCTTGATCAAGAAACGGGAGAGGTCGTCAGACAAATACCGACAGAAGAGTTTGTTGAAATGTCTGAACGTATTCAAGCGTTATTAAGTGAATTGGGTGATATCAAAGGCGCGTTAGTGAATCGAGAGGTTTAGCAACTTTGACTTAAATTTAGGGGCAGTATATGAGTGTGGGAGCCTTAGGAACAGGTTCTGGTATGGATTTGGAATCTCTTGTGAGTGGCTTAGTTAGTTCTCAAAGAGATTCTAAAATTGCAGCTTATGAGCAAAAAATATCAGATTTGTCGGTTGAGCTTTCTGCTGTTGGTTCAGCGGAGTCAGTGGCGTTTTCCTTTCATGAAGCCGTTAAAAAAGTTAATGACCCTCGTTTATTTAATAGCCGTATTGCCGATATTGAGCAACCAAGTACGGGCGATGCTGTTGCAATAGAAGCAAGTGGTCGAGCTCGAAATGGTCAATACAATGTTGGTGTAAATCAGGTCGCATCCGGAAGTCGGATGGAGTTGTTACCTAATGTGTTTGAATCTCCCGATGAAGTTTTAACTGCATTAGGTGGTACTATGACATTTGCTGCAGGTAATGAGTCTTTTACCATCAACCTAGAAGGTGGTACGACACTGGCAGAATTGTCAGGCATCATTGCTCAAGCTGAAAAGAACTTTGGTGTTTCCGCTAGTATTATTGATACTGGTGAGGGTGATGTTCGCCTTATTATCGAATCTGATAAGACGGGGGATGGTAACGACCTTACTATTTCAAGTTACGAAAAAACTTTAGTCGATATCATGGGGACAGATACCCGCTATGATTTCGCGACACTTCCGCAAAAATACACAGACTTGCTTAAATCAACTAAGAATAATTTAAGCATGGTTCCTGATAACCTTATTTCAACTCAGTTCTCTCAAAACGGCATCATTAATGTTGATGGTGTTGAAATACAGGGTGAAAACAATACTTTTGATAAAGCCGTTCAAGGCCTAGAAATTGAAGCCTTGAATAAAACAGAGGGGCAGGTCGCAGCATCTATCTCGACCGACTCTGAAACCATCAAAGAATCGATTAGAACCTTAACCGATTCCTATAATAAGATGGTATCCACCTTTAATGATCTTACGCAAATGGGCGGAACATTACAGGGGAATAGTCTACTCCGAAATCTTGAGTCTTCTTTAGTTACTACCTTAGGTAGAACTTTTGAAGGTGATGGTGAATTTAGAACTATGTTCGATTTAGGCCTAGAAGTTGAAAGAAATGGCTTAATTAAAGTCGATAGTTATAAATTAGATAACGCAATTAGTTCAGGTTTTAGAAATTTTGCCGATATGTTTACTGGAGAGCGTGGAATTGCAAAAGCTTTTGATGAGCTGATGCAACCTTATATGGGCGCAAGTGGACTATTTCGCAGTACTGAAGACTCTATCCAGTCTCAAATTACCTCTAATGATGAATCTAGAGAGGCATTTGATCTTAGGATGGAGCAATATGAAAAAACATTGCGTAAACAATATTCTTCACTTGATAGCTCGATCGCTGAAATGAATGCCAGTGGCGCCTACTTACGTAGTCAGCTGGCGGGATTAGAATAGAAGACTAGAAGAATTGGAGTTAATGTATGTACGTAAACAAGGGTATTCAGGCTTATAAAAAAGATTCTTTAAAGTCTGACCTTGCCGGAGCCGACCCGCACCGTATTATACAGCTGTTGATGCAGGGGGCGCTTGAAAGGCTTGCCCTTGCTAAAGGTTGTATTGAAAGACGCGACTTGGAAGGAAAGGCAAACGTATTAACTCGCGCGATTGAAATTATTAACGCCCTCAAAGACTCTCTTGATCGCTCATATAACCCTGAGCTTGCAGATAACCTTGATTCCCTCTATGACTACATGACATTCAGAATTACTGAAGCAAGCTCTAAGCTTGATAACAGTATTATTGATGAAGTTATGGGTTTGATGCTTCAAATTAAAGGTGCTTGGGATCAAATCTCAGAATTAGATAAGCAAGAAGCTTATATGGAAAAAGAGAATGAGCGATTAGGTAACGGTTAAACTATGGAATACCATCAAGCATTAGAGGATATTACCCTACAAATCAATGCTGCTATCGAGCAGTCTGATATTCCTTTAGTGCTTTCTCTATGCCAACAAGGCGTAAAGCTAGTTAAAGATAATGAACCTGCGAAACCAGAAGACCTGGATGTATTAAACGCATTTCAACAAAGTCATACCAAGGCTCAATTACTTGTTACTAAAGCACGTGACAAGCTTAAAGGTGCCCTTAGCAAATCCAAACACGCTCGAAAAAGTATCAAACAATACAAAGGAATCTCCTCAAATGTCTAATGATATCAATGACTCTATAGCCTCTGTTGAAGCAAGACTTAAACAGAAACAAGAGAGATTGGAATCACTTAGACAAAAGGATGCTATTTTTACCGAGAAATTTCAGAAAAATATGCAGGCTTTAGAAGAAATGATGCCTCATATTTTTGAAAGTTTTCAGTCATTTAGACCGCAAAACCAAGAAATATTCTTGGATGAGTTTGGTGATCTAAATATCGATCTGGCGCCAGATAATCCTTTGTATCAAGGTCCCGTAAAAAGTAAAGCAGCAGCAAAAATTGACAAGGTGATAAACGAGCCAAATAAAACGGCGTTAGATATCACTCGTACTAAAGATCATCCATCTCGACATGTTTATTTTAATAACCTTATCCAAGATGTGATAGATCAAGGTGCAGAGGGACTAACGCCTCTGACAGAAATACCCGATTTTGCTGGATCAGTATTTTTTTTCGGCATAGAACTTGGTTATCAGTTAGAGGCATTTCTAGCCCGTAAAGAAGTTAAACACCTTTACCTTTATGAAGCTAACCCAGATTTATTTTATTACTCTCTGTTTGCCATAGATTGGCGTCCAATTCTTGAAAAATTCAATCAAGATGGCAAAACCATTCACATTATTATTGGTTTGAGTCCTAAAGAGCTAAGTCAAAAATATGCTTTACAGCTAACCGAAAATGGCTTTTTTATGGCAGGTATGACGTATTTGCATGTGGCCTATCTTAGCCCTGAAATACAGGCTGCACTGGATTACTTTGTAAAACATTATAGTACTCAAATAATGGGATGGGGTTTTTTTGATGACGCTTTAATGGGGGTAGCACACGGATTGAAGTCTCTACCTAAATCTAAGCTAGCGAGAGTGACGCGAAATGACGCGGGTGCTCCCAACTCTTTACCTAACTGGATGAAAGATATTCCTGTCTTTATTTTAGGTAACGGACCTTCCTTAGATAATTCGATTGAGCTAATCAAAGAAGTTAAAGATAAAGCCCTATTTATTTGTTGTGGTACGACGATCAACACTTTAAGCCGACTAGGTATTAAGCCTGATATGCATGTTGATGTTGAGCGTATGATTCATACCGCCCAAAAGTTTGAGTTCTTAGAGGCTGACTATCTTGAAGATATTTTGGCTTTAAGTGTTGATGTTATGCACCCTGACTTCTTCAAGTATTTTAAACGTAGCGGCATGGGGATGAAGCCGGGTGAAGCAATTACGTCCCTTATTCTGTCTAAAGCAAGAGCGGCGGGTGATAGTACTGAATATGTACAAATGAATCACTCAGGCCCTATCGTTGCTAACTTAGCTTTATCCTTTGTGCATTTATTTGGCTTTAAAAACGTCTACTTTGCTGGCGTTGATAACGGCTTTAAAGATATGACTGTGCACCACTCCAAGCACAGTGGTTATTATGGTAAAGACGGTAAAGAAACAGGTTTTCAGACTTTTGTTGAAGAAAAACTGGTTGTTAGGCCAGGTAACTTTGGTGGTGAAGTTCATACCACAAGTATTATGGACTCATCTCGTGTGCAACTTGAGTTAATGCTTAAACAACTACATAAAGAAAGAAGCTTTTCATGTTTTAATTTGTCTGATGGCGCCAAAATTGAGGGCAGTATTCCTGTTCAGCCTGAAGATGCCATGATATTTGATCCAGATATTAATAAACAAAAAGTGATTGAGGTTTTATACGAAACTTTCTTTGATAATGCACCTGAGCAAGTGATGTCCATGGATACCAAGGAGCTTATCTCTCAAACAGCGTTTGATGAAGTGGTTGAATTCTTGCAACAAGGCTGGGATGACAAAATTCAAACCCGAGAAGATGTCACTAACTTGTTATGGCATCAATATAGAACCTTATTCTTATTAAAGACCACAATACATACTCATCTATATGATATTTTTGCTGGCTCTTTTACCTATTCTGCTTTCGCCATTATTAAATCGGTTTATGCTTACCGTGAAGAGCATGAAGCCGTATTACACGCTAAAAAAATCTTTAATATATGGTGTGATTTTTTACAAGAAATGCCAATTATGGCAGACGATGTGAGCCAGTTTGTTGATGGTGGCTCGGATAAAATGCGTTTGTTATACAATGGCTAATTAACTTATTTAAGGTTGATTCAATGCCGCAATCCCCTTTTATTATTGCTGAGTTATCAGGCAATCATAATCAAGACTTTTCTTTGGCTAAAGCCATGATAGAAGCCGCTGCTAAAACCGGTGTCGATGCAATAAAGCTACAAACCTACACTGCAGACTCCATGACGTTAGATGTAAGAAATGAAGAGTTTATGGTATCTGCTCAGGGGAGTTTGTGGGAAGGTGACAATTTATATGACCTTTATGCAAAAGCCTCTACTCCTTATGAGTGGCATAAACCTTTATTTGATTATGCTAAATCACTCGGTCTTATCGCTTTTAGTTCACCCTTTGATATTGCAGCAGTCAACTTCTTAGAAGAGCTTGATGTGCCATTATATAAAATTGCTTCGTTTGAATTAACTGATTTGCCTCTAATATCAGCTGTCGCAAAAACGGGTAAGCCGATGATTATGTCTACCGGTATGGCAACCAAAGCTGAAATTGAAGAAGCGGTGAGCCTTGTTAGATCAATCAGTGATAATGACATCACCTTGCTCAAATGTACCAGTACTTATCCTGCGAAAATTGAAGATTCTAATTTAGCAACACTTGCAGATTTAGCCAAAACATTTGATTGTCAGGTCGGTTTATCTGATCACACTCAAGGTTTTGCTGCAGCAGTTGCTGCTACGGCGTTAGGTGCCAGTGTTATAGAAAAACACTTTGTCTTGGATCGAAGTGCAGGTGGGGTTGATGCTGCTTTCTCCATGGAGCCGGATGAATTAGCTCAATTAGTCTCTGCCTGTCGACAGGCGAAAGCTGCGCTTGGTGAAGTGACTTATGGTGGTACCAAAGCAGAACAAGATTATAGAAAATATCGTCGCTCAATTTATATCTCAAAAGATAGTAAGAAAGGCGATAAATTGTCTGACTCTAATATGCAAATTATCAGGCCTTCACTAGGACTTGCGCCAAAGCATTGGCCTGATGTCTTGGGTAAAACCTTGAACGTTGATGTGAAAAAAGGGGAAGCACTGGATTTTTCCATGTTAGAAGAGCAAATTCTTTAGTGCTAAATGTGGCCAATATACAACTACTTATCCGAGCGGATGCTTCTCAAGAAATCGGTATGGGGCACAGAGTAAGGTGTCAAATTTTGGCAGACTTATTTTGCGAGAAAGGTTGGCAAGTATCTTTTGTTTGTCATGTTAGTTGTTGTCAAATGAGTACTGATGAGGATATTTTTATTAGTCATGAGGACGCTTTTTTAGAGATGGCTGCACAGGCAGACCTCGTCATACTGGATCACTATCAATATGATTCAAAGATGATTGAGGCTTTGTATAAAGCCCAGCCTAAGCTCTTTTTGATCGATGATATGAATGATAGGGGGGCTTTATATTGTCGTTGGCTGCTAAACCCTATCTCTTTGGATTACCAAGTTAATCTTGCTAACTTAAAACGAAGCTATCAGGAAGCACCAGACCTGTTTCTTGGTTTAGATTATGCTTTGTTAAGACCCCAATTTAGGCGCAAACCACATGGTTCCTCTGATAAACTATTTATCACTTTAGGAGGAACAGACTCTCTTTCTTTAACTCTGCCTATCCTTACATGTTTAAACTCATTAGGTTTTCGTTCTGAAAATATGATGGTTATGCTTGGTCAGAATGCAAAGGGAGCAGATCAAGTCATTGCTTTTTGTCAGCAGCATAATATTGAGTATCAACAGAGTGTAAGAGATGTTGCTGGGTTGATGAGTCAAGCTAAAATGGCTATTTCAGCAGGTGGAAGCACCTTGTTTGAGCTAGCTGCCATGGGTGTACCAAGTAGTTTTTTACAGGTAGCGGATAATCAAACCGAGCTGCTAAAAGAGCATGAAAGCTATGGGTGGTGCAGAGTGTATCGAATGCATGATAAAGGAAAAGATGTTAGGGCACTGATGGTGGCCAAGATATGCGAGCAAATCATGGTGGATTGGGATGACACTGATTATCTCAGTCAGTGTCAATCTCGTATTCCTCACTCACAGCACTCAGGGTTAGATCAGATACTCGAAAAAATAGAATCGACATTTTAGATAGTTAATCGGAATGCAATTCTAATAATTGCTTTAGCACTTCGAAGTCTTCTGCTGTATCTAAATCTTGTACTAAACATCGAGGGAGCATAACTGGCTTTGACTCAGGACCAAAAAACTCTGGGCCTTCTACTAAGTCTTTCGCTCTAGCCCAATAGAATTGTCCTGCATCATGAATAGCTTCAATAAGATCTTGAGACCTATGCTGTATAAACTCAGGGTACATAGGAGCAACATGTCCTGAACTGGTTTGCTTTAGCGCCCTTTGTACCGGAAAAGCAAAACTGGTGGCAGCAAAGCTAAATTTAGCTTGAGTTAACTTCTCATAGCCTTGAATTAAGTACTCAGGCTTTAGCAGAGGGCAGGTAGCATAAATCATGCAGGCTTTATCAACCTTTTCTCCTGAAGATACTAACCAGCTGACGGCATGCTGAAAGACAGCTGTCGTCGTACTGTAATGATCAGAGAGCTCTGCCGGTCTAGTAAAAGGGGTTTCTGCGCCAAATAACCTAGCCACTGAAGCAATTTCCTCGCAATCCGTCGAGACAATAATGCGATCAAACAGCTTTGTTTTCATTGCCGTTTCAATGGAATAGGCAATGAGTGGCTTGCCATGTAGTTCAATAATGTTTTTTTTGGATAGACGTTGTGAACCGCCTCTAGCAGGGATAATGGCAACGTTAATCATATTGCCCCCTTAGACTCACTATCTACCTGCTCTAAAATTTGCTCAAGTATCTGAGTGATATGAGTTTGTTGGTGCAAGGTTAGATCTGAATACATAGGTAAAGAGATACTGCTTTGATAATAACTTTCAGCAATGGGGAAGTCTCCCCATTTAAAGCCAAGGGCTTGATAATAGGGCTGAGTATGAATAGGGATATAGTGTGTTTGGACTCCAATTCCTAATCGCCTTAAAGTGGAAAAAATCCACTTTTTATAAGGAACAAGTCGTTTTGAGAGACGAATAGGGTATAAGTGAACAGATGAATAAGAGTTGTCAAAAATATGAGGAAGGTGAATGTCTAAGTCTTTTAAGAGATAGTTATACTGCTCAAATAGTTGGTGTCTCTTTTTAACAAATGAGGTGACTTTCTCTAGTTGGGATAACCCCAGCGCAGCTTGTAATTCAGTCATTCTGTAATTAAAACCGAGTGCTTGTTGCTCGTAATACCACTCACCTTGCTCTTGATCTATGAGATCCTCGGTTGCTCTTTCTATTGCATGACATGCAAATGAACGCATTGCTTTATCTAACTCAGGGCGGTTAGTCAGCGCTAAGCCACCTTCTCCAGACGTGATGATTTTCACTGGGTGGAAGCTAAAAATACAGATATCAGAGAATTCACAAGACCCAATTAGTTGATCTTGGTATTGAGCGCCAACGGCATGTGAGGCATCTTCGATGATAGCAAAATCATAAATCTTAGATAGTTCAAATATTCTTGCCATATCGCAGGGTTGGCCTGCAAAATGCACAGGAATGACGACCTTGGGAAGTTTGCCATCTATTTTGGCTTTGATTAACTTTTGTTCTAACTTAACAGGGCATAGGTTGTAGCTAGTTTCATCAATATCGACAAAATCTACATCAGCACCACAAAAGCGTGCGCAGTTTGCAGAAGCAATAAAAGAGTTTGGCGAAGTCCAGACTATATCACCGCTTGTGACTTTTAAGGCTAGACAAGCAACATGTAGTGCGGCCGTGGCGTTACAAACAGCAAGGCTAAATTTAGCGCCTGTGTACTCACAAAAAGACTCTTCAAAGCGCTTGATGACAGGCCCTTGAGTTAAAAAATCCGATTTCAAAACGCCTATGACTGCTTCAATATCCTTGTCATCGATACTTTGCTTACCATAAGGTATGAACTCATTATTTTGATCATTAAAATGATGCTTTTTGGCCATTTTATTACTGCTTAATTGCTTATAAGGGGAGCTTTAAAAATTGAATATTTACACAAAATTAGTGTTTAAAAGAAAAATGCTCATAAACTGATATCGGCAAAAATGGCGAAAACATTAGCATTAATAGTGTGTCTCTTCATGTCTTATTTTAAGTACGAAAACTGCACGCTAAAATATGGTCGTTCACCATGCCGGTTGCTTGCATAAAAGCATAGCAGGTTGTTGGGCCAAAGAACTTAAAGCCTCTTTTTTTCAAGTCCTTAGCTATGGTGTGTGAGAGCTCAGTACTGGCTGGTACTTGGCTAATATCTTCCGGTTTATTATCTATGACTTTATGATCACTAAAGGCCCAGAAATAAGTGCTGAAGCTGCCATGCTCTTTGATAATCTCTTGAAACTGCTTTGCATTATTTATGGTGGCTTGTATCTTTCCTTTATGGCGAACAATTTCTGGATTAAGTAATAAGGCCTCTTGTTCGGTGTCTGTCATATTTGCCACTTTATCGATATCAAACTGATGGAAGGCTTTACGGTAGCCTTCACGCTTATTAAGTATAGTGATCCAGCTTAATCCAGCTTGCGCACTTTCCAATACTAGGTACTCAAAAAGTGTTTGGTCATCATAAATAGGTTTGCCCCAATCTTTATCGTGATAATCCATATAGGAATCAGAAGCAAGGCACCAAGAGCAGCGTAAAAGTGACATAATAAAAGGCCTGATAACGTATAAAAAAGTCTAGTTTGCCTGACTTTTAAGGTGAGTTACATTTAATTGCGGCAGTCGTTGTAAATTTTACTAAGGTCACAAGAAGCCTAACATGAATATTTCCAGTAATTTACTTGCTTTAGGGCAGGTATGGTTTTTTAACTTATTATTAATTCCACTCTTATTTTTGATGATTAAGCGGCTTGATTGGAAGACGTTGATTAATGATAAGGTGCTACAGCATAGATTTTTTGCGGCAACCATAGTCCTGCTTATTATCTGGCAGGTGAATATCAGTATTAGTTTAGATGTTGCTATTCACTTTTTGGGTATTACTACTTTATGCCTAATGTTCGGTTGGAGCTTAGCTTTACTCGGATCACTAATTGCACAAGCGGGGTTTTTAATACTTGGCCAAGGGCAATGGGAAAGTTTTGCCCTTAACTATTTTATCAATGCTGTCATCCCTGTTGCTTTTACTTGGCAACTTCATCTCTGGATTGAATCAAAGAAGCCTCAAAACCCTTTTGTTTTCATCATGGGGGCTGGCTTTTTAAGTTGTTTGCTCTCCTCTATTTTAGTGGCCACGTTAGCTGGTGTTATGCTGTTTCTAGGTGGGCAATTTAAGTTTAACCTTGGCGTTTTAGATTACATCAGCTATTTGCCACTATTTATTTTCCCAGAAGCGGTTGTGAATGGCATGTTCATCTCTGGGTTTAGTATATTGCACCCACATTGGATGCAGGCATTTAATGATGAGCGCTATTTCCAAAAGCCAGCACCGAGTCAGAAGGTTGAGCAAGATAAGGTGCCAGATGCATTAAATTTAGATGCACAAGAAATGCAAATGGATAAAGAAGATAAGGAAGAGCCTGAATCGTTAGATACAGAAAATTTTGATAAATATCGACCACCAGAAGGCTGGCGTAACAAAGCTTTAGATAACAAAGATAATGATAACTCACTGAATGAAAAGGATAATAAAAAGCATGACTAAGTTTACCCAGAAGGATGTTGAGGTTCAAAAAGAAGAGATTCTTTATGAAGGCTTCTTTACCATGAAAAAGGTCACGCTTAAACACAGATTGTTTGATGGTGGGTGGAGTAAAGAAATAAGCCGAGAAATGCTGGTGCGTGATGATGCTGTCTGTGTCCTTTTATACGACCCAGTCGCTGATAAAGTGCTTCTTATTGAGCAATTTAGACCTTGTGCCGTGAAACATGAAAGCCCTTGGTTGCTGGAGTTAGTTGCGGGTATGGTTGAAGAAGGCGAACAAGATGAGGAGGTTGCTAGACGTGAATCACTTGAAGAAGCGGGAGTCGAAGTAAAGCGTTTAGAATACATGTTTAAATTTGTGCCTTCTCCCGGTGGACTGGTGGAATATTTGCGAATGTATGCGGGTGAGTTTGATGCCAGCAAGGTTGATGTTAAGCGCAGCTTTGGCTTACCAGAAGAAGGAGAAGACATACGTTTGCACTTAATGTTGGCGGAAAATGCCATTGATTTATTGAAAACGGATATAGACAATGCAAGTACTATAATGGGACTGCAATGGTTAGCGTTAAATCGAGCTGAATTAAGGCAAAAATGGACTCAAAATTAAGTCTTTCATGACGACCTTGTACCCATAGAATCAAGTTATGAAATAGTGGGTGAACAAGTTTAATGTTAAAAGCTTTAATGCAAGTCATCGCGCCCTTTAGACCTTTATTGGGCGTTTTATCTTTCTTACATATTTGTCTCGTTACCTTAGGGTTAGCCTCGCTATTACACCTAGCGGCACTTTATTATTTTTTATGGCGACCCCAAGACGAACAAAGGTCTCAAAGTATTTATCATCAGTTATATGAAACTTGGTTTGCCGCTATAAACTTTTGGTTACGCAAAGTATTAGGTGTCAATTGGGCACTAGATAAAGAACAAAAAAAGCAGGCTGATACTTGGCAATTTGTTATTGCAAACCATCAATCTTGGGTCGATATCTTTGTTGTTTTCGCTCAAATACAAGGACGAATGCCTCTCCCAAAAGTTTTTATGAAACATAACCTTATCTGGATTCCTCTGGTAGGTACTGCGACATATTTAATGGGTTTTCCATTTATGCGTCGCTACAGTAAAGCTTTTCTTGCTAAACACCCTCATTTGAAAGGAAAGGATATAGAGACTACACGTCGATCATGCCGACGTTTTATGCAAGCTCCTAATACAGTGCTAAGCTTTGTGGAAGGAACGCGCTGGAGTCAGATGAAACATGACCAGCAAGACTCTCCTTATCAATATCTATTAAAACCCAAAACGGGTGGTGTTGCGTTTGTATTGCAAGCCATGCCTGACAAATTTCAAGCCATTGTGGATATGAGTGTTATTTATCCACAAGAAAATATTTCATTTTGGGATTTGCTCTGTGGGCGTTTAAAATCTGCTAAGGTAGTTGTACGAAACATTCCGTTTCCAGATAAAGTGCTAAGCTCGACAGATTTTCAACCTGCCGGAATACATAGGTTGGAGTTTAATGATTGTTTTAATCAATTTTGGGCTGAAAAAGATAAGCGCATAGGCCACTATAAAGCGGCTTTAGAACAAGAGGCAAATATGCCAAAACAAGGTGCAATCAAAAGTAGTTAGAATATGATTAAAGATGCTTATATCCCCGACTTAAACAGCTTACAAATGCTTGGCGAACTTAATTATCGTCGCATTGCGCGTATTATGCGCAGTAAAGAAGCTGAAGCCGAATGGCATTTTTTGATTCACAGTATGGGTGGACAAGAAAGCCGCCTCAGCCTTGTTTTAACCCAAGAAAGCCAATATACCAGCCAGTTTAAGTTGACCTTTGGCCAGCAAAAGCGAACAGATTTGTTGTTTGACCATGGCGTAAATATGACGGTTCGCTTATATCATGATGTTAAAATTGCTGAAATTACCGATGGTCATAGGCAGTACCAAGGGGCTTACCCTTATCCGAATGATGCCATGTTGCATAAAGACGAAAAAATGCGATTGAATCAACAGCTCGCAGACCTTCTAGAACTGTGTTTAAAACATGGTTATCGACTTAACCAAGATGATCTCGTGGCATTTGCCTGATAGGTTAAAACGCTTACCCATTATTCTATTCCCTTCTATTTATTCGAGTAATTCTAGATGCCTTGTTTGATATACCTTCATGGTTTTAATAGTTCTGAGAATGCCAAAAAAGCGAGTTTATTAAAGCAGCATTGCGCAGAGATAGGTTTGTCCGACTCACTTATTGTGCCTAGGTTAGATTGGGAACCCACCAAAGCCATTGGCGCTTTAGAGGCTTTGATAGAGGCAAATTTAGATCGAGGAGTGTGTTTATTTGGCAGTTCACTCGGTGGCTTTTATGGTACTTATCTCGCGCATAAATACGGTGTTAAATGTGTCGTGTTAAACCCTGCTGTGGGTGCACCTTTATTACTTCAACGCCACTTAGGCCCGCAAAAGAATTATCACACTGAGGAAGAGTATGTCCTCACACAAGAGCATATAAAACAATTGCAGAAGTTTGATGTGCCTTTAACCAAACCTAATTTGTTTTGGTTAATGTTACAGAAAGGAGATGAAACCTTAGATTATCGCCATGCTTTGAATTATTACCAAGGGGTTGATACTAGCTTGGAAGAGGGTGGTGATCATGGCTTTGTAGGCTTTGAACGTTATCTGGACCAAGTACTTTGTTTTGCTAATCTTGTTTAGAGAAGCAAAGGATAAGCCCTCTACTTCATCATGTTGACAAAAGTATTTAGACTAATTCTATTTCAATTCTAGTTTTTTTATCGACTGTAAACTCATGCAGGGCAGTGTTAGACTGATGCCCAATAATGTTTAGTAATCCACTTACCTTCTTGTCTTACCAGCACAAAAAGCGGATGAAGAATACAATCTAATACAGAAGTTGGAAAAAGAATGTCTGCCAATCAATATAATGCGGATTCTATTGAAGTCCTAAGTGGCTTAGAGCCAGTACAAAAACGTCCTGGTATGTATACGGATACCGCCCGACCTAACCATCTTGCCCAAGAAGTTATTGATAACTCAGTCGATGAGGCATTAGCAAAGCATGCTGATAGGGTTGAAGTGACTCTACATAAAGATGGTACATTAAGTGTTGAAGATAATGGCCGTGGTATGCCTGTCGATATTCACCCTGAAGAAGGTGTATCAGGCGTAGAGCTTATCTTAACTAAGCTACATGCTGGTGGTAAGTTCTCCGGTGATAACTATCAGTTCTCTGGTGGCTTGCACGGTGTTGGTGTGTCTGTCGTAAATGCCTTGTCTACACAGCTTGATGTTTGGGTAAAACGAAATGGGATCCAATACCATATTGCCTTTGCTGATGGTTTAAAAACACAAGATCTGACCGAAATCGGTACCTGTGGTAAAAAGAATACGGGTACAAAAGTTAGCTTTAAAGCTGACCCTAAGTACTTTGACTCTGCAAAATTCTCTGTCTCTAGGCTTAAGCACCTCTTAAAAGCGAAAGCTGTTCTATGCTCTGGCTTGCATATGATCTTTATTAACGAGTCAGGCTCAGAAGTCGAAAAGGAAGAGTGGTTCTTCCAAGATGGTTTAAAAGATTACCTTGCTCAAGCAAATGCTGGCTTTGAATTACTGCCTGAAACTCCGTTTGTTGGTGGTGTCACCGAAATAACCCAAGGGGTTGATTGGGCCGTTCAGTGGTTGCCAGAAGGCGGTGAGTTAGTCACAGAAAGTTATGTTAACTTGATCCCAACAACGCAAGGCGGTACCCATGTAAACGGGTTAAGAACAGGCCTTCTTGAAGCCATAAAGGAGTTTTGTGACTTCAGAAACCTGTTACCAAGAGGGGTCAAACTAACAGCAGAAGATGTTTGGGAAAGATGTAGCTATGTACTGTCTGCTAAGTTGCAAGAACCGCAATTCTCGGGGCAAACCAAAGAGCGTTTATCTTCTCGTCAAATTGTGGCTTTTATTTCTGCCACAGTAAAAGATGCCTTCAGTTTATGGTTAAACAAGCATGTTGATGATGGGCAAAAAATTGCTGATATCGTTATTTCTAGTGCGCAAAAACGGATGCGAGCTAGTAAGAAAGTCGTGCGTAAAAAGATTACGCAAGGCCCTGCTTTACCCGGAAAACTGGCAGATTGTGCTGGACAAGATACCGCACGAAGTGAGCTTTTCTTGGTGGAGGGTGATTCGGCTGGTGGATCAGCTAAGCAAGCCAGAGATAAAGAGTTCCAAGCGATCATGCCCTTAAGAGGTAAGATCTTGAACTCATGGGAAGTGGATTCGTCTGAGGTACTTGCTTCACAAGAAATTCATGACATTTCTGTTGCACTAGGGGTTGACCCGGCTGATGATAACTTGTCTCAGCTTAGATATGGCAAAGTCTGTATTCTCGCGGATGCTGACTCGGATGGACTCCATATTGCGACCTTATTGTGTGCCTTGTTTGTGCGTCATTTCCCTGCATTGGTTAAAGCTGGCCATATATTTGTTGCTATGCCTCCTCTGTATCGTATTGATGTGGCAAAAGAAGTGCATTACGCCCTAGATGATGAAGAGAAAGACATCATCTTGCATAAGCTTGCAGCAGAGCATAAGCGTTCTACGCCAAACGTTCAGCGATTCAAAGGACTTGGTGAGATGAACCCATCTCAATTAAGAGAAACTACCATGGCGCCAGATACTAGACGTTTGATTCAGTTGACCATGGAAGATGTGGAAACAACGGGTGAGGCTTTAGATCGTCTTTTATCTAAAAAACGTTCAGGGGACCGTAAAATTTGGCTAGAAACCTATGGTAATCTTGCCACCATTGACTAGCGTGTTAATTTCATTCTTAGGTTTAGTTAAGGAACCTACGATTAAGCTACCTCTTCTCAGTCTTATCAGAAAAAGTGACAAACAAGGCGTCACTTTGATGTAATGTAGGTACCTTTCAAGAAGGGACAACACAGAGTGTCATTTTTTCTGAAAGACCCGAAGGGCGTGGTCTAAAAGCCCTATATTTAAGTTGAGAGCCTTATCAATAGAGCAACTATTAAGTTGTGGCCCTCGCCATAAACCTAGGTGCTTTTATCTACATGCTGAGGCGGGAGGGCTTATTCGCAGGTTCCTTAATACTGTCCATTTGTGAAGTATTGACTGAACCTAGTGACATTCCTTTTGTCCTAATCTATATATTCATTTCAATGGCATAAAGTGCCGCTAAGACTTACATATCATAGGTGTTTTTATGAGTTTACTGAGGAAGGTAAATCAATGGGTCTCTGGTTCTGCAGATAATTCGATTGATAATATAAGCGACTCTCATTTCACCAGCTTATTATCTAGTTTAATGACCATGGCTTGGTTTGTAGAGGCAAGAGACCCTTATACGGGTGGGCATTTGTGGCGTGTGTCTAAATTCTCTGAGTTGGTTGCTCTCAAAGCTGGCTTATCAAAAGATGATGCTGCGCGCATTAGTCTAGGTGGCTTTTTACATGACTTAGGTAAAGTGGGTATTCCTGATGCTATTTTGCGTAAGACAGATAAATTAACGGATGCTGAGTACGAGATTATCAAAACCCACCCTGATATCGGCTTTCGTATGTTATCTGGACACCCGTTAGCTGATTTAGTTAAAGATGCAGTCTTATTACATCATGAAAGGCCCGACGGCCGTGGTTATCCACAAGGTCTAAGCGCAGAAGACATTAGTGATATGGCCAAGATTGTAGGTTTATGTGATGCTTTTGATGCAATGACAAGCTCTCGCCCTTATCGTGCTGGTATGCCTCAAGAAAAAGCACTTTCCATTATTGCTGCTAATAAAGGAACACAGTTTGATGCAGGTTTTGCTGATGCCATCATAGCTTTAGGTGAGGCTGGTGAGCTGGCTCATATAATAGGTCATAGTGATGAAGGCATACCGCTTCAATCTTGTCCTGCTTGTGGTCCAACCATAGTGGTCCAAAGAGAAAGCCAAACGGGGGATCATTTACATTGCCCAAGTTGTACTGGCAGTTTTGCACTTGAGAAAGAGGCTAATGAATTCCATATAACACCGCTTAATCAGGCTGCGAGCGCAAAAGACTTGGAACCTAAATTGGATACAGGGCTAATTAATCGTCAGCTTGATCATGCCATTACAGGCTTGAGTCAACAAACGATTGTTAAGCATCTTACTTAGTTGGCTAGGGTTTGGAAAAGCTTGGTATCTTGGTATCAGGCTTAAGTCGTGCGCGTTTATCAAGATATAAGCAGAGAAGCGCCGCTGGAATACCGCTTAACACACCGATTAAATGAACATTCTTAGCGATAATTATGCCTTGGTCAGCAACGAAGTGAGTAGTCTCAAACCAAGGTTGTAGTTGTAGCATTAAAACTAAAATCACCAGATTACAGATCAGTCTATTTGAGCGCCAATAACGAATTGAGCCAAATGCAAAAAGACCATAAAGAATGCCAGAGAAGCCAGCATAAGTATTTAGTTTATAACAAGTAATTAAATAGCTATCTATCACAGCAAGTATAAAAATGAGACTAAATACTTGCTCGTAAAATGACCTACGCGATTTCATATCATCCATGAATAACCAAGAGTAAATGATTAAACCAGACATATTCATGATCAGATGGTTGATGTTCCAATGGGTGAAGTGAGCAGTGACATAACGCCAAACATCTTGTTGCCAATCACAGGTAGTCAGCCATAAATTAGTCCAAGACTCGCTGTAAGGGGCAAAGAAAATCATCAAGATGAATATACTGAGAAAAAAACCTTTTAAGGGTCGGCTCAATACATTAGGTGTATCTGTCTTAATTAATTGAAGTATTTGCATAATGGTGCCACTGGCTACTCAATGGTCCATGAGATATATCATGGACACTTACACAATATTACATTAAAACAGTCGTTTTATGGCTATTTTTTGTAAAAAAAATGTCTATATCTTAATAAAATTGTCTAAAAAGTATTTTAAATGCTTTTCTATCTCATAGATTTAACAAGATATTTTTCAAATATACTGATTTATGTAATTAATTTTCAATCAGTGGTTAGTTTAATTGATGCTTACATCTCTTTGTCTTTTTAGAGGCATAAACCTAATTCGTTTGCTTTGTCCTGATATTGTTATAAAGGCGTTAAATAAGACTAAATTTTCGTTAGAAAATGAAATGCTAAAGCAAGATGAGAGTTTTCACGTTAAAATATAGGTATAGCTTTGTTTTAAATGTAGGTTTTTATGTTGTGTGCCTACTAAGGAATCATTATGACAGAAGAGCAAAATCAAGAAACAATTGATGAAGACGCTCTTTATAATCGTCTTGATCATTATCTTTCCAGTTACGGTTGTGAACGCTCGCTAATGTGTGTCTCAGAACTCGATGGCTACTTTACTGCCCTTGGATGTACTAAAGATAGTCTTGAGCCTGATGCTTGGATTTCAGGTATTTGGGGAGTGGATGAAGACCAGCCTGTATGGGCTTCTCCTGAGGAAGAAGAAGAGTTTTTAAGTCTCGTATTGCTAATGTATGTTAATACCATGGACTGCCTTGTAAAAGGAGAGTTACACCCTGTATACCTTCAGGTTGAAGTGGACGGGGATCAAGAAATTGTGATTGATGAATGGTGTGTTGGCTTCATGCGCGGAGCCCGTTTAACCGGCCTAACACGAAAAGGCGATAAGAGCTTTTTAGATGAAGTGCTGGCTTCGGTACGCTTGTTTGGCACAGAGGCCGGCTGGAGTAAACTGGATAATATGAGCCGAGAAGAGATTATTTTTTGGCAAGAGTTGATTGAGCCTTCTATTATGCGTTTAGCTCAGTTTAACCATCCAGAGATAAACTTGGCCGAATCCAAGAATCCACCTGTCTTGCATTAAAATCTCTTAAACCCAGCGCATAAAAAAGGGAAGCTATCATGCTTCCCTTTTTAGTGTCTTTAATTGCTGTAAAAACAATTAACCAACAACAGTCGCGATAGACTCAGCTAGGTACTCAAGATTGTCATCTGTAATACCTGCTACATTCATACGGCCAGTATCAGCAATATAGATGGAGAACTCATTACGCAATCTAAGTACTTGCTCAAGCGTAAGGCCAGAATAAGAGAACATACCTCTTTGATCTTTAATAAAGCTAAAGTCTTTAGTACAGGATGTTTTTTCTAGGCTTTCAACCAACTTGTGACGCAAGTCGTTAATACGATCACGCATAGTCGCAACTTCAGCTTCCCATTCAGCATGCAATGCTTTGTCTTGCATTATGGTGTAAACCACAGAGGCTCCATGAGCAGGTGGCATAGAATAGTTTGCACGAATTGCCATTCCAACAATAGAAAATGCATTGCTTGCTTCTTCAGTAGTTTCAGCAATGATGCTCATGCCACCGCAACGTTCGCGATAAATACCAAAGTTCTTAGAGAATGAGTTAGCAATTAGCATGCTAGGCACACGCTCAGCCATATATCTTAGGCCAGCCATATCTTCATCAAGACCATCGCCGAAGCCTTGGTAAGCAGCGTCAACTAACGGAAGCAAACCTTTCTCAAGCACGAGATCTGTAAAAGCATGCCAGTGTTCGATTTTCAGATCGATACCCGTTGGGTTATGGCAGCAAGCGTGAAGTAAAATAGCATCACCTGCTTTTACTTCTGCTTTAAGCGCTGCCATCATGTCATCAAAACGAAGACCGTTCGTTTCTGCGTCATAATAAGGGTATGCTGCGATCTCAATGCCAGAGCTTTTGAAAATAGGTAGGTGGTTACCCCAAGTCGGATCACTGACCCAAATTTTTGGGTTAGCTAGGTTGGCACCAATAAAATCAGCTGCGACTTTTAGTGCACCAGTACCGCCAGGTGTTTGTGCAGAGAAAATACGCTTGTCAGCAATGATCTTGCTGTTTTCACCTAAAAGTAATGTTTGTACCACAGGTGCAAACTCAGGAGCGCCATTAATGCCTATATAGCTTTTAGAGTCTTCTTGCTCCAATAAAATTGCTTCGGCTTTTTTAACACTATTTAAAATCGGCGTATGGCCAGAATTATCTTTATAAACACCGACACCCAAATCAATCTTTTTAGGATTTGGATCGTTACGGTGAGCTATGATGAGCGCTAATAAAGGATCGCCTGGAACCGCTTTTAAATGCTTAAACATGGTGCTTGAGTCCTATTTTTCAGAGGGGTCGTAAAGCTTGCTACTAATTAGTATTAATCTAGTAGAGCAAGTAAAAAAATCGTCTTTTATTCTGCCGTATTTGCATTTAATTACAATCATTAAATGGGGAATTTTATCGACAATAATTTCTTTGCCTGTAAAGAAATCGATACAGAATATAAATAGGGAAATAGGCTTTAAGTCGAGGAATAGACTCTTAAAGAAATTGCTAGAAAGTGGCTTAGTTTTAAAGGAAGGAGCAAGCAGACCTCGCTCCTTCTTCTATGGATTACTCTAGACCTTTAATAATGCCATTCTCTAAAAGCTCAATATTGTTTGCAGCAGGTTTCTTAGGTAAGCCTGGCATACGCATAATATTGCCTGTCAGCACCACTAAAAAGCCGGCTCCTGCATTGATCTGTATTGCTCTTACTGTCACTTCAAAATCTCTGGGCCTGCCATGAAGTGTCGGATCATCAGATAAAGAGCTAGGTGCTTTGGCAATGCAAACAGGTAAATGTGTGAGTTCGAGTTGCTCAACATGCTTTAAGTCTTTCTCTGCTTCTTTAGAGAAAGCCACATCAAATGCCCCATACATGGCTTTACAAACAGCTTTCACCTTTTCAATGACAGGTAGGTCTAATTGATACAAGGGTTGAAAAGGGCGATTCTTGCTGACAGATTCCATCACCACCTTAGCTAATTCAATGGCTCCTTTACCTCCATCAGCATGATGGTTTGTTTCTGCAAAAGACACATTATGTTGAGCACATCTAGCCCGTATCAAAGCTATTTCTTCGTCTGTGTCTGTTGCAAAACGATTTAGTGCAACCACAGGGTGTTTATTAAATAGCTCAACACTTTCAATGTGTTTATCAAGGTTCTCTAAGCCTTTTTTAACGGCTTCTAGATCTTGTTTTACCAAGTCGTCCTTGGCTTTACCTCCATGCATTTTGAGCGCTCTGACAGTCGTTACAAGTACCACAGCATCAGGGTCAAGTTCGGCAATACGGCATTTGATATCAAAGAATTTTTCTGCGCCAAGGTCAAACCCAAAGCCTGCTTCAGTAATGGCCCAATCCGCGTGATGCATGGCCATGCGAGTGGCAATAATACTATTACAACCATGGGCAATGTTGGCAAAAGGGCCCCCATGAACAAAGGCAGGAGTACCTTCAAAACTCTGCACTAGGTTAGGCTGGAGAGCATCTTTAAGTAAGGCCATCATAGCGCCTGTTATTTCAAGCTGTTTTGCTTGTACTGGCAGGCCGTCAAAAGTGTAACCAATTAAGGTGCGATCAAGGCGTTTTTTTAAGTCACCGGCATCCGTGGCTAAGCAGAGCATGGCCATAACTTCGGATGCTGCGGTAATATCAAATCCTCCTTCACGAGGTATACCTTGCATCTTTCCACCTAAGCCGAGAACAATATTTCTAAGGCTTCGGTCGTTCATATCCATGACTCGACGCCAGACAATTTGTCTAGGGTCTATCTTTAGTTGGTTGCCTTGATAGATATGGTTATCAATGGCTGCCGATAATAAGTTGTTGGCACTGGTGATAGCGTGAAAGTCCCCAGTGAAATGCAGGTTAATTCTATCCCCTGGCATAATTTGACTATAACCACCGCCTGTCGCACCACCCTTCATGCCAAGACATGGCCCTAAAGAAGGCTCTCTTAAGGCTAAGCACACCGATTCGCCTAATTGCGTAAAAGCTTGTCCTAAGCCTATGGTTGTGGTGGTTTTACCTTCACCAGAAGGTGTTGGCGTTGTCGCTGAGACTAGAATCAGTCTGCCTTGTTTGTTACTTGAAGTTTTTAGTGCGGCCAGATCTACTTTGGCAATATCTTTGCCGTAGGGTAAAAGGTGGGCGGGATCAATACCTAAACTGTCGCTGATTTGCGTAATCGGCTTGGGGCTAAATTGCTGTGCGATTTCAACGTCTGTTGCCATGATTGGCTCCTTGGTGATAATTAACACGCTTTCAAAGTTTGGGATTTTTTCATCGAAGAAGGCAAATAATGACTTCCTCTCATATCTATAATTTAACCTGTTATTAATCTTGAAAATTTGACCTAAAAGGCCTTGAGGAACATTGTGCTTGTGAGAAACGCATAGTGCGACAAGCCGTTAGGTAATACCCAAATATGAAAGTTTGCTTACGCACCTTATTAAGCTACAACTCAAGACTGAGCTTGTCAAAAACATAAAGGTTGGAAGTGCAATAAGGCAGAACTTACTTTTTCTGCCTTATTGTGAATAAGTTACGAGAGGAGTTAACCAACTTGCTCTGATAAAACAGGCCAACTGGCGGTGATCTTACCAGCCTCATAAAGAGAAATATTACCGAACTGTAAAAAGACAAACTCACTTTGCGTCGGCCTTAAAAATATCCAATCATCTACTTTTAGTTGAATATTATCAGAGCCATTTAACATTTCTTGATTGGTCGAGTGTCCCCACACAGGGTTAATACTGAGGCCCTTAGGTGAGATAGGGTTAGCTTTCCAGTTACCGCCATAGGTATAAAAAGTTTTACTACGGTTAGGGTTCCAAAATGACATCAGTCGACCTAAGCCATCAACCCCAGGAATTTGAGTCTCTTGCATTACTTTTAGTACTGGCGTGGCGATAAAAGCGGCTGCGACATGGTCAGACAGGGTATCTAAATCAAAATCACTTGGTTTAACCAAACAAGAGCCCGCCGCGACTTCATTGTGAGGATAATCACCTTCGTCATAATACTGATAAGTAGGGCTACCTGCTGAATTTAGAGTGAGTTCATCAGCACTTTTTCCGGAAACTCTAAGTGCGATTGCCAGCTTATCTCGATAGCTTTGCATAGCCGCGTCTCTCAAAGCTATTTTCCGCCCCGGTACTTTTGCTACATGGGGCTCATAGCCCATGAGTCCAGCAAAACTTAATGCGGGGTCAGAGTCGATTTGTTTAAGCATTTTTTCGAAGATAAGGTCATCGGCAACACCGCCACGATGAAACCCCACATCGAGCTCGATATTGATCCTCATTTTAACCTTAAGACTATGGGCCAAGGCTTGATATTGGTTGAGTCGTTCTGGGGAATCGATCAACCATTGTAGTTGGGTTTCATGATCAAATTCTGGCGTTTGATTAGCTGCATAAAGGCGATAAAAATTGGCCGCTGCAGTAACTGGCATAGGCTTTCCTAGCAGCACATCCGAATCAGGTAAAGCTTGAGCAACCTGATTCAAAAAAGGCTGGTGGAATAGCATAAGTTTGTTGGTTTGTGACTGCTCCATAATTAAACGCAGTAGCGGAATCGAAGGTAAAGATTTTGCGACAATACGGTAATCAAAACGTCCAGCTAAATGTGTTTTAAGTACCTTAATATTGTCTATTAATAGGTTTTTATCTATTACCAAGTTAGGCTTGGAAAGGGCTTTATTATCTAGGGCTAAGCTTAGCTGATTAAAATAGTGATTATGGTTCTCACCAATATCATTGGGTTTGGCAATACCAAGACCTGCAAAGGCAGCTAGGCCAATCCCTCCAAGGATAAAGCGACGACGTGAAGGTGTGACTTGATCAGACATGTTGCGCTCCTATGCAATATCAAACAGGCTTTTTAAGTAAGGGTTTAAAAACTTACCTTCTGGGTCCAATGACTGCCTGATGTCTTTAAAATTTTGCCAATTAGAATAATGCGCAGCAAACTCCTGGCTTTGCATACTATTGAGTTTGCCCCAGTGTGGGCGGCCATGATATTTCTTGAAAATAGGCTCAACCGCTTTGAACATGGCTTGATAGTCTTCGTTATAGAATCTATGGACAGCAATAGAGCAGGTTTCGCGACCGTTAAAAGGGCTTAACCAAATATCATCGCTTTTAACGAAGCGGAATTCGAACGGGAAGAAAACCTCATCAAAATGCTTCTCGACAGTGTCTCTAATTTCTCTAAAAGCTTGAACGGCATATTCCCTAGGTAAGTGATATTCCATCTCATTAAATCTAACATTGCGCTCTTGCGCATAGTTTTGCCAAGAGTTGGCTATGGTCACCTCTTTTTCAATTTTTTGCATTTCATGACTTAAAATATATTCCCTAATTCTAGGGGACCAAGCTAGCCAATCCCTTAATTGTTTGAGGGTTTCAGTACCATCATTTTGGTCTATCTTATCTGTGACAGAGGGGGCTTCATCTGTGATGTTGTGGGTATCCATCAAGCCATAGCCAGAAAATGGGATATAGTAGAATTCGAAATTACGATTTGCCTTAGCAATCTCTTCGGCATTATCGAGAATATCATCAATAGCGACACAGCTTGTTTCGCGTCTAAGGCGATACTTGGGCATATTTTGTAGACGAATTTGAGTGACAATTCCTAATGCGCCAAGGTTAACTCTGGCTGCTTGGAAAATATCTGAGTTTGTCTGTCTATCACAGGACAAAACCTCTCCATTGGCCGTAACTAATTCTAAGCCTTCAACAAAGTCCGATAAGCAACCTAGGCTAGCCCCTGTGCCGTGAGTGGCAGTACCAAGGGCGCCTGCCAATGTTTGCTCGTCAATATCAGGCATATTTATCATAGCTTGGCCTCGTTCAGCTAAAGGCTTACCTATGTCTCCCAAACGAGTACCCGCCATAATGACGGCTTGATTCGTGGTTTCATTATGGGAGATAACCCCTGTCATACGACTAAGCGACAATATTGTGTCTTGAGTAGGCACAAGGGGGCTAAAGGAATGGCCTGCACCAACCGGACGAATATGGCCTTTTGCCTGAGTAATAACTTGCTGCAGCTCTGTAAGACTTTTTGGCGCAATACGTGACTGAGGGAAGCACTCTTGAGAGCCTGACCAGTTTCGCCAAGGAAGGCTTTTTCGAGCGACTTTCTCCAAGGTCTTTTCAGACGACATAGTGCCTGTTTCTTGTGCCAAGCTGATGGTTGGGCTTAAGCTTGCCCCGACTGCGGTACCAATTAATGAGCCTAATAAGTTACGTCGACTAATCATATTCTGTGTCCTTATTCCTGTTCTTAGAAAGCAATTGAAAAGTAAGTAAAAACTTGCCTGACAGTGGTTTAGTGACTATTTGCTTTGCGCCATAAATTGAATGAGTTGCTCAAATTCTTCTTCACTGCAATCCATGCACATGCCAAATGGCGGCATGCCACCAAAACCATTCACCACATGAGTTAGTAAGGTTTCCATGCCTTTGTCTATTCTTGGCTGCCAAGCAACGAGATCTCCTGTAAGAGGGGCTTGTGTGTCAGGGTTAGCATGACAAGCGACGCAACTACGTTGGTAAATGCCATTTAAATCTTGGTTAGAAGGTGTAAGTGACCTTGCTTGTTCAAGTCTTATTGCATCATCTTGTACCTGTTCACAGCCTGTAAGGAAAAGGGAGATAAAGCCGCTCGCTAGCAGTAAAAAGTAGGGTTTAAGCATGGTTTTTTTACCTTTCAAATACGGATATTAAGGAAAATAAAACTCGCTTATTGCCTGAGCAAAAGAGTGTCTAGCTAGGTTAGTAATATGCGTCTGAGTAATTATTTTCTATTTTTGTTGTCAATTACTGAATATCGGATTTAAATGGTAGGTAGTTTTTACAGCAAGAAAAACCACATATGAGGCCAGACCCTGACAATCTCGGCCAATCATAAAAAATAAAAATAATGAAAAAATCTTATGAATCACACATTGCGTTCACCTTTGGCGCCCTTTGCTCGACAAGATTGCGCTATCCCAACTTATTTGTTTCACCTGCTAACGAGCCTTTTTTATCAAAGAGGCTTAAATACGGCCGCTTTGACTCAAGATGCTGGTATTAAAGAAGGGGAGTTGACCCAAGAAGGTACCTTGATCTCTTTCGACCAAAGTATGGTGATTATTGATAATGCGCTAACACTCAGTGGTGATTCTGCACTTGGCTTGGCAGTAGGTAGCCAAGAGAGTTTGAGTGATTTAGGCATGTTGGGTTATGCGATTGCTAGTTGTAAAAATGGTTGGGATGCACTTCGCATTTCAGAAAGTTACTTTCAAACCACAACTAACCTTACTCATGTTGAGATGAGTTTTGGTGAAAATGAATGCCGTCGATTCTCTCGTCCTACCCATCAAGTTTCTGATCACTTATTTAGGTTTTTGGTAGATGAGGATTTATCAGGTCATGTGAAGTTAACCCGTGATTTTCTAGACGATACTTATACGCCACTTGCTGTGCATTTCGCCTATCCAGAGCCTGATAATTTGAGCTTATACCAAACCTTTTTTCGTTGTCCTTTAGTTTTTGATGCACCTGTAAGTCAGGTCGTGATTCAACAAGAAGATTTAGAGCGCACGAATCAGTCTTATAACCCTGTGACTGAAAGTCTAGCGATTAAACTGTGTGATGACATGTTACTGCAGCAAGACTCTAATCGTAGCCTTGTTGGTAAGGTGCATTTAGCGCTATTAAGAACCCCCGAAAAATATCCCTCTATTCAAGAAGTGGCCGAACAACTTGCTATGAGTGAACGTAGTTTGAGACGACGACTTACGGAACTAAATACCTCCTATAAAGAAATTTTTAATGCGGTTCGCCAAGAGCTCGCCTTACGCTATTTAAAGGACTCAAACCTTGCGATGGAGGATATTGCACAACTTGTCGGCTTTAGTGATAGCACCAGTTTTTATCGTTCGTTTAAGAAGTGGACAGGCAAAGCTCCCTCCAGTTATCGCAGTAAAGCTTACTCTGATTCTAAGCCCAAAATGAATTAGTCCGATTTTGTCAGGATATGGCCGAGCTGGTTATTCTTGCCTCCAAAAAAATCATGATAGTCTGAAAATCAATGCTTTTAACCACATTTAGCCTGAATTTCGATGCTTAAAGTGACTTTCTAAGATGCTTGTTTTAGCGCTCTAACTCTAGGAAAGTTCCTCGAAAAGCGGTGATTTCTCTAATAACGCTTAGGAGCATGCAAAACAATAATAAAAAATTAGGGACTATCCATGAATAAATTCAACATGCCGCTTGTGTGCTTAGCGCTCTTGGCTCCTTTCTCAGTAAGTGCTGCCGTTTATGAATTCACGCCTTATGATTTAAGCTTGGTTTACAGTGATAAAGAAAAGGTCAATCTTGCTTATTCAAGTTATCGTTATAATTTTAACGGAGATTACTCGACAAGCTTAGGCGGAGGGAAAACCGGAGAATCTTTTGATGATACTAAGGTATATACCTTAGGCTTGCATAAGCAACTCACAGATAAGATCGATGTCGGCGCACAATTGTATGATCCCTATAATCTAAATGTTTCCCATCAAGAAGGCTTTTACGCGGGTACCAAAGCCTTAATCGAAACTCAGAGTTTAGCGTTAACCTTCAAATATCAATTTAACGAAAGTTATTCTCTAATAGCTGGGCCTACCATTAATAAAACATCAGGCAATATGACGATAAATAGTAATATTGCCTCAGTATCCGCTAACCAAGCACCGGGAAGTGTCCCCAGTATTGAAGCGGATTTTGGCTCGGATACAGCACTTGGTTATATTGCGGGTGCTTCTTTTGAGATCCCTGACATCGCATTGCGAGCCAGCCTCGTCTTTCAAAGCAAGGTCGACCATAGTTTTGATGTAACAGAGACAAGCGACATCATTTTATCGAATACTGGCGGTGCAACTGATACAGCTAAAAGTGGCAGTGATTTTAGCTTACCCCAAGCCATCATCTTTGATTTTCAAACCGGTATAGCAGAAGGAACATTGCTAACCTTTAGTGCCCAGTGGCGTGAGTGGAGTGATCAAGTGATTAGCTCATCTGTCGCGGGAGAGCTGGCAACCTATGAAAAGGATGCTATGACTTATAAGTTAGGGTTAGCCAAACAGTTTAATGATGAGGCTGGTGTTTATATTCAATATATTCATGAAGAGCCATTAGAAGAAAAAGTAAACCCGTTAGCCCCAAATGACGGTTACCGAGGTATCTTTTTAGCGGGTTCATATCTTGTAGATGATATTAATTTAATTGCCGCTTATGAATATGCTGTCGCTAAAGATGTGGAAGATGATATGGGGACAAAGTTTGAAGATAATGTCATCCAAGGTATTACTTTTATGGCGGAATATTATTTTTAATTACTTGGCTCCAGCGTTTTATTTTTGTTCCTTTTAACTAAGGCTCTCTTTATTAATCCCCTTTTTAAAGAGAGCGACATCTCCAAAATTCTGAGTCTCAGCCATTAAACTGATAGAATGCTGTTTTTTGGTTTGATTGGGGAGTGGCTTTGCAGCCTTTAGCAAGAGACAAACAGGTTTTTAATTCAAGCCGTCAAAACTTACTGTCTGACAACCTAGACCAAGAGGTTATTCGCCATTGGTTAAAACAAGGCTTTCAATTAGAAAAAGTAAGCCTTGGACAAAGGGTTCAAAGTTTGTGGTCTGGTTATGGTGAAATCGTTAAGTTCGAGCTCACCCCATCTTTATCTCAAGCTTCATCTTCATTTTCACCTAATGCAAAGCTACCCACCTCAGTGGTCGTGAAATGGGTTAATCCGCCAGAGAGGGTTGTTCACCCAAGAGGCTGGCAAAGTGATATTGCTCATCAAAGAAAACTATCTTCTTATCAGGTCGAAATGAATGCCTATCGGCTTTTTAACCAAACAAGAAAGCTGGAAAATTGGCCTAGTAACTTAAATATCCCTTATTGCCATCAGGCTTATTATGATCAAAAAAGTTGCCAGCAAGTTCTTCTCCTTGAAGACTTAGATGCTTCAGGCTTCCCATTAAGGTATGACAGCTTAACTGAGACTCAAATCTTGCCTTGTATTGACTGGCTGGCAAGCTTTCACGCCTTTTTCCTTCAGGACTTTGCTAAACCAGATGATAGGCGTATGCCGAGTCACTTACCGCAAGGTTTTGAAAATAAAGTGGATAACTTTGCTACTTGTTCACAAGGTTTGCCTAAGCCTTTTGGATTATGGCCAATAGGTAGCTATTGGCATTTGGCCACAAGACCAGATGAATGGCAGAAAATGCCAGAATCAAAGCTAAAACAAAAAGCCGCCGCCTTAGATAAAAAGCTCAATAACTTAAGGTTTAAAACCCTGATCCACGGGGATGCCAAGGTCGCTAATTTTTGTTTTTCAAAAAAGAGTCAGACCGATGGAATGAAAGTCGCCGCTTTAGACTTTCAATACACGGGTATTGGCTGTGGCATGAAAGATTTCATTTATCTGCTTGGTAGTTGTTTGCCTGAATCAGAGTGCCAAACCCATTGGGGTCAGTTACTGGATGCTTATTTCGTTAAGCTAAAAATGCGTTTAGTCGAGTTAAATTCTGAGTTAGACATCAAAGCTTTAGAGCAAGAGTGGCGTTTTGCTTTTGAGTTGGCTTGGGCTGACTTTCAGCGCTTTTTAGAAGGCTGGTCTCCTACTCATAAGAAAAACACGAGCTATAGTCGTGCATTAACCGCCAGTGCTTTGAGCAAGCTTTAAAGCTTGCTCTTTCTTTAATGAGCTTGCTCTTTTTTGAATAAGTTTGCTAGGAATCTCGGCTTAACGCTTTTTTGGTTTTGGCTGAGGCAATGGCTTCTAAAGGATTGTCAGGCCAAGGGTGCTTTGGATACCGACCTCGCATCTCTTTTTTCACTTCATGGTAGGCGTTTTGCCAAAAGTGCTCTAGGTCCTGAGTGATGGCCAGAGGTTTTTGAGCCGGTGATAAAAGCTCAATTTTTACCTTGGTGCCTGCAATTTCAGGTGTTTTCAATGTGCCAAACATCTCTTGTAATTTGACTTTTAAGCTAGGGGGAAAGGCTTGATAATCTAATCGAATCTGGTTTCCAGATGCGACTTTCAAACTCTCTGGCGCAAGCTTTGCCAAGGCTTGTTGCTGGCTCCATTCCAATTGGTTTAGCAAAATATCAGCAAGAGATAGCTGGCTTAATTTAGCATGAGTGCTGACATTCGCTAGGTAGGGAGCCAACCATGTCTCTAGGCTGTCCAGTAGACTAGCATCATCCACTTTGGGCCATTGGAACTGTGTCATCTGAGCAGGTAAGTTGGGCTGATCTGATTCAGTCATTTGGTGAATAAAGGCAAGTCTATGTCTTACTCGTAGGGCGGCTTTATCCCAGTTTAAAAGGTGTAATCCTAAGCTTCTTATATGTTGGCAAACTGCATGTGTTTGAGCCTCTTCAGAAATCTGAGAAAGCTTTTTTGAGGCAATACACAATCCACCAATCATGGTATCTTGACTAGAAAGTAACCGCTCACTATTTTTAGGCCAACTCACCTTTTGAACGACTCTGGTGAGTTCATGAAGCGCATCTTCAAAGAGGTGAGGATTTAAAGGGCTTGCTAGGAAAATCTGATCCTTATTAAACTTACTGTTACCGCCGGTTTCTAAGGCAATGATAAAACCTGCTTTTGCAACGGCGTGGCTTTTATGTAGCTGTGCTAAACGGCCATTGGCTAACTTATAATCTTGCCACTGGTTGCTGTTATCTAGCGTTTGCTGTTTGGCAATACGATCTGGATAAGCGCAAGCAAGTAGGTAGCTTATTTTGTCCTCTTGTGTGAATGCCGCTAGATCAGATGCCGTAAGATGGCTTGAGGTTAGCTCAATTTTCTTCACTAATCCCTGTGCTAGTTTATTCATTTGTTGTAACAACTGTTGCTGGGTTTTAGTGACCTTTTGGTTTGCCTTAGTGTGAAAACCTAGTGCTTGTTCACTCAAATCCATTTGCTGAGTTTGGCCGCTATTGCCTTCCATAATAAGCGCACCTAAAAGTGTGCTTAATTTGCTTTCTTTAATCGCGATTCCTGCAAGGATTAATCGACCAATACGGGCTGAGGCAGAGAATTGAGACATGGCTTCACCTAACGCGGTTAGCTTTAAATTGTCTTGTTTCTCTAAAGCGCCTAGGTGTTGTAGAAGCCCAACAGCTTGTTGCCAATGACCTTCTGGAACTGGGGTTAACCAGGTCAAATCTTGGTGGTGGCTAGCTCCCCATTTGGCTAGCTCTAAAGCAAGGTTGCTAAGGTCTGCTGTGATGATTTGAGGTGGAGCTTGTTCCATGAGGCGGCTTTGCGCGTCTTCGCTCCACCACCGATAACAGACACCTTCTGAGGTACGACCGGCACGGCCAGTTCGTTGAATACTTTCAGCTTGGCTTGCCTTTCTGGTATGAAGGCGAGTCAGGCCTGTATTTGCATCAAACCTTGCTTCTCGGCTTAAGCCAGAATCAATCACGACCTTAACGCTGGGAATGGTTAAGCTGGTCTGTGCGATCGCAGTGGCAAGTATAACTCGTCTCTTATTTGCTTTCTTTGAGGCATTATCTGAGTGCTTGTTAAGTGCCAATACCGCTTGCTGAGCTTTAAAGTCTAATTTGCCGTAGAGAGGAAGCACCTCGCAATGATCCGCCAGCTGATCTTGCAGGCTCGATTCTAGTCGGTTGATTTCACTTTGACCGGGTAAGAAAACAAGAATATCACCTTCATCATGGCTTAGTGCATGACACACAGTACGACTAAGGTGAGGCAGTATCTCATCTTGTTTTAGGTTTAAGTTTTGATAATTGACACTGACAGGAAAGCTACGGCCCGGACAAAATAAACGACGACAACCTAAGGCTTTTTCTAAAGAAGCTTGCTCTAAGGTCGCCGACATGATGAGCAACTTAAGCGGTTCTTCTTCACGGAGAAAATCACGGCTTTCAAGACACAGGGCTAAAGCCAAGTCTGAATCTAGATTACGTTCATGAAACTCATCAAAAATGATTAAACCTATGCCTTCAAGGCTAGGGTCATCTTGTAATAATCGAACTAAGATTCCTTCGGTAATGACTTCAATACGAGTATCTTGGCTGACTTTTTGTTCGTGGCGAATGCGGTAGCCCACAGTTTTACCTAGGGGTTCTTTGAGTAGCTCTGCCATCCTAGCTGCGGCATGTTTAGCGGCTAGTCTTCTTGGTTCAAGTACGAGTATTTTCTGCTGTTTTAGCCAAGGTTGATCTAACAAAGCTAAAGGCACTAGCGTGGTTTTACCGGCTCCAGGCTCTGCTTCTAAAATAGCTTCATCATGCTGGTTAAGCTGTTGACGAAGAGGCTCAATAATTTGAGTGATTGGCAGATCTAGTGCAGTAAAATCAAAGGGCATGGAGATAAATCAAATCAGTTGAAGATAGCTTTATCTTAACCGATTTAGTGTGACGGGGCTAAGTTCTGAACTTGTCTTAAGGCCTAGTTCGTTTTTGTCTTGGTGCTGGTGGCTCGTCAATTTCGATGTCAGTTTTACAGTGTGCAATACAGGGCAGAATATAACCTTGTTCTAGTTCTTTCTGGTTCAAGCCAAAAGGTTCTCGTAAACCATAGTTTACCTCACCTTCATAGAGCTTGGTTAAACACACGCCACAAACACCGTTATCACAGGCTTTTCTTACTTCTCTACCTTGTCTCTCTAAGCTTTCAATAATGTTTTCTTCTGGGGCTGCCTGGTAGCTCATCCTTTGGTCGGATTGACTCAGGGTGATCTTAAGGGTTTTATCTTTCATTATCTTTTCTTGCATATGCTGTAATTAGCCCTTGATCAAAACGTGTCTGGCTTGCGGTTATTTCACATTAACTTTAGCATGCGCATCTGCAAAACCCATGCTTTTAATAAAGAGACGTTATCAGCATGGGAAAACGCTTCACTTCTACACTTTAAGGAATGGCAATGGAACAGTCCGAATTATTATCACGTACTTTTGATACGGTATTTCCTTTGGTATTTGTGGTGCTAGTTGGCTTTGTATACGCTCGCTGGCGATCGACAGATATGACGATTGCTAACCGCATCAATATGGATGTATTTGTACCTGCTTTAATTTTTTCTGTCATGGCTTCAGGTAGCTTCCATGTGATGCAGTATAAAGGCTTGATTCTCGGGGCTGCTGTGATTGTGGTTGGTTCCGGGTTATTAGCCTGGCCTGTTGCCAAGTTTATGGGGGTTTCAACTAAAACTCTGTTGCCACCTATGATGTTTAATAACAGTGGTAACCTAGGTATTCCCTTGATGCTACTGGCGTTTGGTGAATCTGTTTTACCTATTGCAGTGGTACTTTTTCTGACAGAGAATCTGCTTCACTTCACCTTAGGCATGTACCTCATCAACCCTAAAACCAAGCTGAAAAGCATACTCACTATGCCTATGGTGCTGGCCACTATATTTGGTTTACTGTTTAGTTTTTCTGGTTGGAGTATGCCCACCTCCTTATCTGTCCCGATTGATATGTTAGGACAAATTTCTATCCCATTAATGCTATTTGCTTTGGGAGTGAGAATGAATGATGTGGACTTAACCAACTGGCGTTTAGGTTTATTGGCAGGTATTTTATGTCCGTTAACAGGCTTGATAGCTGCCTTTGTCTGGCAGCAGGTCTGGCCAGTAAAAGAAGAGTATTTTGCTTACCTTTTAGTGTTTGCCTGTCTGCCACCTGCGGTATTGAATTATATTGTGTCTGAGCTATTTCAGCAGGAACCAAACAAGGTGGCTTCAATGGTGCTAATAGGCAACCTGATTAGTCTGGTCACCATACCTAGCATCTTGTTATATGTGCTTTAAGCTTAGGGAACCTAAGTTTGATTAAGCACATTGTGGACAGCTTTATGGTCTTCGAAAACAAGCTTTTCAAAGGCCTTGGCATTTAAGGGTTTGGAGAAGTAAAAACCTTGGTAAAATTCACAGCCTAGCTCAAGTAAGGCAGCCATCTCTTCTTGATTTTCTACCCCTTCTGCGACGACCTTCATTTTTAATCTTTGTGCTAAGGATAAGATACTGTCGGTAATATCTTTATCCACCTCATTTTTATGAAGGTCACGAATCAAAGACTGATCAATCTTGATCACATTTAGGGTCAGCTCTCGTAAGTGGCGTAAAGATGAATAACCAGTACCAAAGTCATCTAAGGAAAGCGTCATGCCCATTTCTTTAATTTGCTCTAACTTCTGCTTGGCAAGATGTTCATCTTTAAACAAACAGCTCTCAGTTATCTCTAGCTCAATTAGTTGAGGTGGGCACTTACATTCAACTAAGAGTTCTTGTACGCGTTCCACAAAGTTTGGATCTTGGAATTGGATTGGGCTGATATTAATCGCAAGGCGGCTGAAGTTATGCGGCAAGCCTTGATGTAGCCATTGGGTGATCTGTAGAAACGCTGTTTTTAATACCCAATCACCTAATTGATAAATTTGGCGTGTTTCTTCACTAATAGGAATGAAGTCAGCAGGGGAAATTTCGCCTAAAATAGGATGCTTCCAGCGGGCTAAACATTCAGCCCCAATGATGTCGCCATCTTTATTGCACTGAGGCTGAAAAGCCAAATAAAATTCATTGTTTTCGATGGCGCTGTGAAGCCCTTGTTCAATGCTCAGACGTTGTTCCGCTTGGATATGCAGCTGGTTTTCATAGAAATGATAAGTATTGCCACCTTCAGCTTTAGCCTTATACAAGGCGATATCTGCATGGCGAAGAATATCTTGGCCTGTGTTGGAGTCTTGTCGAATAATAGAAATACCGATACTGGCTGAGGTATGTAATAAATGGCCAATCAAGGTATGTGGTTCTGCAATAGAAGTCAGGATTCTATTGGCAAGTCGAGTCGCTTCTTTATGCGCTTCTTCTTCGGTTTTCGCAATATTAGGGATTAGGATGACAAATTCATCGCCACCTAGTCTGGCCACACTGGTTTCGTCGTTTTTAAATTCGCTTAAACGCTTACCTATAGTAACCAGTAAGGCATCACCCACCGCGTGCCCTAGTGAATCATTGATATGCTTAAACCTATCAAGGTCCATATAAAAGAGTGCCCCAATACTGGGTTGGTGCTGAATCTTGATGATGGCGTTATGCAGAATGTCAGAAAGGTGTCGACGGTTTGATAAGCCAGTTAGTAGATCGAAATAAGCATATTCTCTTAATTGCGCTTCGGCGCTTTCTCTTTCTTTCCACAGGGCAACAAACTGTTTAATCAGTAGGCCAAACTCATCTTTTTTTATCTTCAACGGCGGGTTATCTACCGCTTTATTGTCATACTTAATAGAGCTGATCCAAAGGGTTAGCTTGGTCAAAGGGTGAGTGAGCACCATATAGAAGAAGGCTAAAAGAATCAGAGATAGAATTAAGTTTTTGATTAAGCTTAATAAAAATACATTGGTCGCCCTTGCGATAAAGCTTTTTGCGACAGCTTGAGAATCTAAGCTAATACTCAGCGAGCCAACATTAATGTCTTTGGGAGAGAAGGTAAGCGGGATTTCCAGATGTTCTTGCTCACTAAAGAGATAGGTGGCAATGATTTTTGTGAGCTGGTTTTCATCACTAGGTTGAGCCGTATCACTGGCGAGCTGACTATTAAAGTCATCCATGATTTCGGCTTTAATAATATCAGGGTGAGAGAGCAGACCTTTAATTACCTGCTTTGCCAGTGGCGAGTTTAACTGGTAGGCGGCTTGAGCAGCTGGGTCATGTGATAGCAAAAGAATGCTACTGAAGCGCTGCTGGATTTGCTTCTTCTCACTTTCGAGGTCTAAAAAGGCCTGCAAAATCCCAAACATCAAACTCAAAATTAATGAGGCAGCAATGATTGTTTGCGCATGTTTTACCGATGCTCTGTCTTTTATACGAATAGCCACTATAAAGTCTTTCCTTTGACGCTACATATCTAAATACTAAATATTTACCAACAGATTAATAAGATGCGATCCATGAGAACAGATATTCCAACTATTTAGACGTCCGTTAGGCGTCTTATTAAAGCATGTTATGTTAGCGTTTTCGAATGTTCGTTTTGAGTGAAAACTTAGCCTTTATTAAGGGCGCTAGTTCAAGGATAAAAATTTATCAATCTAGTTAATATAGTTTATGTGGCATACTAATGCCTCTGCTTAACTCACAAGGAGACAAGACGTGCAATCTGATCCTAAGGACTTATTAAAAAAGAACAAAGAATTGATTCACTCTAATGACCTAAAAGTAACATCTCATGTTCAAAGACCACAAGAAAATTGGGTTTTACATACAGTTATGATTGAAGGTTACCAAGTCCCGTTTCGTTTTAAACGCCAAGGCAAATATCAAAGCTTGAAAGGCGCGAGAGTTAATCTTACCTATTACCCGACCACTGAAAGTGTTGCAGGTATTCCCTTGGAAGTGATGAAAGTCGTGAGAATAAAGAGAAGTTAGTACTTACAAACTTTAATTTCATGAAGATTTAAAACTTTCTCGTCACTTGATTGTCTATCAGTAAAGCATTGCTATTTCTTGCGAATATCTTTTTGTTAGATTGTGTAAACAAAGTGAATTAAAAGTAAGTCCTTATAAATCTTGCTGGTCTCTTGAAGTGCTTTGTGTCAGCATTCGCAACAATTTTTTATTAGGTAATAAATATGAACTCAGTGAAACAAGGAATAGTATTCAGCATTTTTGCTGCTTTATTCTTGCTGCAGTCCATCTCTCAATTATTGCCTATGCATGAGTCTTCGACTTCTCATTCTATGTCGACATTTGCAGCTCAGTCTATGCAAGCAAGTGGCCTTAATGGTGTGCAACTCGCCTCTGTTAGCCCTATGCTTGAGCATAATACGATGACGAGCATGTCTGCATCATCTCATTCTGACATGTCAGAAAACTGTGAAATCCATTGTCAGATAATGGGGCAAGATTGCGCTGAAATCATGTGTGCCACTTTAGCTTATGATGCCCTTATCAAACCTTCTTTGCTGGTTCCTTCCATGCAAAGTGTCAACTTCTATTCTCTTTCAGAACATTTTAGCTTTAGGGCTAATTCCCTCTATCGACCTCCGATTAGCACTCTTTCTTAATCATTATTTGTGATGTATTAGTGTAATTGATTTGGCTACAGCCTTGTCTTAGATAGATGACGCTTGTCAAAAATCTCATTGCTCTAATTGATCACATTGTTTTTGGCCTTATTTCGACGAAATAAGCCAAGTTCTACAATGTTTAGAAAGGAGCCTGGTTAATGTATTTAGCTAAGCGTCTGAGTATTCAATTACTCGTTTTAATATCTGTTGTTACTCAGCAAACAACAGCACAGCCTCTATCGAATAAGCGTTTGGAGGTGAGTGAAAAGCATCTTCTAACGGATTTAATTACAGAGGCGATTAGTCGTGATGAATGGATGGATGCTAATCAATTATTTGTCTCTTCTTTACAGGCTGAGTCTATAAAAAGTGGTGAGCTAGATAACCTTAAATTGAGTTTAGGTTTAGCCAACATGCCTATAGACAGTTTGGACTTTAATCAAGAAGCCATGACTCAGCTTAAGTTCTCTGTCAGCCAGATGTTACCAAGGGGCGACAGTCTGGCTCTTAAAAAAGAAACTTGGCAGCAAAAGGGTCAAGTGGCATTAGTCCAGCAATACCAAAGGGCTGCCCAAATTGAGCGGGATGTGTCTTTAACATGGTTGGCCATATTTGAAGCTAAGCAAAGTATCGCCTTGATTGAAGCAAATCGCGGTTTGTTTGAGCAACTGCTGGAGGTGTCTCAAGCGAGTTACTCGTCTGCGTTAGGGCGAACCAGCCAAGGGGATATCATCAAGGCTGAATTAGAATTAATACGCCTTGAAGATAGATTGGCGAGTCTAGCGCTTATTGAGCAAGCCAAGTATGCGCAATTAGGTCATTGGCTAGGTGATCTTGAATCATGGCCAGAACCGAACAGTTTGCCGCAAGTGGCTCTCAAGCAAGCACGTTTTTATCCTGCTGATCCAGTTCACTTTGATGACAAAAGCCACTTAGATAACAAAGGCCACTTAGATGAGAAAACCCAAACGCCTAATCACTCTATTACGGATCAAACTTTGTCTAAGCAGTTTGTTCAGCATCCAAACTTAATTGAATTAGATGAGAAAGCTCAGCTTGCTCAAGTGAGTATGTCATTGGCTAAACAGGCTTATCAGCCACAATGGGGACTCAACGCAAGTTACGGCTATCGAGATGATGCCGAAAATGGCATGCCACGCAGTGACTTTCTCTCTCTTGGTGTCACCTTAGATATGCCTATCTTTTCGAAAACGGCACAAGATGCGGGAGTAAAGTCCAAGCAACTGGCGCTTAATGCTATCGCCTTTGAACAAGCGTTAGCCCTTAAGCAAATGCTGGCAAAATATCGCGTCATTCAGTCTAAGGTCGCCAAGTTAAATCAGCGTCACCACTTGTATCAGTCCTCCTTGATACCTCAACTAAAACAGCAAGAAGACATTTTCTTAGCAGCCTACAAGAGTAATGAAGGGCCGTTTTCTGATGTGATTAAAGCGCGTATTGAAAGCTTAAATGCCAAGATCCAAGCCCTTGTTATCTCTGTTGCCCTACAAAAACAAAAAGTCGAATTCAATTATTTATTTGCCACAAGCAATGACTTTTTACTGGGTGCTGACTTAGTCGCCCCTATGTCTTCTTACTAGGAATTAGCATGAAACCTTTTTTAAAAAACAGCTTAATTATAAGTGTGAGTTTATCCATTGGCGCTGTGTCTGCATTAACCGCTTACGCTTACTTTCAACCCCTTAACGCTATTGATAGTTCTATAGCAGAAACGGCAGTAGACGAGCCCTTGTATTGGGTTGCGCCAATGGACCCGAATTATCGTCGTGATAAACCTGGGCAATCGCCTATGGGAATGGATCTGATACCTGTCTATGCCAATGAGGCCAATCAAGACTCAGGTGCTGGGACAGTGCAGATCTCTCCCGAAGTGGTGAATAGCTTGGGTGTACGCACTGGTGTGGCGAGCCTTAATCAACTCAATTTAAATGTGAATACGGTTGGTTATGTGCAGTATGACCAAGATAAAATTCAGCACCTTCATCCTAGAGTCGAAGGCTGGATAGAAGAAGCTTATATCAAGGCCAGTGGTGAAAGGATTACTCAGGGCCAACCTTTATATCGTCTTTACTCCCCAGCTTTGGTGAATGCCCAAGAAGAGTATCTTTTTGCGTTAGGACGAAAAGATAAGGGCCTGATTAAAGGGGCTAAAGAAAGGCTGTTAGCGCTGAATTTCCCGCCAACAGAAATTAGACGCTTAACGCGAACTTTAAAGGTGCTGCAAAGTGTCACCTTTTACGCACCCAGTGATGGCGTTGCTGACTACTTAAACATGGTTGATGGCATGTTTGTTAAACCCGGAATGGAGCTGTTATCAATTGCTTCACTCGATGAGGTTTGGGTTGAAGCCGAGGTGTTTGAAAAGCAAACCAGCTTAATTAAAGAAGGCCTTGCGGTGCAAATGTCATTGGATTATCTGCCCGGTAAAAACTGGTTAGGTGTGGTGGATTATGTCTATCCAACACTGGATCTTGCTAGTCGAACATTAAGAGTACGCATGCGTTTTGAGAATCAAGACCAAGCGTTAAAACCTAACATGTTTGCCAAAATCAACATTCTTAACGATGAAGCTGCACCAAACTTATTGGTACCTAAAGAAGCCGTTATCAGAGTAGAGCAGTCTAACCGTGTTGTGCTAGCGCTTGGTGAAGGTCGCTTTAAATCTATTAATGTGGAAATAGGTCGTACAGATAAGGATTCTATCGAAATCGTTTCAGGTTTGTTTGAAGGGGATGAAGTTGTCACCTCAGCGCTCTTCTTACTGGATTCTGAATCGAGTAAAAGCTCAGACTTTAAACGCTTTAATTACCCTTCATCGTCTGTCATGGACATGAGTGAAATGGATCATAGCCAAATGGATATGTCTGACATGAATATGCCAATGATGGATATGAGCGAGATGGATCACAGTGGCATGGATCATAGTCAGATGGGTCATGACCAGATGGATCATGGCTCAATGGATCATGGCTCAATGGATCATAGTCAAATGCAAATGACCTCACCTATGAGTATGTCAGAGGAGGGGAATAAACCATGATCAAGTCCATTATCTATTGGTCGATCAGTAATCGATTTATGGTGCTGCTAGCCACCTTATTGTTATTGGTTTTGGGTCTTATCTCCTTAAAAAATACGCCTGTAGATGCGATTCCTGATACCTCAGATGTACAGGTGATTATTAAAACCAGCTTTGCAGGGCAAGCGCCACAAGTGGTGGAAGACCAAGTTACTTATCCACTGACAACCGCCATGCTCTCTGTACCCGGTGCGCAAACTGTCAGGGGTTATTCCTTTTTTGGTGATTCCTATGTGTACGTGATCTTTGATGATGATACGGACATGTACTGGGCCAGAAGTCGGGTATTGGAGTATTTGAGTCAGGTTGCCCCGTCTTTGCCTGCTAATGCCAGATCCCAATTAGGTCCAGATGCTACGGGTGTTGGCTGGATTTATCTTTATGCCTTGGTTGATAAAACAGGCCAGCATGATCTTAGCCAATTAAGAAGCCTGCAAGATTGGTTCTTAAAGTATGAACTGCAAACCGTCCTTGGTGTGTCAGAAGTGGCGACGGTAGGCGGCATGGTGAAGCAGTATCAGGTCAAGGTAGATCCAGATAAGTTAAGGGCCTTTGATATGCCCTTAGCCCATATTCAGCAAGCGATTAAACGAGGTAATCAAGAGGTTGGTGCCTCTGTGATTGAAATGGCTGAAGCAGAATATATGGTTCGCACCTCAGGCTATATTCAAGGGGTTAAGGATTTAGAGCTTTTGCCGCTTGGCGTAAACAAGCAAGGAACACCGCTTTTATTACGTGATGTGGCGGATATTCAGGTCGGGCCGCAAATGCGACGCGGTGTAGCTGAGCTGGATGGTGAAGGTGAAACCGTTGGCGGCGTCATCGTCATGCGCTTTGGTGAGAATGCACAAACCACAATCCAAGGGGTTAAGAGCAAACTCGAGAGTCTCAAGGCAAGTCTCCCTGACGGGGTAGAAGTCGTGACTGTCTATGATAGATCTGGCCTGATCGAAAGTGCGGTGCAAAACCTTTGGGAAAAACTTGCCGAAGAGCTGGCTGTGGTTGCTATTGTTTGCGTCATTTTCTTATTTCATGTGCGCTCTTCTTTAGTGGCTGTGTTTAGTTTGCCCGTGGGTATTTTAGCGGCTTTTATCATCATGAACCTGCAAGGTATTAATGCCAATATCATGTCTCTTGGCGGTATCGCCATTGCCATTGGCGCCATGATAGATGGGGCCATCGTCATGATAGAAAACATGCACAAACACATGGAGAAAACCCCGTTAACGAAAGAGAATCGTTGGCAAATCGTGGCACAATCTGCCAGCGAAGTGGGCCCCGCTCTATTCTTTAGTTTGCTCATTATTACTGTGAGTTTTGTACCGGTTTTCACCCTAGAAGCGCAAGAAGGCAAGATGTTTGCGCCTTTGGCTTATACCAAAACCTATGCCATGGCGGCATCGGCCTTATTAGCTGTGACCCTAGTGCCTGTGCTCATGGGTTACTTTATTCGCGGCAAGATATTACCTGAGCATAAGAATCCGGTTAATCGACTGCTTACCTTTTTATATTTACCCGTGCTTAAGACGGTATTGGCTTACCCTAAATCGACCTTGGCCTTAAGTCTTGTGGTGTTTGCTGTGGGGATCTGGCCCCTAGATAAGTTAGGCAGTGAATTTATTCCTCCTTTGGATGAAGGGGATCTCATGTATATGCCGACCACTTACCCTAGTGTGTCTATTGCTCAAGCGAGACAAATCTTACAGCAGTCAAATAAGTTAATTCGCACAGTGTCAGAGGTTGAAAGAGTGTTTGGTAAGGTAGGCCGCGCGGATACGGCAACAGATCCAGCGCCGCTGACCATGATAGAAACCTTTATTAAGCTCAAGCCTAAATCTGAGTGGCGTGAAGGTATGACTACGCAAAAACTCAAAAAGGAGCTGGATGGACTCATTCAATTTCCGGGTTTAACTAACGCTTGGGTCATGCCTATCAAGACACGTACTGACATGCTAGCAACCGGCATTAAAACCCCTGTAGGGATAAAGATAGCCGGGCCTGAGCTGGCGGTTATCCAAGAGATAGGTCAGAAAATAGAGCGCATCATAAAAGATGTCCCCGGGACAGCATCCGTTTATTCCGAAAGGGTTGCGGGTGGACGTTACATCAAGGTGGATATACGTCGGGAAGACGCTGCGAGATATGGCATGAGTGTGGCTGATATACAGGCAGTCGTTGCGACCGCTGTGGGAGGCATGAATGTGTCTCAAACAGTGGAAGGGCTAGAGCGTTATCCGATTAATGTACGCTACCCGCAAGACTATCGTGACTCACCTGAGCAGCTATCTTTGTTGCCTGTGATTACCTCATCAGGTCAGCGTATTGCCTTAGGAGAGCTAGCCCATGTCTATGTACAAGATGGGCCTCCTGGTATTAAGAGTGAAAATGCGCGCTTAAATGGCTGGGCTTTTATTAATATTGAAGGCATGGATATTGGCCGTTACGTGGAGCAGGCCAAAGGCATTTTGGCTGATGAGCTTAGCTTGCCAGCAGGTTATTCCATTAGCTGGTCAGGTCAGTATGAATATATGCAAAGGGCAAAAGCCAAGCTGACTTATGTGGTGCCTTTAACCTTGCTGATCATAGTCGTGCTGCTCTATTTGAATTTTAAAAACATGGTGGAGGTTGCCATCATAGTGGGCACCTTACCTATGGCGATTATTGGTAGCCTTTGGTTGATGTACCTAGAAGGTTATAACTTTTCAGTTGCTGTGGGAGTCGGTTTTATTGCCTTAGCTGGGGTCGCGGTAGAGATTGGCGTCATCATGCTGGTCTATCTTAATCAAGCCTATCAAGCCATGTTAAGCAAACATGCTGAGCAAAAGCAGAGCCCGAGTGTTATTGCCTTACGCCAAGCCGTGCTTGAAGGCGCGGGTCTCAGAGTCCGTCCTGTGATGATGACGGCAGCTACCATCATTGTTGGCCTACTACCCATCATGTATGGCACAGGTACAGGTTCAGAGGTTATGAGCCGCATCGCAGCCCCCATGGTTGGTGGCATGATCAGCGCGGTTATTCTCACCTTATTAGTCTTGCCTGTTGTTTACTTTTTATGGCGTAAACGCAGCATTCAAAAACTCGAAAAAGCCTAACTCAATCATTTATAAACCTTGGAGAAATATATGAAAAATATCTTATTAGCCCTAGTGATCAATATCTTTATGACAAGCCCATTATGGGCCAATGTTAGCTTGGAGCAGAGCTTTCCTAAAAACGGGGCCATGTTTATGCAATCACCTGACAAGGTGCAGCTTAAGTTTGCCAAAATGGTTAATCTTAAATCAATTCGTCTGTTTGATGCGGCTGGCAATGTGAGTGTATTAGCTGTGGGCGATGGTCGCCATAACACCTTTTTTAGCGCCCCTATGATGCCCTTAAATAAAGGTAATTACCGTGTGGCTTGGAGTGTTGAAAGCCATGATGGCGAAGCAAAAACAGGCACTTTTGATTTTATGGTGCATTAGGCTCAACTTGCTTGAATTCGTTGCAGGCTCCCTAGAATGGCAAATGTATAAAGCCATAAAATCTTATTAAGAAAGGGACAAGAAAAACAAACAAGGGCACCAATAGATGTTCTTGTTTGTTTAGTTCACATTATTTGTTTTCACTCTAATATGGAGGAAATGGTATTTATTAAATTCAAAGTTTGACTTAGGACTTAGTCCAAGCTTTATAGTGATATTAGTTTTTGCTTAATCATGGAGAGCAATGGTGGACAAACTAAGTCAAGATCCAAAAATCATTCAAGAATTTATTATTGAAGGTGCAGGGTGTGCAAGCTGTGTGGGTAAGATAGAAACGGCCATTGCCAAGGTCGCCGATGTGGACTTTGTTGCCATGAACTTTGTCGATAGGAGCGTGTTGGTAAAAGGCAATGCCAAAGGTGATCTTATTGTAAAAGCCGTGGAGGATGCGGGTTATCACGCCAAGTTTTCTAACGCGCAAACAGCACAGGCCAGCCAAGAAGAGAAAGAACAAGCAGAGGCACTTTATTATAAAAAGCTGATGAAGCATTGTTACCTCGCTTTGGCTATAGGCGTGCCATTAATGTTTTATGGTTTGTTTATCGGTGAAATGACAGTGACATCAGGCACAGAGCAAATCGCTTGGCTGCTTGTGGGTTTACTGACGTTAGCTGTGATGCTTACCTCAGGTCGACACTTTTACCTTGGTGCTTATCGCTCTTTTAAAAATCATAATGCCAATATGGATACCTTGATTGCTTTGGGCACAGGGACGGCTTGGCTTTATTCTATGGTGGTTGTATTAGCGCCTGATATTTTGCCTTTAATGGCACGTCATGTGTACTTTGAAGCCAGTATGATGATTATCGGTCTAATTAACCTTGGCTTAGCATTAGAGCTTAAAGCCAGAGGAAAAACCTCAGAAGCCGTGAAGCGTCTAATAGGTTTGCAGGCTAAATCGGCCAGCGTAATTCGTGATAACCAAGAGGTAAAAATAAGCTTAGAAGAAGTCAGGCTAGGTGATAAAGTTAAAATCAGGCCCGGTGAAAAAATCCCTGTGGACGGTATTATCCTTGAAGGCCATTCAAGTCTAGATGAAGCCATGCTAACGGGTGAACCTATGCCTGTGGCAAAAGGTCCGGATGATGAGGTTGCGGCAGGTACCATCAATACCAAGGGCAGCTTTATTTTTAAAGCCACGCGTATTGGTAAAGACACGGCCCTAGCGCAAATCATTCAAATGGTTAAACAGGCTCAAAATGCTAAACCGGCAATTGGTCGATTAGCGGATACGATTTCGGCTTACTTTGTACCAAGTGTGATGATATTAGCGGTAATTACTGGACTTATCTGGCTTAACTTTGGGCCTGATCCAGTGGTGGCCTTCGCCATCGCCAGCGCCTCTACCTTACTTATCATTGCCTGCCCTTGTGCCTTAGGTTTAGCAACGCCCATGTCTGTTATGGTGGGTGTTGGAAAGGCTGCAGAAGCAGGTGTCTTGATACGAAATGGTGAAGCCTTGCAAACCGCGTCTGATTTATCCGTTATGGTATTGGATAAAACTGGCACCATTACCCAAGGTAAGCCTTCAGTCACTGACATTGAATGTTTTGGCGGCTTCACCCAAACAGAAATTTTAAAATTTGCAGCAAGTTTGGAGTTAAATTCTGAGCACCCTTTAGGCATGGCGATTGTTAATTCAGCTCAAGAGAAGTCCATTTCACTTGCTAGTGTGGAGAGCTTTAATGCCATTAGCGGTAAAGGGATAACAGGTTATGTAGAGCAGCATTCGTTAGCATTAGGTAATCAAGGCTTTATGCTAGAGCAAGGTGTCGATATTCGCTCACAGCAAGACTTAGCTAAGGCTTATGCAAGCTCAGCAAAAACGCCTTTGTATTTTGCGATAGATGGCAAGTTAGAGGCCATGATTGCGATTTCTGACCCTATTAAATCTGATTCGATTTCGGCGATAGAAGCGCTACAGGGACAAGGTCTAAGAGTTATCATGCTAACGGGAGATAATACCCATACGGCAGCCGCAGTCGCTAAACATGTGGGTATTGAAGAATACTTTGCCGACGTTTTACCAGCGGATAAAGCGGATATTATTAAAAAGCTACAGGCCCAAGGAGAAACGGTAGCCATGGTCGGGGATGGTATTAATGATGCCCCAGCACTGGCCTTAGCCAATGTCGGTTTTGCCATAGGTACTGGGACAGACGTAGCAATAGAAAGTGCTGATATCACCTTAATGCGAGGTGCGCTAACCAGCGTAGTAGATGCTATTGAGATCAGTAAAGCCACATTGAAAAATATTAAGCAAAATCTATTTGGCGCTTTTATTTATAACCTCATAGGCATTCCATTGGCCGCAGGTGTGCTTTATCCCTTCTTTGGTATTTTACTCAGCCCAGTGATTGCAGGTGCTGCCATGGCCTTATCCTCAGTGACTGTGGTGACTAACGCCAATCGATTACGCTTGCTGAATTCCTCAATAAAAAAACCACTAAAAACCTCGCAGGAAACCTTACAAAGAGGAGAAATAGCATGATACTGGTGAATTTACTTGGACTTCTACTCATTGCATTTATCGTTTGGTGGTTCTGGTTATATCAGCAAAAACCACAAGTGTTTGATGCTGAGCATCAGGTAATTAAAGTCAGCTCTGGTGTTTATCTCCCTTCTAAATTGATGCTCAAGGCGAATCAGGCAGTACAACTTAGGTTCTTAAGAGAAGATGAGGCTGCTTGCTCCCAAACCCTAGTAATACCGGATCTAGGTATCAGTGTTGATTTGTCTTTGGGTAAGGAAACCTTGGTCGACTTACCGGCGTTAGCGAAAGGAGAGTATGCTTTTCATTGTCAGATGCAGATGTATCGTGGGCAATTGCTGGTGGCTTAATCTTACTTTAATTCAGCCTTATTTCTAATTAGCCTAGCTTCTGCCTTTCTTAGCTATTAGGAGGGAGAGTAAAGCGATGACCTCACTCTCCCTCTATTTATTTCGTGACTATCAATTTAGGGGCTAACTAATGTACTCAGAAAAGCGCTTAAACTTAAAATCCCGAAACCAAGATAAATCTCAACTTTTAAAGATGAAGCCATCTTCTCTGTCCCATTCTTTGTTTGAAAATTAGGTACTAGTTTAAATTTATGCCATGCCGCGAGTCCTAAGATAGCCAAGACTAAAACTAGTTTGATAGCCAATGCTGCTCCCCAATTAGAGATTAATAACTCTAATTGAAAATCCGTAATGACATACACAAGAGCGACACCTGCTAACAGCAAGAAGGGCATGATAAAGCTGGCGTAATAGCCAAATTTCTCTAGTACTTCTCCAACGGTTTGTGCTCTTTCTAAGTTAACCAAACACCATAAAGGGTAGAGGCTGCCTAACCAGAGAAAAGCAATGAGGATATGCAAACTCAAGATACCTTTTTCAATCATACCCAGCTCAGCAAGATGGCCTGTAAAAGCAAAAGATAAGCTGATGCTGACTAGCATACATATTAATAAAACTCGGTTTATGAAAAGGTAATATAAAGCCGCAAAAGCACAGGTTAATAACCCATAATTTAACGCCATACCTAAGCCAGAGTCATACAAAATACTTATCATCAGAGGGTCAAATAACCCTGCAAGACCTTCTTCTGCAAAGGCGCCAACCCTCACCCAAAAGAAGCCCAGACTAGTAAAGAATAAAGTGAGTAGGCTAATTAAAAAATAAGACTTTAAGCTTTTGATAAAGTGATTAGATAAGGTCTTTTTGAGCGAACTTGTTTGGCTCAAAAAGAGGCCAAAAGCGGATCCCACAAGACCTGATAACGCGAGATAAAGAGCGAGCCTAAAAACTAAGCTGATGCTTTCCCACATAATCGTCTCCTTTAATATTTTGTGAAGCTCAAGGTGTCACAGATACTGATAAGCTTTCTATCAGTGTTTCAACCATGCAACCTTGAGCGTTAGTAAAGACTATTATTTTTGGTTAAAGCTAATTTTGCTTTTCATTTTATGGCCATCGCTGCCTAGGGTAATCCACTCTAGGCTATATTGGCCTTTCTCTAACATGGGAAGCGGGATCGAGAAATGAGTATTGGCTTTTGCACTGGGTTTAAAGTTAAGGGGAATTTTTTTGCCTTGGTTCTTAAGGGACAACTTAATTAAGCGAGAAGAGTTTTTAAAATTTAACTCAATAGCCGCGAGAGGTGTGTCATAGATAGCATTATTAGCTGGAATGGAAGTGAGTATTTTTGCATGAGCAAATAGATTGCTGCTAAATAAGATGCTAAAGCCAAGGATTAAAGAAATCAGTGTTTTCATAGAGTTTGTCTCGTTTGAATAAAATAAAAAATTTAGGGTTTAAACTTAATAATGAGCTAAACAAGTGAGACTTTTGGTGGGCGTATAAGGCGAGATAAAGGGGTATCAGGCCAATGAATAAAAAGGGCATGACGGTCACCCAAAAAAGGTAAAGCCAAGCTTTTATCTAGATCTAAAATCAGGGCTGAACAGGTGTCAATATGACAGCATTCAAGCTTAGCCGTATTGGTTTGGCTTCTTCTACATTCAGTGTCTAAAAATGCTTGCGAGTGCAAATGATTAAATGTGCGCTCAGGAGAAAGCAGAGCACCTTCTGGATTAAGGGCGTTAGTATGATCAAAAGGTGAGGCTTGGGCACTCAAGGATAATAAGCATAATATCATTAAGCTCAGTACCTTAAACCACATAGACACACCCTCATTTTATAAGGGATTAAATATAACATTTCGACTATTAGATCACTAGCTTTCAGGCACTTTGATAGTGACTGAGTTTGGTTCAGAATATTCAATATAATCTCTTTTCTTTCTGCCTTGAGACTTTTATGATGGCGCAACTTAAAGTCACATGCCTAGCATCTTTTTGATCTAGATGGTTTGAGTAAAATCACATGTGGCCTTTAAATTAGACCTTTATTCTAGACATTAAGAGAGAAGACAATGCAAAAAACTGACTCAAAAAGTTGGTTTAGCCTCATAAAGTTAGTGGAGTCCAGCGCTTGGTTCCAAGGCTTTATCATTAGTATCATCATTATTGCCGCTTTGACCGTTGGCGCTAAAACCTATGTTTTACCCGCAGGGGTTGAAAGCGCTATAAACTACCTTGATAGTTTCATTACTGTTTTCTTCTTGGTTGAAATTATTTTGCGATTCGTGGCTTGTGATAATAAACGGGCATTCTTTAAAGATCCTTGGAATATTTTTGACTCTATTATCGTGATTGGTAGCCTTTTACCCATCTCAGAAAGTGACATGGTATTAGTCGGGCGCTTGTTAAGAGTGTTTCGTGTACTGCGTCTGGTTTCCATCATTCCAGATCTACGTTATTTGATAAATGCCTTATTAAAGGCCATCCCCAAAATGGGCTATATCGCCCTTTTGATGTTTATTATCTTTTACCTATTTGCCGCTGTAGGTGCCATTTTCTTCGAGAATGTTAACCCAACACTTTGGGGTGATATTGCCACTGCCATGCTGACTCTCTTTAGGGTGGCGACCTTTGAAGACTGGACGGATGTCATGTATGAAACCATGGCCGTTTATCCTTTTAGTTGGATTTACTACATCATCTTTATCTTTTTAACCGCCTTTGTTTTCTTAAATATGATGGTAGGTGTGGTACTTGATGTCATGACGCAAGAAACCAATAAGCAGGAGCATGATGCCCAAGAACAAAACCATGCTGAGTTGATGGATCAAATGCAGCAAATGCAGCAACAGATCATCGCTTTAAATGAAAAGCTTGATGACAAAATGAATGAGAAAAGCGATAAAGGCTAGTATTTTACTGACTTTGATTAGTTAAATAAGAAGAGGGCGAAAGCCCTCTTTTTTTATGTTTAGCGTTGCTCATCTAGTTAAGGTGTTCTGCTAAATAACCCTCAAGTAATCGGATCTTAGGCGATAAGTGCCTATTTTGTGGATAAACCGTCCAGATGGCATCGTCTGGAGATCAATAATTATCGATCTGTTCTCATTCTAAAAGCTAAAGCACACTTCTTTTTGGTAGTTACACTTGTTCTATTTGAACTCTTCTTTAATAGAAATACTTTCGTATGGCTTAAATAAAATCCAACTCCCTTACTGTGGCTGACACAAAAACGACACGACCCAACGTTATGGCGTTTAAAACATCAATAAAATAGGGCTGTACTTAAAGCAGGAGTTGGAAGTGAAAATAGTTAATAAACCCTTATTATTTTTTACATTTTGTACCCCTATGGTATTACACGCAGATGAAGAAGAGCGCTTCAATGCATATCTAAATATTGAACAACAAGCGAGTGCAGATATTTCAGGGAGTTCATCCTCATTCAAGCAAAAACGAATACAGATTAACTTGGATAAAGAGCTGTATTTAGATGATATGAACACCATGTCTGTTGGTTTAGGGCTTGAAAGAATTGATATCACAAGCAATGCGTTATTGCCTGGTAGCAATGCAAAAATCCCTAATGAGATTAAGGGAGGCAGAATAAATTTATCTTGGTCGCACGAATTTGAAAGTGGTAAAGAATTCAATTTATCAGGTGCGTTAGGGTCATTGAGTGATAAACCTTTCAAAGGCTCCGATTCACTCTCCAAAGAGTTAGAGGCCAGCTTATTAATGCCCACAGGTGCTGGAAATGCTTGGATAGTCGGGATGGGAGCTAGTGATGATGGGGGGTTAAATGATCTTCCTAGCCTCGCATTTCAATGGAATAAGAGCGAGCGCTTTCAGGCGTTGATTGGCTTACCTTTTATTGAAGTTAATTGGCAGCCTTTTGAGCAAGTCGAATTGACTGCAATCTTAGCTGATAAAGAATCTGAGTTATCAACTAGCTATAACTTTAATGATGACACCGCTATTTCATTATCTCATGGGAAAGGAGGTTGGACTGGAAGGCGGTTTGCACGAAGCGACAAAAAATCTTTTATGAATTATGAAGAAACGCGTACAGCTTTAACCCTAAGTCAAAATTTTGGCCCTGCGGTATTTGGTTTATCTGGTGGTGTTATCACTGATAGAAGTCTGAGTGAAAACAAAGATGGAAGTACACGTAATAGCGATTTAAATATTAAAGATGCTCACTTTATCGCATTAAATTTTGGTATGGAGTTTTAAATATATGAATATGATTTTTAAAAATATATTACTGACTTGTTCGATTGCAATGACAGCATGCAGTACCTTAAACGCAAAGGATAAGCCGTTAAATTTCACTCAGAAAGTAAATGTTTTCGGAGTCACAATTGTTGCAACGGATACAGTGCCCGAAGGTAAATTACTTCATGCCGCGAGTGTAATGGCAGAATACTTAGATAACGACCAAGATGGTAAAGCAGATAATGAATTACTTGTAAAAACGATACGGCTGCAAAAAGCAGTTTTAGTCATGGTTGAGCAAGAAGAGGATATGGAATACTTCAGAGAAAGTATGCTAACTGAACATGGAATCGAAGTTGGCATTGGGCAGGATCTCTATGCAACAGAGACTCATCCAAACGGAGCTGCTAATGGGGTTTTTGATGCAACTCTTGAAGAAGTATTACATTTAATCAGTAATGCTGGTTATGAAAAATTATATCCAAATACGTTTTCAACTAGACCAGGTAGTGCCCAGTCAAATGCTATGGATATCGCGAGAGGAGGTGTGTTTAAGAGCATTCCAAATCACTACCCTAAGCAAGCTTGGTATAGCTACTATGATCCGACCTGTGATTATGAATGCCAAGGTGGTGAATACTTTTATTGGTCTTTAACAACATTGCTCGGCGCTCAAGATTATGGCTGGCGCAAAAAGGCTATTTCTGATGAATGGCGCTTATATACACCTCAAGAATTCATTGAAGGTGATACAGCAATGTATCAGTTACTGTCATCCCCAACCTACAAAATACCGACTGTATTACCTAATGGTAAATATAAGGCAATAAAGTTAGAGATTCTCTCCTTGTAGGTTTTTAAAGCCTCTAGTTAGGTTTTCTAGAGGCTGTTTTTTTAAATTTAATATTATAGATAGTCAGATTTATTTCGTTTTAGCTGTAAAAACTTTTTATATTTTAAATAATATAATAGAGAAGGTTTTATCTTTATATTTTATATCTTGTAAGATCGTGATTTTATTTATTATTGAGTCTTTTAAAAGTAAGCCTTCTAATAACAAGGCTTACGAATTTGGATTTCTTACAAAGTCTTACAAAAATGGTACACGACTCCACGTTATAGGTTTTTCCATACGAATATCATCTATATTTTATAAAGAGTGTTTAGACTGAAGTTAGTGAGATAGTACTGTAGAGGGGCTATCTATTAATTATAAAACTCAACAGTGAATGTTATTTGTTTATTCAACGGGTAGTAAGGAAACTATTTTAAAGGTAAAGGCTCTAAAATCTAACCTAGCATTGATCCTATGAAAAACACTTTAACGCTAAGTACATAACGCATGTTTAGTTTTTTATTGGCTACTTTTAAGGTTATGCAGAGAAGAAAATATAATGAAAACCATAATTTTAGTTGAAGATGATCAAGAGATTGCTCGTCTAGCAATCATGTTTCTTGAGTCAGAAGGTTTTAGGGTTCTCCATATAGATCAGGGCAACCATGCTGTAAACTTTATACTTAATACACCTTCAGATGTCGTCATCTTGGATATCATGTTACCTGGTAAGAATGGTATAGATATTTGTAGAGAAATTAGGCGCTCTTTTCGTGGTGCAATCTTGATGCTAACCGCTTGTGAAGATGACATTAATGAAATATCTGCCTTGAATATGGGTGCAGATGACTACCTAACAAAACCTATTCGACCACATGTATTACTCGCTCATATAAATGCCTTACTTCGAAGAAGTATAGAAACCATCGATAATAAAGCGGTATTTTTTTCATCAGGTATAAAAATAGATATTGTGCGTAGAGAGGTAAGCTATAACCAAAAGAGTGTCGATATTAGTTCGGCAGAGTTTGATTTAATTGCATTACTAATCAAGCATTCTGGAGACATAGTAGATCGCAATACCTGTTATCAAAACTTACGGGGGATTGAATATGATGGTATTGATCGTGCAATAGATATGCGTGTTGCTTCTATACGAAAAAAACTAATGTTAGCAGGCTTTAACTCTATGTTAGTAAAAACAGTAAGAGGCAAAGGCTATATGCTTCTGTTGGATTGAAAATTATCTGATGAAAAAATTATCTTTATTTTGGCGGCTTTATTTAAGTATGTCAGCAGCTATGCTGATTTTGGCGATTATTTTGATTGCCATTATGCAAACCTATTTTGGCTATGATGGTAAACGAGATTTTGTTAATGATGTTTATCAGGAGCTGAAGCCTGTCCTTATTCAATCAAATAAGGGCAAATTCAATCAGCGTACGGTTGAAGCATTTGCTTCTAGTTCACATTTTAGAATTTTCATTGAGCCGAATTTAAAAGCAAAAAAAAACAATAAAAATGAGTACTTAGGTGAGCATCGAAAGACGTCCGTTTTTATATTACCTGATGGGCGTTTACAAGCATGGATCTTTTTACAGAGTTTACCGGGTTATCTAGTTGTAGAAGATTATGCAGAAATAGAAAAAGGATTGTTTTTTAATAAAATGGAAGGACTAACGAGTGAAGATTATCTTGAGAACTATGCCTACGAACTATTAATTCTATTAACTTTAATCGTTATGTCTGTTGTGGTGCTAATGATTGCTAAAGCAATTGAAAAACCGATTGAGGCTTTACAGCAAGCCCAATTGAAATTTTCATCAGGTAAAACTGATATCCGCGCAAATGAGGATGTACCTAGCCCTGTTGATGGATTAGCAAAAAACTTTAATTTGATGGCTGAGAAGATCGAAACTCAAATCAAAGATAATCAAGTCATGACACATGCCATATCTCACGAGCTGAGGACACCGCTCACTCGAATGCAGTTTGCATTAGGTATCTTACAAACTAAAAAAACGGCTTTAACAGAATCTGAGCAAGCTTTGTTAGGAGATCTAGATACCTATATTGAAGATATGGATAAGTTAACTAAAACGATTTTAACATTAGGTAATGTTCAGCATCAGAGACTAAATACTCTATCCTTTGTTGATGCAGATAAGTTTATACAAGAACGTATCTCTAAATTAACTAAGAGGGATAAGAATTTCAGTATTGAGTTACAAAGTGACTCAATGTTGAGCATATTACCAATGCATTTTCAGCTACTAGTGGATAATTTAGTGAACAACGCGCAACAGTATGGAGATAAAATGGTCTCTATTACTTCTTATATCGAAAATGGATATTTCGTATTAACTGTTGCAGATGATGGTTTAGGAATCACTGAGGGTCAAAGTAAAAAGATTTTTAATGCTTTTGCTCGTTTAGACACAAGTCGTAGTCGCGAAACGGGTGGTTTTGGTTTGGGGCTAGCAATTGTTGAAAGTATTGTTCGCCGCTATCAAGGGCATATTAAAGTTGAACCAAGCAGTTTGGGTGGAGCAGGTTTTACTTGTTGGCTCCCTCTGGAAGAGGCTTGAAGGCAAATAAATATGATGTGTAATGCTCTTTGATAAGTGCTAAATAAACAATTATTTCTTTCTACTTAATTGTTAGATTTTAAAATTAGCATAGTTAAAATTAATCTATCTACTAATTCAAAAGAGGGCGTTTGCCCTCTTCTTTATAGCTTTTGTCTAACTAAGATGTTCTGCCAAATAATCCACAAGTAGTCGGATCTTAGGCGATAAGTGTCTATTTTGTGGATAAACCGCCCAGATACCATCGTCAGGGGCTCTATAATTATCGAGTAAGGTGACCAAGTCCCCTTGGGTTAAATGCTGCTTAAGATAATAGTCTGGCAGTTGCACTATCCCTAAGCCTTTTAAGGCCGCATCTACTAGGGCAAAGCCACTGTTATAGCGCAGTCTTCCGGTAACTCGAATATTCTTATCTCTGCCTGAATCTTTAAAGTGCCAATAATCGAGTGTGCCCAACAAGCAACTGTGTTGATTGAGTTCAGCTAGAGATTGAGGTTTGCCTTCTTGCTCAAGGTAAGCGGGAGAGGCGCACAAATAGTGTGTTCTTGTCCCTAGCTTTTTTGCAATCATGCTAGAGTCATTTAGCTTTCCAAGGCGAATCGCAAGGTCATAACCTTCCTCTACTAAATCCATTTGTAAGTTGGTGAGATAAGCCTCAACTTCTATATCCTCATAGCGTTCCATAAAGCTATTCACTAGAGGCAGTATTTGTTGCTCGCCATAGGTAACAGGCGCAGTCAGTCTTATTTTACCTTGTGGTTTTGATTGCAGGTTGGTGATGGCTTGTTCTGCTGCATCCAAGGCATCGAGAGCACCGCGACAATGTTGATAGAAAATATGCCCTTCTTCTGTCAGAGAGACTTTACGAGTCGTACGATAAAACAATTTAATCTTAAGTCGCTTTTCTAATGCACTAATTTGCCGGCTGACTTGCGCGGTTGAAATGATCATTTTCTTTGATGCTTGAGTAAAACTGCCACTTTCAGCAACATAAACAAATTCTCTAATTCCTTCCCATTGCATTTTGTTTACCTATGAATTTTATTGTTACCACTGAGTACAAGTGTTTTACATAATGAGTATATTATCATTCATATAGAAATAAATATAATGGCTGACATTCATAACCGCTCGGTCAAGCTTGTTACAAAATAGATGAACTTTGCTTCTCTCAAGTGCCTTTAGTTTATCGGTTTTACTGATGATCCTGCTTACAGCCTGCGCGGCCATATATGAAGTCCATTTAAAATATTTTTGAATTTAAAAAGAGAAAACTATGACAGATAAATTTATTAAATCGAAGGCGGCTATTGCTTGGGGCCCTAAGCAACCTCTTTCTGTTGAAGAAGTCGATGTGATGCTCCCGAGAAAAGGGGAAGTATTAATCAAAGTTGTTGCTTCTGGTGTATGCCATACGGATGCTTTCACTTTGTCTGGTGAAGATCCAGAAGGCATCTTCCCTGCCATTCTAGGGCATGAAGGTGGTGGCATCGTGGAGCAAGTCGGCGAAGGCGTGACGAGTGTTGAAGTGGGAGACCATGTTATTCCTCTTTATACGCCAGAATGTGGTGTCTGTAAGTTCTGCTTATCTGGTAAAACCAACTTATGCCAGCAGATTCGTGAAACGCAAGGTAAGGGATTGATGCCAGATGGCACCACACGATTTTACAAAAATGGCCAGCCTATCTTCCATTACATGGGATGCTCAACCTTCTCTGAATATACTGTCTTGCCGGAAATCTCTTTGGCAAAAGTAAGCAAAGAAGCGCCGTTAGAAGAGATTTGCCTGTTAGGCTGTGGGGTTACCACAGGCATGGGCGCTGTGATGAATACCGCTAAAGTAGAAGAAGGGGCAAGTGTTGCTATCTTTGGTTTAGGGGGCATTGGCTTATCTGCTGTGATTGGGGCAACCATGGCAAAAGCAGGTCGAATTATTGCGATTGATATTAATGAGAGCAAATTCGAATTGGCTAAAAAGTTAGGCGCTACTGACTTTATTAACCCTAAAGATTACGACAAACCAATTCAAGATGTCATTGTTGAGCTAACAGACGGCGGTGTTGATTATTCTTTTGAATGTATTGGTAATGTAGACCTAATGCGATCAGCATTAGAGTGCTGCCATAAAGGCTGGGGTGAGTCGGTTGTGATAGGTGTAGCGGGTGCTGGGCAAGAGATATCAACGCGACCATTCCAATTGGTAACAGGACGAGTATGGCGTGGTTCTGCTTTCGGTGGCGTTAAAGGCCGTACTGAATTGCCAGATTATGTAGAGCGTTATTTGCAGGGTGAGTTTAAGTTAAGTGACTTTATTACTCATACCATGGGGTTAGAGGATATCAATGAGTCCTTTGAACTTATGCACAAGGGTGAAAGCATACGAAGTGTGATTCATTTTGATAAATAAGACGTATTTCGCTGCCTCTATCTGAGGCAGCGTTTTCGCCTAACAATGAAGCATGTTAGTTTTCATAAGGGTATCTAGCATCCATAAGCGGATAATGTGTCAGTATCTAATTGACAAGTAATTCTCATTTTCATTTACTTCTTAGGGTAAAACATTATTTTTAGCTAGAGACACCCTATGATTGTTCGTAATAAACCCAATGCATTTCGACTTTTCTTTATTATACGAGGCTCAGTGGTTTTACGTGTTTTCCCGCAAATCGCTTTTATAACGCTTCTTGGAGCAGCGGTTGCTCTCTTTCAATATTATTATCCCTTGTTGTTTCCTTCTTTTACTTTGGCGCCATTAGCGCTTCTTGGTGTGGTGCTATCTCTCTTTTTGGGCTTTAGAAATAACGCGAGTTATGACAGATGGTGGGAAGCAAGAAAGCAATGGGGGCAGCTTATCGTTCATTCTAGAAGTTTAGCGAGACAGTCTGTGTCCTATATTCATTGCAATGAAAAAGCAGGTAAAAAAGCGCACCAACGTCTTATCTATCTGACGATTGCCTTTAATCATACCCTTAGGCACCAATTAAGAAAGTCAGACCCATGGGAAGATATCGAGAAGTATTTAAAACAAGATGATCTTTTATCATTACGAAAGTCCCATAATATTCCTGATGCCCTATTAAGGCTAATGGGGAAACAGCTTGCTATCTGTCGAGATAAAAAACTTGTGTCTGAATTTTTAATTCCAAGTTTAGATCAGCATGTGACTAAAATGGCGGAGGTTCAAGCGGCTTGTGAACGTATACAAGGTACACCAATTCCTTTTGCTTATATGTTGTTAGTACAGCGTACGGCTTATCTTTATTGCTTCATTCTTCCTTTTGGGATTGTTGCTTCGCAGGGGCTGGTTACCCCTCTCTTTTGTGCCATAGTGGCTTATACCTTTTTTGGGTTCGATGCCCTAAGTGAAGAACTACAAGAGCCCTTTGGCCTGTCTGCCAATGATTTAGCCTTAAATGCCATGACGCGCACAACGGAAATTAATCTACTTGAAACCTTAGGAGAAACAGATTTTCCTGAGCCCATCGAGGCTAAAAACCATCGCATTGAATAACAGAAAACACTGAATTTAAATTAGTGATTTAAGCTAGGGCTAGAAGAAATAGCTTGTAGAAAGAGACTTGCTATTGATTCACTTTAGGATGCCAAATGCCTTGTTTTTGGACAAAGTCATTTGGCTTGAGTAGCTGGCACTGCTTCATACTTAAACAGCCACAACCGACACAACCCGCTAAATTGTCTTTTAAAAACTGCATGCGTTTCATTTTGTCTTCAAGGTCGGCTTGCCATTTCTTGGCGACCCTTTCCCAATCACGCTTGGTAGGTGTCTTATTCATAGGGAGGCTTTCTAATTCAAGAATAATTTCTTCCAAGGTAAAACCGACGGATTGTGCAACCTGAATTAAAGCAATTCTTCTTAGCATAGAGGAATGATAGCGACGTTGATTACCACTGGTTCTAGTGGAGTGAATTAATCCTTTTTTCTCATAAAAACGCAACGCAGACCCAGCCACACCACTGAATTCAGAGACTTCACTTATCGTTAAATTTTTATTAATTTTCATCATCTTAAGTGACCATAACAAATGATATTTAGAACGTATCTAAATGACTTGACTTAAAGTTAACTTTAACAATTATACTGGCCGAAATTTTGAAAACAATATGAAATAGGTGTGTATTAATGAGCCAATCGAATGACTCTCTTGAGAGCGATTTTTCTAGGTCAGATACTCATATGGAAAAAGAAATATCATCATTGATTTTAGAGGGAGATTTGGTATTTGTATCGGGTCACAATCAGCAGCAAAAAGAGGATACGCAAGGGGGCTTTCGTGATCAGGTAAAGCGTGCAATTGATCACTTGCAAGCCTCCTTAAAGAGCCATCACCTAGCTATGGACAATGTTATTAATATTTCAATACTGGTTGAAGATTGGGACGCCATTAAGCTATGTGTCTGTCATGAGGAAATCAGCAAATACTATGGTCAAAATGGCTTACCAGATATTACTCATATTCCACTGACTCAGGCTAACCTGATAACTGGACCAATTAGTTTAAATGCTATCGCACTAAGGTGATTCATCCCTAAGCCTTGGCTCTAAAGTTCCAATGATCGTTAGGGCCTTGATTATTGATCATCTCTTGAATGGCTTCGTCTATATCTTGGTCATGGGGCTCGTAAAATCGGCACATGGCGAGCGCTTTACGTAAGTTAATATTAGTACCTAAATATTCCATCAATACTCTTGAGCTTGAAGGCATACGCTCATCACTGGCCGATACGCCTAAGCGCAAACCATGTAACCAGCTGATGCGGTTTTTAAAGGTCGGGAACATGATGGTTTGGGTAATTTCATTAAATGTGAGTGATTCATAATCCATCATAAAAATACGATCGGAGAGGTAATACGCTATGCCGAGGTATTTGCAATGGCACACTTCTTTATCCCATTTCTCTTTGCCTTCTATTAGCCTTTCTGTACGTTGAAAAACCACCTTATCTCCTTGTTTCTCGAGACACACGAGAGATCTTAGAATTTTGCCTGGATTGCCCATAGAGTAGTAATACTCAAAGTAATAGCCTAAATACTTATCTAGTTCAGGGCTCGACTTTTGTTGTAGCTGATTGAAGTGTGCTGACTCAATACTGTCAGAGTCATTAGTTGTTTGCCTTGGACTGACTTGTACCAACCTTTCGAACTGGCTATGGGGCAAATGCAGCTCATGTTCGGCCACATCAAAAAACTCACAAATACGACGCAAAGTGTTGGCGGCGGGTTTGTGTTTGCCACTTAAGTAACGATTAAACTGAGGTCGGCTTATTCCTAAACGTTGGGTTACTTCGCTTATGGATTTGTAATAACTACAGAGCAGTCTCAAGTTTTGAGCAAAATCTTCATTCATGATTTACCGACCTAAGCGAATTCAAACATCAAGGTGTGAAATAAGCATAGCAGGGCAAGGAGCGACTAATAAAGACGCACTTTGGAGTACTAGTTGCGCCAAAGTGCGCCAACTAAGGTCAAGGTGTCAAATACCTCAGGTGAAATCCATTTGTTTTACTAAACCTCAGCAGCTGATTTATCTGCCTTTTAAAGGCATAGATAAATGAGCGCCAACTTCCTAAATAAGAAAAAAGATCGAGGAAAAGAGTATGACAAATCAACCAAAACTGAGCTTCTATGGTGGCCCTTGGGCGTCATTTTTACCCATACTAAGCTTTGTCATTGTCGCGATTTATGTCGCAACTGCGTTGGAAGAGGCTACTATACAAGGCATGTGGGTGGGCATTTTAGGCGGACTTTTAGGCACCTTCTTATTAGCAAAAGATAAATCCTTGTATAGCGAAACCATTATGAAAGGCATGGCGAGTAAGGTGGCAATCGCCCCAGTCGCAGCTTGGATTTTCGCAGGCATCTTTGCCACTGTTTTAAGGTCCTCTGGTCTCGTGGATGGCATTTTGTGGGCGGCTTATCACACAGGCGCAACAGGCACTGTTTTTGTAGCAGTCAGCTTTATGGCCAGTGCGCTTTTTGCCACCGCAGCCGGAACTGGTTTTGGCACCATTGCCGCAGGCATGGGTGTCTTGTATCCAGCAGGTGTTTTGTTAGGTGCTGACCCTTTCTTGATGGCTGGTGCTATCGTCGGTGGTGGAGCTTTTGGTGATAACCTTGCGCCTATTTCAGATACCACAATTTCTTCTGCAGCCAGCCAAAATACGGATATCGGCGGCGTTGTTCGTTCTCGTCTTAGATACTCATTAACCGCTGGTGCGATAACTCTAGTCTTGCTTGTTGTCTTTAGTCTATTAAGTAAAGGCTCGTCTGTTGGTGTGCCTTATGAGCAACTGGCGGATCATATGGATCCTAAAGGCTTGATCATGTTGATTCCTGCGCTAGCGGCTATCTATGTGGCGATGAAAAAGGGTGATGTGATCTTTGCCACGACCATAGGTATTTTGCTTGGCATGCTGGTGGCTGTGGTGTCTGGACTTAATACCTTAGAAGCCTTTGTCTCAGTAAAAGACGGAGCCTTAATTAATGGTGTTGCAGGCTGGATGGCAGACTTATCCATCTTAGTCTTACTGCTCGCAGGTGGTATTCGCCTGATGTTAGATGGTGGTGGTAGTGATAGATTAATCAACTTACTAAAAGGCATGGTAAATAGCCCTCGTGGCGCCGAGGCATCATCGGCGGGTTTATCCCTTTTCCTTTCCTCTATGATGAGCATAAACGCCCCAGCTATTCTAGCGGTTGGCCTTTCTTATGCTAAACCTGTGGGTGAAAAATTTGGTCTGCACCCTTATCGTCGTGCCAATATTATCGATAGCATGGCCTGTACTTTGGTTTACTCATTACCTTGGTCAGCAGCCTTATTATTTGCGTCAGGTTTATCTTTTAAAGCGGCGGAATCTTTTGAGGGCGTCCCTGCATTAACACCGATCGAAATGACACCTTGGATCATATATGCCTGGGTGCTATTAGTTGTGATGACTTTCTCCATTATCACAGGTTGGGGGCGTCGTTTTGCGGATGAGAAATCAGACACTGAGCTTGCACTTGAGAAGCAAGCGAATGAAGAGGAAGCAGCTTTAGCTAAGCAATCCTTTGAACAGAATGCCAAGGCGTAAGCATGATGAGAAATAGTAAGAGAGCCAGCTTAGGCATTATCACAGGGTCAGGGCCAGAAGCTGGTTTGGACATGTGGAATAAGGTATTAAAAGCCAACAAAAACTTGATGGGAGAAGCATTTAAAGGGGATTTAGATGCGCCCATGGTGAATATTATCTCAGAGCCGCTATTAGGGCTTTCCATGGAGCTTGAGTTACATGATGACAAGGTATGGAAAACCTTGTCTCAAGTGGCAAATGAAGTGGCGCAACAGGTGGACTACTATGCCATTGCTTGCAATACCCTGAACTATTATCAGCCGCAGTTAGAAGCCTTGGCCTTAAAATCTAAGCTAGTGTCATTTGGGGATGTGGTGAAGCAAAAGCTAGAACAAGAAGGCATCAAAAAGGTTGCGCTATTGGGATCAGATCCTGTGACCGACCTTGGTGATTGGTCTCCTTATCGACAGCTTAAAGAGGTTGCTGAGGTGGAAGTGCCAGACCCTGATCTAGGCTTACATCAACTGATTTATGATGTGAAAACCTATGGTGGTGACATGCCTCTTATCTGTGAATCTTTTACTAAATTGGTAGATTCGTTAGAGGCAGATTTAGTGCTACTTGCTTGTACCGAGCTGCCTTTGATTCCCATTAAAACGCACAAACAACTTATCGATGTGACAGACCTAGTCGCACAAGAACTAGCTAAGTTATCACAAGCACAATAGCCATGTGGCTTTGATGTTAACAGGCTGTCACCCACATGCCTGTTAACATGTTTTGGGGCCTTAACAGGCCTCTTTTTTATGTTCTTCTATCAAGTGACTGCTTAGCCTCGTTAGTGAGTTAAGCGAGAAATATCCTGTTCAAGCTCAGAATAATAAGGGTTCCAAGTGAGACGAGCATGCACTTTTCCAACTTCATGATACCCCCAAGCCGAGAACCAAACTTGCTCCCCTTGAAAGCAAGCTTCAATCTCTTCGGACTCAAAACCATTCTCACATATTCTCATCTCACCCTCTTCGCCATAATAGGTGTTGCTAGGGGCAAAGATGGGGCTCATATGTGAGCCAGTGCTAATCTTATGCTCAGCTAACATCATGGATAAGGCTTTAATTTGTATTGATTGTGCCGTCTCTTTGCCATACCAAATGAGTTGATTTTTAGGGTTGTTGAAACGGGTTTTGAAAAGCCTTTTAACGGCGTTTGCATCAATGATGCTATCTGCTTCACTGATACTAATGAGGGTTGGAATCTTAACCTGAACTTCTTTTAAGCGTTGACGTAAAATACTGGCACTGCGTGAGTAAGCAATTGCGCCATTAAGTGGCGCTGAATTGTAGCGAGTTAAATTGGTTTCCTCGGTTTTATAGCCATCCCAAAAAGCAGCTAAGAGGGGAGTGAACTTTTCTAACTTAGGTGTGACTGATTGAAAACCGGGTGAGAAAAGTAACAAACCTTCAATGTCGCCTTGGTCTAAGGCATGAATAGTCACTAGGTTTCCACCTGTTGAGAAGCCGCCTAACCAAACCTGTCCATACTCTTGTTTTAAAAGGTCTGCATAGTGATCCACAATATTTTGCCAATCTTGGTAGCCGGTTAACATCATGTCATCTGGTTTACTTCCGTGTCCTGGAAGCAAGAGGACTTGTACATAAAAGCCTTGTTTAACTAAGGAGTTTGCTAAATCAGAGAAACTAAAAGGAGAATCGCTTAAACCGTGCACTAATAAAATGGCTTTATCTGTTTGTTGTGTCGGCTTGAGTTCAAAAGGCATGTTCATATCTAGCTCTTTTTGATGATCATCTGAAATGAAGTCTCGATTTTCTGCTAACCAGTCTTGTGTTACCGCTAAATAATCAGCAAAAGTGGGCTGTAAATAGTTGTAGTACTCTTGGGAGAGATGAAGTGTATTAGACTTTGTAGCATTAGTAGCGCAGCCAGATAGGATCAAGGCTAGAAGGGCGAAACCAAAAAAGGAAAAAAGCATTTTCATGAAAGCGGACACCCGAATTTAAGTAATAAATTCATCCTATTATAAATAGCTAGATAGGTGAGCTAACTCGCCAAATGCGCCAATTTATATTCTGATGATGACTTTCTAACCGCTTATTTTACCTTGATGAAAAGCTCAGCTCACTTATCTAATCATTAGTTAACCAATTCAAATATTTTGGATTGGTTTCCTTCATATCCCGATACAACCACACCATGCGATCCACAAACCAAGCTTTGAAAACCATGATCCAGAGATTGCCGAGCATGAGTGCCCAAATATTTAAGCTGTATAAACCATAGAAAAAGAAAGGTAACCCAAGGCCTGATAACACTTGCAGTAAGAGGGCTGGCGTGAGGTGATAATGAGGAATCGCCACCTTGTTTCGTTCTAGATAGATACGTTCACCAAAGGTGCCCATAGAAGCCCAGTTGTTGGTGTTAGTTGGTGCGTTAAATAGCCTTGGGTTCAGCCAAACCCAAATAAAAGAAAGCAATATGGGGATAATGCTGTAATAGCCAATCCACTCTCTAGACCAAAATGCGATAGAGATAAGCGGAAGAATTGAAAACCTTGTATAAACACTCCAAGGGTTTGAATGACGTTTCCAAGTTTCGTCATCCATGCTCATCAAACGTTCGGTTAAGCGGGTTAAATCCATTTTCTCACAGCTCGTCTTGTTAGAAGGGGATAATCAATGTTTTATTTTAAGCGCAATGATCTGCTCTGAAAGCTTTCACCATTTCTGGGAAATTATCATAGTGTGGGTTGTTAATCTCAAAGCCAGAATTAGGTTCAAGTGCTAGACCTTTGTCATAGCTAATAAGGCTCTTGTCATAAAATTCGCAGCCTTGTGTGATCTTATTGGTGGAGATATAAAAATTAGCTAATACAAACTCGGCTTTTGCCACCTGAGTTAAATGCTCAAGCTGAGAAAATAGCTTGATGGAGTGTTCGGCGTGAAAAATGGCTTTACCCTTTTTAGGGTCAAAGTCTGGGGCTACCAAGTGGAAGTTTGGATTAGTAGGGTTCGCATGTTTTTTATATAAGCTAGACAGAAAAATATGAGATTCAGCCATGCCAAATTTATCATTAAGTGCGGTGAAGTCTTCTAATGCTTCTTCACCTAAACGCTGGGCTGAATAGACTCTATCTTGGTTCATTAAATAGTAAGCATAAGAGAGTTTTTGATCTGGGTTATCAGTATAGGGTGTTAATGCACTAGAGCAGCCCACTAAAAAGCTAAAGACGCTGACTAACAGACAGACTCGAACTAACATGCTTTGACTTACCTTATTTTTATTTATGCTAAGTAAAAGACGACATTAGGGGTTTGAGGTTAGACAATCAAGTCTTCGCTTGAGCACCCGTTTAAATGCAATAGGCATGTTGTACTCAGAGAGATATGAGTAAAATGTTGAGTAAGGTTAAATTAACGGTTCAAGAAAGGTTAGCGGGTTGATGACAAAGGTTCTGTGTTTTGGCGATTCAAATACCTGGGGGACAAAACCCGAGGGCGGGCGTTATGCTGATCATGAACGTTGGAGCTTTCTGCTCGGTGTATATTTGAATATGTCATCTCCGGATGACATTAACCAAGAAACTGAGAGTAAATATCTCGTCATGGAGGCAGGCCAACCGAATCGCACCTTGATTAAAAATGCCCCTTTTGATGGGGATAAATCAGGGCTTACTTACCTCAAACCTCTGTTAGCCATCCATGAGCCTGAACTTGTGATTATCATACTGGGCACCAATGATTTAAAAGCTAAGTTTAACTTGTCTCCAGCAGACATTGGCGCAGGCGCAGGTACGCTTATTAAACAGATTCAAGCCTTTAGCCAAGAGGCTATTGCTAGCGTTTCTTCTAGATCTTCTAATATAAAGATCTTATTAGTTTCGCCGCCAGAGATTAAAGAGTGTCCGCCTTATGTTTCTGTTTATGATGGTGGTGCGCAAAAATCTCAATTTTTAGCCCATGAATTTGCAGCTCAAGCAGAGTTGTATCAGTGTAACTTTCTCGATGCTAACCAAGTGATTAAAAGCTCTGATCTGGATGGCATTCATTGGGATGCTCAAGCGCATGAAAGCTTGGCCTTATCCATTGCTGAATATATAAAACAGAGGATACTGTTTAGTCAGTTTTCGAACTAAGTGCTTTTTATAATGCTAGTTGTGTTTAGAGCTAGTCATGTTTAGAAATAGCGTTTGTTAAGTGCTGGCTGTGTTTAAAAAGATATCTGGTGCCAATAAATAATCATTCACCGTCTTAATATTTAAGGCATCATTATTCTGTACCTTAGATAAGGCGGTTTTTTCATCTAAACCTAAATCTAACCAACGCTTGGTTAAGCGCGCAATAAGTGTGCTCTCTTCCACTTCTAAAAAGAGGGATAAATCAAAGTCTGCTTTAAGGTCGCGCCAGCCTTCTTGATCCAAAAGCAGGTAATTCCCTTCGATCAGAATATATTTATCTCGGCTTTCAATTGCGACAGCAGAGCCAATAGACGCATCTAAATCACGATCAAAGCGCGGGGCATAAATGCTTTCCTGAGAATCTGAGCTTGCCTGTTTGATTCTCTTTATCAGGTGTTTTAAACCTGAAAGATCAAAGCTAGCGGGAGAGCCTTTTCGTGAGAGTAGACCTTTGTCAGATAGCGCTTCATTACTTAAGTGAAAACCATCCATCTGTACGATTTTAGCCCCTTCCAAATGTGACAATAATTGCTGGGAGAGGGTCGATTTACCTGCACCAGGGCAAGCTGAAATCGCGATCATAAAGCGTCGCTTATCGGCTGACTTTTCTTTAATAATCTGGACGACTTGATCTAAGTGATTGAGTGAAATAGGCAAGATGAAGGTCTCTTTTTATTAGGTTTGGAATGGCTTTATAGACGTTTAGAAATCACTAAACATCTCAATTAATATCCAAATCATGAGCTATTTTTCTGCATCCAATGCTTTTTGTTAGTTATCTGACTTTTCGATAAAACATGTTTCCGAACTTAGACTCGAAAACATAGTAAAACTTTCTATTACCTCTATATAGAGCAGGATATGGATCTATTAGAGGGTGCTCTCTATCTAAAGCGATTCGATATAGCATCGGTGGGGAGTGTCTATACCATTCAATTTACCCTGAACTGTTTTAACACTTCCATCTTTCAGTTTTTCGTGAAAGAGAAATTCACTTTTTTCTGTTATTTCGAAGGAGAAATGTTCTTTTTGCCAGTCGGCATTTGGACCCGAGTAAAATTCATTATCTATCTCATACAGCCCAATTATTCTGTCTTTCGTAATCGGATAATGAGCATACAAAGTGATACCAATAAAAAATAGGGTAAAGATCCAGACCACAGTAAACTTCTTTAGATGAAGTGACTGCTTTGATCTCACGTAACGCCTAATATATTTTAGCGAAAATAGGCTAACAGCTAAGACAATAAAAATTAAAAAGCCAAAAATCGTCATGCTCTAAGTTCCAGTTAGTAGCTAACAAGGTATTAATTGGAATTACGCTTATTCTTCGCATTGCAATGTGTAATCCAGTTATTGGTTATTTTATTCAATTAAAACAACAAACTACTACCATAATCTATTCATATCAAGAGAATGATCCTGTGAAAAAAGAAGGCCTTACCAATCATCACTTTTATTCTCAACCTCTTGTGCTGCAAGCTCTGCGGGAATCAGAATATAGTTAGGCTCGACCTTCTTTCCTTGTAATAACTGGTAACCAATTTCGACGGCTTTTTTGGCCATCAAGCTAGGTTTTTGCATGGCTGTGGCTGCCCAATTGCTGTTGCCCGATTGAATTAGTTTAACGGCAAAAGGGGCACCGTCCACAGAGGCAAGAATAAAGTCATCACGACCTGCTTGTTTAGCCGCGCGGACTGCGCCTAATGCGGTTGGGTCATTAATACTAAATACACTGTCAATCTTTGGATAAGCTTCCATTAAATAGGTCATGGCTTTCATGCCGCCATCTATGCTGCCTGTGCCATTTAGCTGATCATTTAACAGCACTATCTTTGGATAGGCGTGGATCGCTGATTTACAGCCAGCTACACGCTCAACAACAGAAGAAACGGCAACACCATTAATAATGACCATATTACCTTGGTAGTTCATACGCTTGGCGAGATATTCACAGGCAATGACGCCCGCTTGAATATTATCTGTGGTGATAGTGGCATCAGCACCACGTGCTTTAACGTCTACTGCAATCACCTTGATACCGGCTCTTTGTGCTTTGGCTATGGTGGGGGCTATGCCTTCTTCATCTGCGGCTGTGAGTAGAATCAGGTCGACGTCTTGTTCGATAAAATAATTAAGCTGGGTAATTTGACGTTTTAGGTCGTAAGCGTCTGAGCGAATCAACATTTTTACTGGCTGACCAACAAGGGATTCGGCGCGGCTGGTCGCGGACTCAATCAATTGGACAAAATACGGGTTACCTAAATCCGCCACACTGATGCCGATAGATTGTAATTTGGCTGGGTTGGAGGCGGTTGCTGAAAAACTGGTAAAGCCAAGGGCCATTAAACAAGCAAGGAGAAAGCTACTGATAAGTGTCAGTCTTGTTTTTATCTTACCAGCAAAACTTAGTATTAAGCCTTTGGCATCTGTGTCCAGTCTCATCTTGTTTCTCATACTATTTAAACGAACATCCTGTTTATATTGCAGCAAAATTAGGCCCTGATCTTGTCTCATTAGACGATGAATCAGGGCCTATGCCAAGGTTTCTACTATTTAGCTTTTAGGCGGCTTCAATTTCCATTGCGCCCGTCATAATAGCAACCGCATCAGACATACTATGGCTTTGTGGCGTGACGATACCTGCACACTTGCCAAGACGGTGGATGTGGATACGATCGGCTACTTCAAACACATGGGGCATATTGTGGCTGATAAGTACTATGGGTAAGCCTCTATCACGCACTTCCTTGATTAAATTGAGAACGCGACGAGACTCTTTTACCCCAAGGGCAGCGGTCGGTTCGTCCATGATAACCACCTTACTACCAAAGAGGGCAGAGCGAGCGACGGCGACCCCTTGGCGTTGGCCACCAGAAAGAGACTCAACGGCCTGACTCATATTTTGAATGGTGAGCAAGCCTAGTTCTGTCATCTTGGCTTTGGCATTATGCTCCATGGCTTTTTTATCTAGCATTCTTAGATATTTACCTAAAAAACCGGGCTTGCGAATTTCACGGCCTAAATAGAGGTTATCCGCAATATTTAGGGCAGGAGAGACGGCCAAATTTTGATAGACGGTTTCTATGCCTAATTCACGGGCTTCCATGGGGGTATTAAATGCAACTTTTTGCCCATCTAACCAGACCTCGCCTTCATCAGGCACCAAGGCGCCTGAGAGGGCTTTAATCAAAGAAGATTTGCCTGCACCGTTGTCACCAATGACAGCAAGAATTTCTCCTGGGAAAAGTTCGAAATCCGCATTATCTATGGCGGTCACACTGCCATAACATTTCACTAGACCAGAGGCTTTTAATACAGGTGTTTGTTGATAATCTATGCTCATTATGCCGTTCCTCTTCGAATCCATTGGTCAACGCCAACAGCTAAGATGATTAATATCCCCACGGTAAATTCTTGCCAAAGCACATCGACACCAGCAAGGGCTAATCCATTTCTAAATACACCGACTACTAGGGCGCCAATCAAGGTGCCATAGATTGAACCGCGTCCTCCAAAGAGACTACAGCCACCTATCACCACAGCCGTAATACTGTCTAAGTTAGCGGTATAACCTGCTTGTGGGCTGATCGAGCCAATTCGGCCAATTAACACCCAAGCTCCGACGGCACAGACAATACCTGCAAGCACATAGACTGACATTAGGATGCGATTGGTTTGAATACCGGCTAGGCGCGCTGCATCTGGGTCATCCCCTGTGGCATAAACATGTCGGCCCCAAGAGGTCCAGTTAAGTGCGTACCAGATTAAAAAGAAGAGACCTAACATGAGCAAGGAGCCGTAGGTTAATCTAGCGCCAAAAAAGTTAATGGTTTCTCCTGTCCATTGTAAAAGCGGGGCGATAGAGGAGATGTCTTGCGAGCGAATGGTTTCACTTTTTGAATACCAGAGGTTAATGGCGAAAAAGACATTCCAGGAACCTAGGGTGGCAATAAAAGGTGGGATTTTTAATCGAGTAATGAGCAGACCATTAATAAATCCCGCTAGGGCGCCGACAGAAATACCAAGGGCGAGAGCTAACCAAGCTTCTAGGCCTAAATCTATGGCCATACGGCCCATCACCACAGAGCAGAGCACCATGATAGCGCCGACGGATAAGTCGATACCTGCGGTTAAAATAATCAGGGTTTGGGCGACCCCAATAACACCGATTATGGTTACTTGTTGCAGAATAAGCGACAGGTTAAAAGGGTGTAAAAAGCGGTTACCAATTAACAGGCTAAAGCCAAAAATCGCTAATAATAAAACGATGCTGGGAGCAGCAATAGGGTAAGTGTGAAGAAACTTTTTGAGCCGCAATATAGGGCTTTCTTTCACTGAAAAATTTGCCACATACCCAGCGGTGTTATCCGCCACTTGATCATGTTCAAGTACTGGCGTTGAGGTATTGGGTTTAACAGAACTCATAGATTACTCCGAGCAGTAAAAAGGCCTTTAGTCGAGTATGCATTACCTGACTAAAGGCAAGGAGATGGCTTTCAATTCAAAATGCTATTTGATCTAAGGAAAGTTAACCCCAGCACATAGCAAGGCCAGTGTTTGAGTTAATTGATTGAACACTCTGAGTTGGATTGTCTGTTACGAGCTGTACCCCAGTATCGAAGAAATCTAACCCGTCAGAAGCGCTAGGGCGTGTACCTGTTTTAGCGAACTCAACAATAGAGGTTACCCCTTGTGATGCCATCTCTAATGGGAACTGCATGGAGGTTGCGCCAATCACATGATCACGTACGTTTCGTACACCAGGGCAGCCACCATCGACAGAAACTATAGTGACGTCTTTCTCAAGCCCAAAGGATTTCAAGGCTTCATAAGCGCCTGCAGCGGCAGGTTCATTGATGGTGTAAACCAGATTAATGCCTGGATCTTTTTGTAGAAGGTTTTCCATGGCGCGGCGACCGCCTTCTTCAGAGCCTTGAGTCACATCATTGCCAACAATTCTTGGGTCGGTTTCATCCCCAATACGGCCGGCATTTTTAATGTCGATACCAAAGCCTTTTAAGAAGCCTTGGTCACGGGCAACATCGACGGTAATTTGGCTAGTGCTAAGATCCAGCAGTGCAATACGGGCATCTTTTGCTTTCTCGCCCATACGTGCTTTTGCCCATTGGCCGATCATTTCACCTGCTTTAAAGTTATCTGTGGCAAAGGTCATGTCTGCGGCATTGGCTGGACTTAATGGGGTATCTAGGGCAATAACCAATAGACCTGCATCACGGGCTTTTTGGATGCTAGGTACAATACCAGCAGGGTCACTTGGTGTAATGAGAATGCCTTTTGCGCCAGAGGCAATGAGGTTTTCTATGGCTTGAACTTGTGATTCATTATCGCCGTCATAACGGCCTGCGAAAGTTCTTAACTCAACCCCAAGCTCACTGGCTTTCTGCTGTGCACCTTCTTTCATTTTCACAAAGAAAGGGTTGGTATTGGTTTTGGTGATAAGACCAATAATATCGCTTTCAGCGAGTACGCTGGTGGATAGACTGGTAAGGGCGATAACACCTGCAAGCTTGCGCAAAGAAAATTTCATGATAGTGACTCCAAAATTGTTTTTGTTGTTTTATTTCTGGCAGTGGCTGCCAGTTACAGCCTGTCATTTGGCTGTTTAGTCACTATGCAAAACAAAAACTAATGGCGAATTTCAGCATGAAAGTTTCTTTGTAATAATTGAAATATAAGCTTAACTTAGCTGAAATATTTCCTTTAGTGTATTGATATTAAAGGGCTTTTGAAGGAAGTGGTCTGATGATAATAAATGATACTCTTGCTCTAATTGTGCTTTAGGTAGGCCGGACATTAATAAAATTGGCTTATCTATTTGATGAGCGAGACTGATGCCGTTTATTTCGCCAGCTAAATTGATGTCTGACAAAATAAGATCTGCACTGTCATGCTCTAGCATATCCAATACGTCCTCTGCGCTTTCAAAATGGCTTACTGATAAGCCTAAACTTTGTAATTGATCCGCGAGCACATTGGCGACTTGAAGGTCATCTTCTACAAGCCAGACTCTTTGTCCTACCTGCATTGGGAAAGAAGCTTCTAAAGGCTCTTTTGACATGGCATCAGGGTAATCGTTATTAAACAGATCTGTATTTCTTATTGTCTTGTCTTTAAGAGAAGTGTTTTCACTTAAAGGCTCGGCTTTCATCAAAGGTAAAATAAGACGTACTTTAGTCCATTGATTAGGTTCTGAGATGATCTCTAACTCACCGCCACTTTGTTTTATAAAACCATAAATGGTGCTTAATCCTAGCCCACTGCCTTGACCTATGGGTTTTGTGGTAAAGAAGGGCTCGATAATTCTGGGGATAAGTTCGGGGCTTATCCCAAGCCCTGTATCTTTTATTTCTATCATGATGGCCGTTTGTTGCTTCTGGTTTGTGTCTAGACTCTTATCTGTCTTGACGAGTTGGCACAAGCGAGTTTCAAGGCTAAGTTCTCCGCCGTTAGGCATGGCAGCGCTACTGTTTAAGGCGAGATTTAATAACGCATTTTCAAGTTGGGAGGCATCGATCAAACAATGGGCATTTGGGCAATTAAGTTTAGGTATGACTTTGATGTTTTGCCCTGCACTGTAAGCAATAAGATCTAACATGCCTTCAATCAGAGCATCTATTTGAGTTGCTTCAGGAAAAAGCGGCTGGCGGCGGCTAAAGGCCAGTAATCGTTGCACTAGGTGACGACTTTTCTCCGAGACGGCGATGCTTCTATCTAGATACTTTTGTTGATCGGCATTAAAGTTGCCAGAATCTGCTAGCATCTCAAGGTTGCCCATAATTGCGGCTAAAAGATTATTAAAGTCATGGGCGACACCGCCTGTAAGCTGACCAAGCATGTCCATTTTTTGTGCTTGGTGTAGTTGTTGCTCAACATTCTTTCTTTCGGTGAGATCACTATATAGGGTCACAAAACCGCCTTCTGGCATGGGCTGGCTACGAAACTCAATCACCTTGCCTGAACTAAAATGCTGCTCAAACTGCTTGCTTTTATGGTATCTGTCTTGAGTGAGATCTTGTAATAGAAACTCAGGGTTTGGATCTGTGCTTGGGTTTTGCTGATTTAATAGGTTTTGCACTTGAGATATAGGCATACCCAAATAAAGCTGGTTTGGCTGAAACGAAAATAAGCTTTCGTATCTTGGGTTCCATGCCACTAATAAACCTTGGGAGGAGAATACACTCAAACCATCATTGATATTATTGAAGATGGTTTCTAATAGGTCTTTTTGCTTGGACATTTCTGCTGTCATTTCTTGTCGACGTATTGCATCTTGGCGAAACACATCAAAGGTATCAGCGAGCGTGCCTATCTCATCATTACGTTTAATCTTGGCTTGCTTTGAGTCGATACTGCCTTGTGCTAATAAGGACATTTCGGCTGTTACCACACCAAGGTCATGGGTGATGCCTCGGCTATAAAAATACAAACGCGCTAGGCCTAACAGTAAAAAGATAGAAATGCCTAAAATCCAACTCTGACCATAGCTCACTACATCTGCCACAGACTGTCTTTGCTGGCTCACTTTCTTCTGAAGGCCGCCTACAAAGTGGCTAACATGCTGGCTAAGTTGCTCGGACTTAGCTCTGACAGAAATTAATAGATAGTTCTTTCTTTCCTGTATGGCGGCAAGCCTCATATGGGCTTGGTGCAAGCTTTGGGCGGTTTCGACCACTATGGGTGAGGGATGATTTAAAAGGTTGAGTTCATCAATAATTAAAGAAGGCGTGATTTTAGGTCGTTCGATAAGGTCTAATAACCAACTTAAGCCGACATCCGATTTAATGGCTAACGGCAATTGAGATTTAGCGAGAGCTCGAATCTGAAATTGCAGCGCTAGGCTATCTTCTCGAATAAATAGTTCTTCTTCGACCAAAGAGATGAGCTCAGACAGACTAGTTTGAAGCTCACCAAGGCGAGTGAAAATATCCTCTTTAAAATCTGTGTCAGCCAAGGTTTGGGCCACAGTGCTGAGTTCATAAAAGCGCTGTTCTATTTTCTTTGCTTCACTTTGTAGCTGAAAGGGGCGGCCCGATTCAGCTGTATAAGGGGCAATGGCGGCGAGCTGGGCAACTCCTTCGGCTAAGGTGAGTGCTGTGCTTATTTCGGGTAAGGTTTGTGCTTCAAATTCAGATAAGGTTGCTTCACTTAAACGCATGGCTTGCCAACCAATCGCCACCATAAAAAACGCCACAAGACTGATCGCTAAGACGGCGATTGTGGTTTTATGGCGTAAACTGGTTAGTCGCATTTTTGCCTCTGCTTTAAGTTGAAGAGAGCTAAGTTTGAAAATATCAGCCTGATCATATTGGTTTGTGGTTCAACCCCTATCTTGGGTTAAAACAACTAGGGCCTTATTGGTTCATTCGTTCTTACTGGCCCTTGGAATAAATAGCCTAACCCTCTTTGGGTTTTGATAAATTCTGGGGTTTTAGGATTAGCTTCTATTTTTCGGCGTAGGCGCAGAATCAAGACATCTATAGTGCGATCGAACACTTCGGTTTCTAATCCTCGGCTCATATCTAAAAGCTGCTCACGGGTAAGTATTCTATCAGGGTGCAGCGCAAGGGCTTCTAACAGAGAAAACTCACCTAAAGTCAGTACTACTAAGTTGCCTTTATTGTCCTTCAATTGGCGTGCGGTGAGGTCTAACAACCAAGGGCCAAAGCTTAAGCATTGATGTGCTTCTTCTAACGTATGAGAAAGATGATTAGCTGTTGGTGTTAGCTGAGTAGAGCGCCTTATCAAAGCATGAATACGTGCCATTACTTCACGTATGCTAAAGGGCTTCATCATATAGTCATCTGCGGCCAGTTCTAGCCCGAGAATACGATCTGTTTCATCGCCTATACCGGTTAGCATCATGATGGGAACTTGATGTGTTTCTCTGACTTCACGAGCCAGTTGCAGCCCATCTTCATCCTGTAGATAAAGGTCCATGATGATGAGGGAAACAGGCTCGTCTTCAAGCTGTTGCCACATTTGTTCACCATTCTCTGCCTGCAAAGCAATGTAACCTTTTTGCTGCAGTGCATCAGATAATAAGGTGCGAATATCAGCATCGTCATCCACAAGGAGTACTGTCTTTTTGAGGGTCTCAGACATGCCCAGAGTCTCTTCCTTTTTTATCGTTATTATTAAGTATTTATTATTTAAACATTATCAATTGAGCGTAGGCTCAGTATTTGTTTATTGTCTTATCATTAACATGGTTAAGTTAATGGAAAATGAACAGATGTCTTTAAGTTTATTCAATTTCACACTTTTATGATGAACTTTATTATTGAAATGAGCTTAGCCTTTTAGCTTAAAGGGATTGGTTCTCCGAGCGGAAAATAGAAGGGGCTTGATGAAAGTAACGTGACCAAAGGCGTCTGAACTGACGGCTATCTTCAAACCCGCATTGATTGGCGATATTTTCGATAGGAAGATCTGAGGTTTGTAGTAATTGCTGAGCGAGATTTAATCTCAGTTTGTAGGTGTATTCCTTGGTGGTGACCTTGGCCTCTTTTTTAAAAAGGCGTCCTAGGTGTCTGGTACTACAATGGGCGATTTGAGCCAGTTCATCTAATGACCAATTTCTAGCAGGGTCTGATTGAATGGCATTTTGTACCTGGTGCACTTTTTGATGAAGGTGATTCCTGTGTTCAAGCCATGGAGAGAAGCTAGGATCTTGGCTTCCACGCCTTGAAAATAGCACCATGTATTGGGCAATATCAGCCGCTAATTGTGCCTGATTATCTTCTTGTACCAGATAAAGGGCGAGATCTATCCCTGCGGTGACGCCAGCACTGGTGTAGGTATTATCATCCACCACAAAAAGACGATTTTCCAATACCTGATGAGGGGCTACTAAGCCTCTTAAATCATCAAGATGAAGATGGTGTGTGGTACATTTTTTATCTTTAAGTAGACCTGCCTTTGCCATGACAAGAGAACCCGCACAAACACTGATGTAACGTTCAAACCTATGTTGTTTTAGCCAGTGACAAGCGGTTTGAATGGCGGGTGTTTCCAGTGGGATCTCATCACCGATTAGACCAGCAATAATTAACCATGCATTGGCTTCTATCTTGTCTGGTAAAGGGGCGAGATTAAGAGGTAAGCCTAGTGAGTTGCTCGCATCGCTTTCTGGCCCGACAAAATGCAATTGGTACAGAGCATCGCCGCCACGTTTTTGATGAATACGATTGGCGTATTGAAATACTTCGGCCGGCCCAATCGCATCTAATAAGAGGGTATTGGGTAGCACCAAGACATAAATAGGTGTCATCTTAGTCTAACCCTATTAGGTTACAGGTTTGGTTTTAAGTAAGCTGGCTAAGAGTTTAGCACCAAAGGTATTTACCAACAGGCCTACAACGACCAAGCTAATGCCTATCCACTGGGCTTGGCTAATGCTCTCATTCAAAATTAATGCAGCTGAAGATAAACCAACAACAGGTACGCCTAAGGTTAAAGGGGCAACCTGTGCTGCTGGGTATTTCTTAAGTAGATAACTCCACAAACCATAACCTACCACAGTCGCAAGGACTGACAGATAAATTAGGGCAATGGCTGATTGCAGACCAAAGTTACTTAGGCTATCAATAATCAGGTCTGGGCCTTCGATAAAGTAGCTGGCAATAAAGAAGGGAATAGGAGGAATCCAAGCACTCCAGATAATGAGGTTTACATTAGCCGCATGGCCTTTTTGTGAAATGGCTTTATTGGCAATGTTGCCCATGGCCCAGCTAGCAGCCCCTGCTAAGGTAAGGGCAAAACCTAATACTGTCATGGTTTGCGAGTCGTGGCTTTGGGCAATAAAGATAAGGCCAAGAGCTGCAATGAAGATAGCTAAAATTTGATAACCTTTAATACTCTCTTTGAGGAATAGCATGGCAAAGACCAAGGTAAATAAGGCCTGTGACTGTAAAGCGAGTGATGCAAGGCCGGCTGGCATGCCGTTATCCATGGCGGTGAATAAGAAAGCGAATTGTAAAAAGCTTATTGGTAAGGCATAAGCAAACCACCACTTGATTGGTGTTTTAGGGCGTTTAAAGAAAAAGGAGCCAATTAAAGCTACTAATAAAAATCTGAGACCGCCTAATAAAAGAGGGGGTATACCTTCAATTCCCCATGCAATGACGACAAAGTTAAAGCCCCAAATAAAGATGATGGCGAGGGCAAGTAAGATGTCTTTGCTGGTCATGGCGAGGTCCTTTTGAGTATAAATGACACTTGATTCACTCTATCACAGAGCTTTGTTTTTAAAACCCATGGAACTGACAGAATTTACTGTATGGTCACATCTGTATGGTTTAAAAAATATCTGCTGAATAAGTATTTAGTTTAACTTTTATGAAGGCTTACGATGAGGTAGGTTTAAGCTCAGTAACGGGTCAAAAAGGACATATGTTTTAGGTGTTATGAATAAGAGCCTAGTTTCATTCTAGTATCGTGAGGAAAGGTTTAAAAAACTACCTCTCCCACTGGGTGATCGGTGTGGGAAAGGTAGGCTAAACCGAAATGGGTTTATAAAAAGCTGATTAAGCCTTTTAAGCTGAAAGAGATGATGGTCAAAGTAATTAGGCCTAAAAGATACAGTCTAAGAAACCAAAACCATTGCTTTTGTTGTTTCATACTTAGCTCCTTATCTTGCTAGTCAAAATGTTTCTCATAAGATTAATAACCCTCTTCGTAATCCTCTACCTTGCCGGAAAATACACGGTATCCCCATAAGGTATAAGCACAGATCAAAGGTAAAAAGATGACTATGCCATACACAAGAAAGCTTAAGCTTGAATCTGGTGCGGCGGCTTCCCAAAGTGTCATTTGCCTTGGCACTAGGTAAGGGAATAAGCCTACGACCAAACCTGCAAAACCTAATAAGAACAGGCCTGCACTACACCAAAATGGCCAACTCTCATGCTTGGCTTTATGGTCACTGGCAAAGCAATTCCAAGCAATATAACTTAATACCGCAGAAGCTAAAGGCAGTGGGCTTAACCAAAGGAAGTTAAGGCCATCAAACCAGCGCGCACGGATTTCAGCTTGGTCCAGAATTGTCCAGATACTCACTGCACCCATCGCCAGAATAACGAGTATGAGAAGCAAGCGTCCTTGTTTGGCAACTCTAAGTTGAATCTCGCCACGGCTCTTCATATAGAGGTAGCTGGTGGCGAGAAGTGCATAACCTGCCATTACCGCAAACCCTGTTAATATGGCAAAAGGGGTAAGCCAAATTAAACTATTGGTTTCACTGGCATTGGCAGGAATGCCTTCTACAACAGCCCCTAAGATTAAGCCTTGGCAAAATGCGGCTATGGTTGAGCCACTGCTAAAAGCAAGGTCCCACCACTTTTTAGAAGTATCTGACTTAAAGCGATATTCAAATGCCACGCCCCGAAAGATTAAGGCAAATAACATCAGCATGATGGGCAGATAGAAAGTCGATGTGATAGCGGCATAGGCACTTGGGAAAGCGGCAAATAAAATGACGCCTCCAAAGACTAACCAGGTTTCGTTACCGTCCCACACATGTGAGATAGAACGCATTAAGTGGTCTCTTTCCTCATTGTTATCAAACCAAGGAAAGAGAATACCTATGCCCAGATCAAAGCCATCTAGCAGTGTGTACATAAAGATGGCAAAGCCCAAGATGAGAAAATAGAAAAGTGCGTAATCCATTATTTATCTCCTTGTTCTTGGTGTTTAAGGTTTTTAACCCAAGCTAGCGCATAGCCCGGTGCTTTCATGCCGATGAGTTGTCTTTCTAAGTCGGCCATTTTTGGCGGCCCTTTTTTAATCAGTTTGCCCATAAAGTAAAGATACACACCTAATAACAAACTATAGATGACGACAAACATAACCAGAGAAAAGAAAACCTTTTCAGCAGGTAGTAAGGACGTCACATCCATGGTGCGAACTAGGCCTTGTACAACCCAAGGTTGACGCCCTGTTTCGGCTACATACCAACCTGCGAGCACTGCAATCACGCCCATTGGGGTAAAGGCCGTGGTTAATAATAGGAAGGCTTTGTTCTCGTAGAGCCTATCTTTATGGCGTAGTAATAAGCCGCAGATGGCGATAAAGAGCATGCCAACACCGATTGCGACCATGACTCTGAATGACCAGAAGACAAGTGGTACATAGGGTCTGTCTTCAGGTGGAACAGATTTAAGGCCTTGCACACCGCCATCGAGGCTATGGGTGAGTATGATACTGCCAAGGTGTGGAATCCCAATTTCATAGTCGTTTCTTTCTTCTTCCATGTTTGGCATAGCAAATAATAGCAACGGAACGGGTGCTTCCCACTCAGGCCAGATACCTTCCATTGCCGCCAGTTTGATCGGCTGATGCTTAGCCACATTCAAACCATGTAAATCTCCTACATAAGTTTGCAATGGGGTGAAGATTAGCGCTGACCAAAGTGCCATTGAGAGGCCTTTTTTAGCGAAATTAATATGCTGCTTTTTCAATAAATAATAGGCGCTGATACCTGCGACTAAAAAGCTTGCCGTAATCATGGTTGCTAATAGCATGTGGGCTAATCTGTATGGCATAGACGGGTTGAAGATAACTTCGAACCAACTAGTAACATGAAACTTTCCAGCGACAATTTCGTAACCTGCTGGGGTTTGCATCCAAGAGTTAGCGGCAATAATCCAAAAAGCCGAGATCCAAGTGCCGATCGCAACGATGAGACTGGCACTAAAGTGCATCTTAGGGCTCACCCTTTGCCAACCAAATAGCATGACACCTAAAAAGCCAGCCTCAAGGAAAAAGGCAGTTAATACTTCGTAGGCCATTAGTGGGCCTATAACAGGACCCGCTATGTCGGAGAAGCGAGAGAAGTTGGTGCCGAACTCATAGGAAAGCACTATGCCTGACACGACACCTGTACCAAAGGTAATAGCGAAAGGCTTGATCCAAAATTTAGCTAATTGCAAATAATAGGGGTTATGGGTTTTAAGCCATAGGCCTTCCCAAATCGCAATCAAGGTGGCTAGACCGATTGTGATACTGGGAAAGATAATGTGAAAACTCACAGTAAACGCAAATTGAATCCGTGAGAGTATTGCGACATCAAGTTCCATAAATACCTCAAGTAAAGAGTTAACTAACTTTCTTTATTTTCTGACTTGCTTGTTTCAAAAGGCTTGGCATCAGGGCTAACCCAGTAATAGATAGTAGAGTTATGACTTCGATCAGTAAAAGATTATTATTCATAGCTAATGCCTTATTTGATTAAATTAAATAAAAAATATTTGAGTTGGATCAAGTTTTGCTATTGATTAGCCGTACTTATAGCAATACCAATGCCAAGAAAATATTGAATTTATAAGTGTATGAATTTAAAGGTTTAATTGGTTTTTCTGAGCGCTTTAAAAAAATGACTGTAAACTAGGTTTACAGGTTTAAATTGAAAGATGTTAATCAGGTTGACAGTGTGCCGACATTAAATGTGATTTTTGAAATGGTTATCTTGCTCACCAGTGTCTGTGGTTTGATGGCTGGTTTTTGGCTTTATTGGCGTGCTGCTGGTAAGCGAGACCTAACGGCTTTATCGGCATTTGCCATCATGATGGCCTTGTGGTGTTTTGGCCATTTAGCCATTGCTCACGATATGCAATCTCTTGGTATTTTTCTCATTCTGGCTAACCCTTTGATGCCAACTTTCTTCCTCGATTTTAGTGTGCGCTTTGTTTCCAGTAGCCAGATTCAGGGTGAATATACCCATAAGTTTAAGCCTTGGCTGGCCTTACTCAGTGATAATCTCAACAAGGTTTATTTAGTCAGTTTTCTCGTTTGTATTTCTAGCTGGTGGCTAAGTGGTGCCATCGTCATAGAAAAAGCCGGTCTGTTTCTCTTTGTATTCACAGATTATGGTTGGTTTAATCTGATTTATACCGTCCTGTTAGGCGTACTTGGTCATGCGGTTTTACTTTACGGTTGGCTGATCCATAAGGGTAATAAACGTCGTTCTATCCTTGTGCTCTTTATGGTGAGTGCTTGGGGCTTATTGTTAGCGACTAGTTTTATCTTCCCTTCTGTTGGGGTGGATGCTTTTCCTTATCCCATGATGCTTTTGCCGACTTATATTTTGCTGCTTGTTTATGCTGTGGTGCGCTATCAAATCTTAGCGGTAAATGCGTTCGCCAATCGTGCTCTGCTTTGGTTGGCGATGATGTTGAGTCTCTTAATACTGATTGCTTTTATCAGTGCTACTGCTGCACCTTTAGGGATGCAAGCCTTGGCTGAGGTGCCTGCTTGGCAATTATGGTTATACTCTTTAACCGTTCTTCTATTAAGTGCGCTTATCTATCCTCCTCTTTCTCGGCTAGTGGAGCGTTTGATTTACCCAGGCTCTCGACTTAATGAAGACCTTTTAGATATTTGGAGCCAAGCCCTTAAAGGCGCTAAGGATTGGCCTCAGTTAATTCAGATTGGCGAAACCTTGTTGAAGCAACAGCTTGGGCAGGCGGTGGACGTCTCAATCGAAATTAATAAAGGTCAGATTATTACGCTTGATACGAGCTCAAATGCTAACCAAACAGAGCTTAAAAAAGAAACTCAAGCAGATGAAAATCGAATGCAGCTTTTAGTGCGAAACCTGTATCAAGGTTGGCAGTTTGAGTTGATTGCTTGGCAAGATGTGAGCCCAGGAATGCGCTTGTCAGGCGAGGTGTTTGCCTCTTTGTTTACGACTCGTTGTGGTTTGTTGCAGCAAAGTCTTGAGCTTGCTGAGGCAGAAAGACAAAGGCTAGATGAAAAGCATCTAGTCGAATTAGGGGGGTTATCTGCCGCTATGGCCCATGAGCTACGAAATCCGCTAAATATCATTTCCATGGCGTCCATGAGTACAGATGATACTATCAAGCAACATATACAAACTCAGGTACAAAGAGCGGACAGGTTGATCAGTGACTTACTCTTGTATTCTGGCAGTCTGAAACTGGACTATACCCCTTTATTATTAAAACCCTTGTTATTGAGTTTAGAGCGCCAAGCTGAGCTTGATAATGTACAAGTGAGTTTAGACATGCCAGATGAACTCACTTTAGAGGTTGATGTACAAAGAATTCAGCAGGTGTTTATTAACCTAATGGATAATGCGGCGGCATTTTTACGTAACCAGCCAGATGCCAAGCTTAGAATAGAAGCGAGACGTTATGATGCCAGTAATCTAGTGCAAGTTCGGGTGCATAATAATGGGCCTGAAATTGCTGCTAATATGGATGCTCAAAGCTTGTTTCAACCCTTTGTAAGTAAACGTTCTGGTGGCCATGGCTTAGGTTTGGCGATAGTTAAACGCATTATTGATGCGCATCAGGGGGAAATACGTTGTCGTAGTGATCTCAATTGGCCTGTCAGTTTTGAAATAGATCTGCCATTACATGCAAATAAAAGTCAAAAGCAATTATCAAATCAAACCTTCATGCCTGATCAATAAGGGCTCTAGAAGGCATTTTGCTAGTAAAATGCTAAGTTAAAAAAATTAAGTAAAAGGTAAAGAAATGGATACTGGGGCAAAGATTTTATTAGTGGATGATGAACCTGCGTTTTGCCAGCTGGCACAAATTTGGCTAGAAGGTTCGGGTTATCAAGTAAAAACAGCTGCTGATCTTGCTTCGGCGAAAGCCTGTTTGGCTAGCTTTGATGCTGATCTTATCTTGCTAGATTTAGCTATGCCGCCTCATTTCGACCCTCACCAAACTTTGGCAGCCATTCCTGATCTTATTTCGCGCCCTGTTATCGTTATTACGGGGAATGCTGAGCGAGACCTTGCGCTTAAAGCGATCGAAAATGGCGCTTGGGATTTTATTGCCAAACCTTTAGACCCTGAAATGCTGGCGATTGTTGTAAAACGAGCCTTGACTAAACATGGGCTGGATAAAGAAGTTCGAAACCTTAAGCAGTTGAAACTAGATGGACAGGTGAAAAGTGCAGCTGAATCTTATATTGGAGTATCGACTTCAGCGATTAATATTCGCGCCTTGATTGAGCGTATTGCGCCAACTGAAGTTCGCGTATTAGTGACTGGCCCTTCTGGTACGGGTAAAGAAGTGGTATCGAAAGCAATCCATGATATGAGCTTGCGCAAAGATAAAGCCTTTATTTCAGTACATTGTGGGGCTATTCCTGCGGACCTTCTAGAAAGTGAGTTATTTGGTTATCAAAAGGGGGCTTTTACGGGCGCTGATAAGGATAAGGTGGGGCTTTTATCCCTAGCTGATGGCGGTACTCTCTTTCTGGATGAAATTGGTGAAATGCCTGCGCCTATGCAAATTAAGTTATTAAGAGTGCTGCAAGAAGGGACTTTCTTTCCTGTGGGTGGAAGAGTGCAACAGTCCATCGATGTACGAGTGGTGTCTGCAACCAATGCTGATTTGATGGAGAAAGTGAAAGAGGGTGAGTTTAGGGAAGACCTTTATTATCGAATTAAAGGCATCACACTTGAAACTCAGGCTTTGGATCAACACAGGGAGGATATTCCTCTGTTAATGCAGACGTTTCTAGCGCAAAAAGATACGACTCATACTGATTTAAAAACAGGCTCTCAATTATCGCCAGAGGCTTTGACTTGGTTTGTGGCGCAGACTTGGCCTGGTAATGTGCGAGAGCTTAAAAATGCTTTAGAAAGCGTTGCCTCTATTGCTCAAAATACTGAGATTAAGATGGAAGACATTGCTTTGCTATTCCCTATGGGACAAACAGAAAGTGCGCCTGTTTCTAACCCTCTGATCTCTTTGGATACCAGTCTGGATGAACAGGTCAAACAACTGGAAATTGCTTTAATCAAATTAGCCTTACAAGAAAGTTTAGGGAATCGAAGCCAAGCGGCAAGGCAGCTTGGGATTTCAAGACAAGGTTTATTGAAAAAAATTGAAAGGTATCAGTTAGGCTAAAAACATTAACTGAAAAAGTGTTAATTGTATTTCTCATAAGAAGAACGCTAAAAAGAGACTCTCCTTTCTCTTAGCGTTCTCCTCGTTAGCGCTTTTTATTTATTGCTTTTCTTCTTACTGATAACTTCGCAATTTAACTCGCCATCTTCGACTCTTACTTTTAGCTTTTCGCCTTTTTTCGTTTGGCTGATGTTTTTTATAACGCCTTCTTCATTGCTGGCAATCGCATAACCTCGAGACAGGATTTGCAACGGGCTGACAAGGTTGAGCTTTTCAACTAACGAAGCAAAGGTTTGCGTCTTTTGCTCTAGGTTTTGTTTTAAGGCTTGAGACAATCTACGTTGGTAGTCTTCTAGTTGCTGATTTTTAAGCTTGAGGGTTTGTGCTGGGCTTGCATTACTCAAACGAGTATCTGAATGGGCCAGTGTTACTTTATGGTTATTGAGTAAGGCTTGCATGCTTTGTTGCAGGCGTCTTTCAAGTTGGCTTAATTTATCTTGTTGTAACTGGATACGCTCACTAGGGTGACGCATTCTTTGAATCAAATGGTCTAGTTTTTGTTGTTGAGTTTGCAGTTGGCGTTCAAAAGATAAAGCCAGTCTATCTTCACGAGATTGAATTTGCCTAATCAAGTGCTCTGAATCTGGACTTAAAAGTTCTGCAGCGGCGGTCGGGGTTGCTGCTCGTACATCGGCAACAAAATCGGCAATGGTGAAATCGACCTCATGACCGACGGCAGAAATAATGGGCGTTTTAGCATTAAAAATGGTTCTAGCTAAGGTTTCATCGTTAAAGCTATAAAGGTCTTCCAGTGAACCACCTCCACGTCCGATAATGATGGCATCGAAATGATCGCTAGCATCCATTCTAATCAATTGTTTGGTGAGGTTTTGTGCTGCGCCTTGCCCTTGAACCAAAGATGGAATAATAGTGAGCTCAGTTAAAGGGAAGCGGCGTTTAAAGGCGCTAATCATATCTCGTACGGCAGCACCAATGGGAGAAGTGATAATGGCCACACGCTCTGGTGTTGTTGGTAAAGGTTTTTTATGCTCTTGTTTGAATAGACCTTCGGCTTCTAATTGCGCTTTTAACCTTTCATAGGCCTGTTGCAGCGCTCCTTCACCGCCAGATTCCATAGACTCAACGGTTAATTGGCAATCTCCCCTTGGTCCGTAAAAAGTGACTTTTGCCCTGAGCTTAACGAGATCCCCATCTTTGGGTTTAAATCTAACGGCGTTATTACGATTTTTAAACATAGCGCAGCGAATTTGTGCCTTACTATCTTTAAGTGAAAAGTACCAATGACCAGAGCCTGGGCGGGCTAGGTTAGATATTTCTCCTTCTACTAAAACCCAAGGTAAACTGGCTTCTAGTAGGGTTTGTATTTGACGATTTAATTGAGAGACACTGAAGGCGACCTCATTTTGTTTCTCGGCTGTAAAAAAATTCATCAATCTCTCATTGTTTTGATTTACCACAGGGGGATTCTCAGTTAGAATTACTTGCCATCTAAATCTACCCCAGTTGGCATTGGAACCCCTCCCATTATGTTACGAATCGCACAAGAAGCTCTAACGTTTGATGACGTATTGCTTATCCCAGGCTATTCCGAAGTTCTACCAAAGGATGTTAGCCTTAAAACCCGCATAACAAAAGACATTGAATTGAATTTACCGCTTGTTTCTGCGGCGATGGATACGGTAACTGAACACCGTATGGCTATCGCATTAGCGCAAGAAGGTGGTATTGCGATTGTTCATAAAAACCTTTCTGTTGAAGAGCAGGCTGCTGAAGTACGTCGCGTTAAGAAGTACGAAAGCGGTATTGTTCGTGACCCTGTAACCATTAACCCTGAAGCCAGTGTTCGTGAATTGGTAGCATTAACTGCCAGTCATAACATTTCCGGCGTACCTGTTGTTCAAGGCGATGATCTAGTAGGCATAGTGACTAGCCGTGACGTACGTTTCGTGAAAGATTTCGAACAATCTGTTGCTGATATCATGACGCCAAAAGAGCGCTTGGTAACAGTCGAAGAGGGTGCTTCTGCTGGTCAAGTTCGTAAACTTTTACACGAACACCGTATCGAAAAAGTATTGATGGTTAATGCTGATTTTGAATTACGTGGCATGATCACAGTAACGGATATCGATAAAGCAACAGCTTATCCTAATGCATGTAAAGATGACCAAGGCCGTTTGCGTGTTGGTGCTGCGGTTGGTACTGGTGCTGATACATCTGATCGAGTTACTGCTTTGGTTGAAGCGGGTGTTGATGTGATTGTTGTTGATACAGCACATGGACATTCTAAGGGTGTAATCGATCGTGTTCGTTGGGTGAAGGAAAACTTCCCTCAAGTACAAGTGATCGGTGGCAACATTGCTACAGCAGAAGCTGCTATTGCTTTGGCAAAAGCGGGTGCTGATGGCGTTAAAGTGGGTATCGGCCCTGGTTCTATTTGTACAACACGTATTATCTCAGGTGTTGGTGTTCCTCAGATTTCTGCTGTTGCCAATGTTGCAGCGGCTATGGCTGAGTATGATGTGCCTGTTATTGCTGATGGTGGTGTACGTTTCTCTGGTGATATTGCTAAAGCGATCGCAGCGGGTGCAAGCGTTATCATGGTTGGCGGTTTACTTGCTGGTACTGATGAAGCGCCAGGTGAAGTTGTGTTATATCAAGGCCGCTCATTCAAGTCTTACCGTGGCATGGGCTCTTTAGGTGCTATGGCACAATCTCAAGGCTCAAGTGACCGTTACTTCCAAGATGCGAAAGACGGTGTTGAGAAACTAGTACCGGAAGGTATTGAAGGTCGTGTTCCTTGTAAAGGTCCTATGGTTGCGGTTGTACACCAAATGATGGGCGGACTGCGCTCTTCAATGGGTTATACAGGTTCAGCTGATATCGAAGAAATGCGCACTAAAACGCAATTCTCTCGTATCACAGGTGCGGGTATTCGTGAAAGTCATGTACATGATGTGACTATCACTAAAGAAGCGCCGAACTATCACGCCGGCTAAGCGTGAAAGAAAGTTAAACTGAGATGGGGCGAATTAATCGCCCCATCTTTATTTTAAGATGCTTAGGTTTTTATCAAAAACTTATTTAAAGGCCTAGCTCAAAGACCCTAATGTCTATTAAAGAGTTAAAAAATTATGTCGCAAAATATCCACGCTCATAAAATTCTTATTCTTGATTTTGGTTCTCAATATACTCAATTGATCGCGCGTCGTGTGCGTGAAATTGGTGTTTATTGTGAAGTCCGTGCTTTTGATATGGAAGATCAAGAAATTATCGAATTCGCTCCAAAAGGCATTATCCTAGCGGGTGGCCCTGAATCTGTTACTGAAGCAGGCTCTCCTCGTGCGCCAGAATCTGTATTCACTTTGGGTGTTCCAGTTCTAGGTATTTGTTACGGCATGCAAACCATGTCTGAACAACTAGGTGGTAAGGTTGAAAGTTCAGAGTTGCGTGAATTTGGTTACGCTCAAATTCGTACCCATGGTGACACTGATTTGTTAACTGATATTGTTGATCATGTTGCTAACAATGGTGTACATCTTCTTGATGTGTGGATGAGTCATGGCGATAAAGTGACTGAAATGCCTGAAGATTTTGCTTTGATGGCATCTACAGAAAGTTGCCCAATCGCTGGTATGGCAAATGAAGCGAAAAAATTCTATGGCTTACAGTTCCACCCAGAAGTAACACACACTAAACAAGGTGGCGCTTTATTGTCTCGCTTTGTAGTTGATATCTGTGAGTGTGAGACACTTTGGACACCAGATAACATTGCTACCGATGCAATCGAACGTATGCGTGAGCAAGTTGGTGACAAACAAGTGCTACTAGCCCTTTCTGGTGGTGTTGATTCTTCTGTTGTTGCTGCGCTTCTACATAAAGCCATTGGTGATCAGCTAACATGTGTGTTTGTTGATAACGGCCTTTTGCGTTTAAATGAAGGCGATCAAGTAATGGCTATGTTTGCAGAAAATATGGGTGTTAAAGTGATCCGTGTTGATGCTGAAGATCTTTTCTTATCTCGTCTTAAGGATGAAGCTGATCCAGAAGCGAAGCGTAAGATTATCGGTAATAGTTTCATTGAGATTTTTGATGAAGAATCATCAAAGCTAAATGAAATTGAATTCCTTGCTCAAGGTACTATTTACCCTGATGTCATCGAGTCTGCTGCGTCTAAAACAGGTAAAGCCCATGTCATTAAATCGCACCACAATGTGGGTGGATTACCTGATGATATGAAAATGGAATTGGTTGAACCACTACGTGAATTGTTTAAAGACGAAGTACGTAAACTTGGTTTAGCCTTAGGCCTACCTTATGACATGGTTTATCGTCACCCTTTCCCAGGGCCTGGTCTAGGTGTACGTATTCTTGGTGAAGTGAAAAAAGAATATGCTGATATTCTTCGTCGTGCCGATGCTATCTTCATTGAAGAGCTACGCCGTTCGGGTTGGTATGATAAAACAAGCCAAGCATTCGCAGTATTCTTGCCTGTTAAGTCTGTAGGTGTAGTGGGTGATGGTCGTCGTTATGAGTATGTTGTTGCACTTCGTGCGGTTGAAACTATCGACTTTATGACAGCTCGTTGGGCGCACCTTCCTTATGAACTTTTAGAAACAGTTTCTGGTCGCATTATTAATGAGATTGAACACATTTCTCGTGTTACTTATGATGTTTCTTCTAAGCCACCTGCAACAATCGAATGGGAATAGTTTCCAAACGATTGATGTAAAAGCTTAAATAAAAACGGCTCCCTTCTAATCAAAGGGGGCCGTTTTTATTTAGAATTTGGTAAACAGTTAACAAGAAGGTATTTATGAAATTCCCTAATCCTTTAATCGAAGCAAAACTGATAAAACGATATAAGCGTTTTCTAACCGATGTTATTTTGCCTGATGGCAGTAAGATAACGGTTCATTGTCCGAATACAGGCTCAATGAAACGTTGTATGCCTGATAATGCCCGTATTTGGATTTCAGATAGTCAGAATGAAAAGCGTAAATATCGCCATACTTGGGAACTGGTTGAAATTGATAATCAACATCTTGCCTGCATTAATACAGGTTTACCAAATAAATTAGTGAAAGAAGCGATAGATAATGGCGTGATTGAAGAGCTTCAGGGTTATCAAAATATCAAAGCCGAAGTGAAATACGGTGAAGGGAGTCGTATCGATTGGCTGCTATCCAATAATGAGGGGGAAGCACTTTGTTATGTAGAAGTGAAAAATGCCACCTTGTTAGAAGAGGGTGAGTTAGGGGAAGGGGGGCATGGCTATTTTCCCGATGCAGTAACTGAGCGTGGTCGTAAGCATCTTTATGAATTAGCCAATATGGTAAAACAAGGTCACAGAGCAGTACTTTGTTTTTGTGTGAGCCATACTGGTATCAAAAAAGTGTCCCCTGCAGCGCATATTGATGAGAAATATACTCAAGCTTTGAAAGAAGTTATGGCTCAAGGGGTGGAGGTGATTGCTTATCGTGCAGAAATTACCCCAGAAGAGATTGAATTAACTCAAAAAGTGCCTGTAATTGTTTAAAAAATATACAAAAATAGATTTAAATGCATTTATTTGGCTAATCGGTCAAAAAGCGCTTGCCATAAAATCTGAGATGTATATTATACGCATCCACTGACACGGGGTAGCAAACAAAGCTTACACCGACAGCTTACTAAGTAAGCGACTACAAACAGAACATTGTTTAGTAAGTCA
>NZ_JXYC01000008.1:0-75592 GCF_000967665.1 Marinomonas sp. S3726 | reverse complement strand
CATCAGCCATTTTTAAAGAAATCAAAAACAACATAACCTGAACATCACTCACTTCGATCTTTTTAGCATTTTATGATTGATAAACACGGAGGTTTCTCAAAATTAATGGCTAACTGTAAGGAGTTCTATGAGGATTTTCGTACTTGAGGCGGCAGAAGTCCTCACGATAACGATATGATAGGTGTTATAAACTCGAACTTCTTGGAATAGGCTAAGTCTTAAGACAGAAGTCGCTTACAAGCAGCTAATCCCGATCGCCGTTGCAACTGCGTATGTTCACAATACTCTGCTAAATAAGCTTCTGAGCCAACTGCTGCTTTAAAGTGTTTCTCAAAGCCAGTCGTTACTTCTATCCATTGCTCTGACGTGAGGTTAATTCGCTGGAGTATAGGAGCAAGCGAGATATCTAGAGAGCCTCTTTTATCTTCCCTAACAACTCTTCCAGTGAGATCAATCAACTCTAGATAATCCGTGAGTTTAAAAGGTAATCCTTCTGGTTGATCTTCTCTTTCATAGCCAATAAAAGGATATAAAGTTTTGGGTTGAGTTTGATTTGCTTTGGCCACTTCGATACGCGTTTTGATACTCGTATGCTTTGAGGCTTCTGGTGTTACTCCCATCTTGGCACGAACAGAGTTTAAGTCGACATAAGCCATGCATGAAACTAAAGCAGCCTCGTCTAGCAAAGCCTGGGACTTAAACCGCCCTTCCCAGAATCTGCCGGAGCATTTATCCTCGTTATTTGCCATTCTAGCAATAGGTTCATTGAGCTCTCGCATAAACCAACTTATGTCACAAAGACGCTTACGGTATTTTTCACAGCTTTCATAAACAGAGGCTAATTCGAACTCAGCCAAATCCTTGTTTTCTAAATATTTCTCGGTGAATTGAGTACCTTTATGTAGACTATGCCAACGTTCAAGTACTTGTTTCACATCCCAATTTAGCGCCTCATCTTCATTCACATGAAGTACGAGGTGTGTGTGATTGCTCATTACTGCATAAGCACAGACATCTATCGCAAAGACAGCAGCTAGAGACAATATCTTATCTTCTATCCAGCCTCGTCTATGTTCGTAGCTTTGACCTGTCATCTCGTCAGTGCCGCACAGAAAAGCACGTCTCACACAACGGGAAACACAGTGATAATAAGGTGTGTCTTGAAGACTAACTAAAGATTTACGTGGTTTAGGCATATTAGATTCCTCATCCTTGAGTGAATTCAATAAAACTAGATCATGGTTAAATAACAGTCAAATTAGAGTGGGTGTCTTATTAGTGTTTTTTATTTGATTAAAAATATGTTGATCATTATCCGCCATTGAATGCCCGTGAATAAACAGAGGGCCACCTAAGTTTTTTAATGCTCGGAAACAAGAGCTCAGATACGGGTTATGCTCGATACGGGAAAGTTTTTTCTCACAGGTAGGCTCTGAAACAAACAAAGGGAACTTTCCCTTGTTTAAATTATTTCTTACCTGATCAACAATGCTGATATCAGCGTCACCTTTGAAAGCGTGCTTTTTAATAAGAGTACCATCATCATAAATATGAAGGCCACCATGCAAAAAATATACATTCTGACCTTCTGCATTTTCCCATGTTGTATGACGAAAACCGTCATCAGTGTGGTAACCTCGAGGATCAATATCAAATTTATTAACGATCCAATAAAGCAACAAATCGTAATTCAATGTGAAAATTTTATCGAACTTCATAATAAAAGGTTTTGCACTCTCATATTGTTGAACTTTGACGTTACTTGATCTCAAAGGGTGGGTTTGTGAGATGACCTGAATAAGCGCATTTTTCAATTGTTCTTGGTCATTCTGGATCTCATCTATTTTTACCTGATCGACATCATATTTATCACAAACAATTTCCGCTGCCTCAAGTGCTCTCATTACTTTCTCAAAATCAAAAGTATTAAAGCTAGTAAAAATATCCCTAATAGTTGCATCCCTAATTCCGAAGTTTGCTTGTTGAAGTAAGTTTTGATAGTTAAAAATGGTGTGATCCCATGCTTGGGAAAAGCCATTGGCTAATAAAATAGAAGGTCTTTCGTTTTCTCTGAGTGAATTAATTTTATCTTCAAATGTTTCTAATGACATCAGATATTCTCATTTTCATATTGCTAAACAACGGTTTAAAAATTAGAGTGGGTGTCTCATTAGTGTTTAACAAATTAGAGTGGGTGTCTCATTAGTGTTTGGAATTGGTAAAAGTCAAAAACGGTTAATAAGAAAAAGACAAAACCACGTAATATACAGAATTAAAAAGTGGTTTGCATAACTAATGCTTTGACGGCATGGGAGCGTCCATATATGTCTCATTAGTGGTGTTGCTGCCAAATTAACAATAACAATAAAGTGAATAGCATAGAATTCATTAACAGGTTTAGGTAGAAGTGCCAATTATTTATCAAATATACTTCAAATGCTGATCTTGGAATTTCACCCAACTCGTTTATAAACCTAGATTGTTTAATCAAGATACACTTGATTCCAAATGATACGACTATATGAATTATCCATATAATACAAACAACTACTGAACAAAGGGGCTTAATGCCATTTAAGACATTAGCTTGGTCAACACTAAGCATCCATCCTATAGCAACCAGAATCGCTGCTAAGGTCTGAAGACTATTTGCTCCAAACCGCTGATGGTAATCCTTCATTATATCTAAGTGTATTTTAGATAGCTCCATTTGAACTCCTTTGGTGTTAACGCCGCAAGCAAAGGCGCGCGTTTGCGCGCCCAGCCCGAAGGGCGATTTTGCCTTGCCTTGTTATACGAATTCTACCGCTTGCCCTGGCCATTGGTAGCCCCAAATTCTTAGTGACTCATCCTCAATGCTGAAGGGTATGTTGTTATTCTTAAGAAGGCTGACAAAGTACTCTGTATTATCCGTGACCTTATCAGGCAGTACGTGACCCCGAGGCTCTTTGTTGATCGGATATATTTCTAGCCACTCAATATGTTTGTACTCTGGTAGGTGATAGTACCAGTCACCATCCCACTGAGGCTCGACCTTCCGCTTGTCTCTCAGACAACGCACACGCCAAGCTGGCTTTCTATCAGTCTCTTCGAGCATCATGGTTCGGAGCTTCTCCCACTTAGTGTTGTTCATAACACTTATAAGAGACTCACGAACGATATAGCGCTCCAGCCTTTCGCGATCTTTGAGTTGTTCGTCAGTTTCCATGATTCGTATAACATTTTAATAATGCGCACGCTCGATTTGTCCTACTTATCCACCGCACTTCAAACGTCACATCTTATTAATTTAAAAAAAGGGAGGCCACTTATACACTGAAAACCTTCCTGGCTAAACGCGCATGCGCGTTATTTCGATTCCTATTTTTGCATGTAGGACGCGGTTATTTTCGTGCCCTTCTCATAACTTATTGATTCTACATATTTTAAAAATGGGCACAATGATAAAGCGTACCAACTATCACTAGACTCAAGAATTGAGATGGGGTTCTCAATAAAACGCCATTTAAAGTAGACACAACAACTACTAATTAACTCATCAAGACTGACTATTAAGCCAGTCTTGATGACACTAAATAAAGTTTAACGAATAGCAATACGCTGGATGACAGGAAATGAACCTAGACTATCTGTTTGAGGAAAAGTGTGGCAAATATCATCACGGATAGAGAAATATACTTTCTTATTAGCTGCTTTCGCAGCCAAAAGCACGCTCAATGCACCTTGAGTGTCGTATGAAGGTAACATTGCATACGTATCTGTTTGATCACAATTAGCAGGGTTTTCCACCCCACCAATTGGTATGAACCCAATACTGTGATCTGGATATCCAGCAAACACGTAATCAATATCTGCACTAGTAAAGACAGCTTCTGCATGTAGAGCTGGCGATACAACTAAAGCTAAAGCAAGTATTTTAAGGCTTTTCACTATCTATTCCTTTTATAGTTTAGGGTGTTCTAATGCGGTCAGGCCACACTAGTGAAACCATACTAATTCAGTTTAAAACCCAATATAAAGCATTAATATCAATTAATTAGTTTTTGGTTCGAACCAACCTCACACCTCCCTTCTACTCAAAAACATCTCCGCACTCGCCTCTTCCGCACTATCATCCTCAAGCGCTATCACCTGCGCTTTGGCAAATACATTGGGCAAGGTGTTGTTCATAAAAAATAACCCTGACTGTATCTTCCCCTGATAAAACGCTTGCTCTTCTGGCTCAAGGCTGCTTTCTGCCTTTTTTGGCTCAGGGCTGTCATTAGCAACTAGCACCCTCTTGGCCACCATCATGCTATCGAGCAACAACCAGCCTAGTGTCACTTCGGCCATCATTTCTAAAAAGCGGGTAAATTAGAGTGGGTGTCCTATTAGTGTTGGTAAGAAGTATCTTGAAGACTTATTAGGGATTTACGTGGTTTAGGCATTTTAGATTCCTCATCCTTGAGTGAATCCAATAAAGCTAGATCATGGTGAAATAACAATCAAATTAGAGTGGGTGTCTTATTAGTGCTTTGAAGACTTATTAACGACTTGCGTGGTTTAGGCATATTAGATTCCTCATCCTTGAGTGAATTCAATAAAACTAGATCATGGTTAAATAACAGTCAAATTAGAGTGGGTGTCTCATTAGTACCATTGAGTGAATCCAATAAAGCTAGATCATGGTTAAATAACAATCAAATTAGAGTGGGTGTCTTGTTAGTATTGAATTGTTAAGGGTGTCCTATTAGAACTTTTTTTAATTATTACTAATCAAAATTAGTGTGGGTGTCTCATTAGTACCTTCATTTTGAGGGCACGGGAGCGTCCATATATCCTATTAGTGTTCCTCTTAAATGCTTTGTTAGTACATTTTGCTAAGAGTGTTATCATTGATGCCAACTCTTTGATAATAAATAGGTAAATTAAACTCATCGCGAAGCTTTCGAAGATACTTTATAGCCACTTCATTTACAGGGTGATCTCCTACAACTACTAACTTTTGAGGGGCGACATCAGAACCCCAATACCCATACTCCAAAAGCTGTCCAAGAGCTTCACGAATGCAAAGCTTTAATGTAGAGTTTGTTTTTATTTCATAAAAAATAAAACCTTCAGCATTTTTGACTACCGCATCAACCCTTGTTCCAAACTTTGTTAAGCACTCGTCGCCAACATTTACTACGCCATATTTATTGGAAAGTAACTGACAAAGTTTAAGCTGAAGTTCATTATGTTTAAATTTTACTTCAAACTTCTTTGCTGGGGAGCTATAAGTTCCATTCAGTTTTTTATCTTCACTAAATCCACTGAAAGTAAAACTAGCATTATCGCTTAGTATTGATTCGTTCAAAGATACATTGCTTTCAACATACTCATATATAGGAAGTAGATGATCGAAAGTTTTAAGAACATGTTCATAATCAATGTTGTCAGCATCACATAGAAGGCCAAAGAATATAAAGTTTCCTTCCTGAAACTGAGGAAGTTTAATTTCAGATATTTTTTTTATTTCACTTCTTCCACTCGGTGAGTGCACCCACATTTTTATGTTATCTAAATCATGGATATTTGCTAGTAGATACTCATTAAATCGTAGTATTTTAAATTCAAAATCTGAAATATCAGGAAGTGTTCTACTTAATTGCAGTGAAAGGGCTAGTCCATACCTTAACCCCTCTCTTTCTGTACCTATATTAAACTGAAGTTCTGTTCGTCCACCTGAATGGAATGCCCAATCTTCATTAATGGTTTGATCACTAAATATCTTTAACGTTTTAGGCCTAGTTATATCTTTTATTTTTGCTCTAAGCCTCTGTAACTTACCAACTTGATAGTGTTTGGATCTACGATTTAACTCGTTACATATTTCTCTAATATCCATATATATAGGTAAACTCCTAATGTAATAACGCTACCTTAAGCGGTGAGTGACTGTTGGCTAAAATGTGAAGCGAAGTGGAACCGAGCCAACTGTTACGAATCCGACTTTAAGGTCTTGTTATATTTTAACTACCGGTTAAGTAACTTACACTCTCAGCCTCTTCCAACCAGTTTTCTACATCCCTGTCGCGACCACTAAAATCTTGAACTTTTTTTTGAGCTGTTTGAGTAACATGGAATGCTTGATAACAATTACTAATTAGCTCTCCCCATGAGACTTCATAGTGTTCTTGATACCAATCAAAACCATGACTTGGTGTACAATCTGTAGAACTTATCACTAGTGCATTAAGAGGTGGAAGATCTTTAGAAATACAATAGTCACCCAGAGCGCCAGAATAATAACCAACTTGAGCATGGCTAAGACCAAAAATATTCTCTAGCTCATTGTAAGTAACGCAACGTTTTTCTTTTGCAACTTGGATCATATGGCGAACAAAAACCTTAAATTTCTCTGGCTGGAAATTTCGATTGCCTTGGATGGTCATTCAAACTCCTTAAAATATAACGCCTGCAGCTGGTTTGGGGCGTAGCGAAAAAGCAGCCCGGCAACATGCGTTTTTTATGCACTTTTATTACGCTTACGATGCCAATCTCTAATGTCAACTCCCAAATTGGAGTTCCAGTCCTATTTAAACTTTTTTTGCGCGCTTATAATTGCCATATCGGTAATAATTAATCATTTATAAACAACCAAACTCCCTACGAATACTTTTTGCCACTCCATCTAAATCAGGAAATATTGCAACATCAGTGATACCCAAATTTTTCAACTCGGATCTCAATTTATCTTTGGAATCTTTATCAATAATAATTTTTTGCATACTTACAACTTCATTTTGAGAAGTAAAGCCGTTTTTCATAGCTTCAATTGAGTCCTTTTCTTCATCTGTTGGAAACGGAAATAATGTAAAGCAACCATCCTGTGATGCTACTCGTTCATTAATAAAATATGGACGAAAAGCTATTAAACTCTTTTCATTAGTTTCAACATCTTTTGAAGACACCCTCCAAGTAGGAGGGAAGAATACAAATACAACACCATCTGAATCATCATGATTCAAATTTTCAATGGCAAAATATAACGCTTTAAGTGGGTTAGTAGACCAATCTAACAACCTTGTTGGAACACCATGATGTTGCGCTTGAATCATCCAATCAATTTCAGATGAAGATTCTTTATTAAGAAATCTAACCGCATGTTTTTTAAAACGGCTCATCAAGTCAGATTCGAGCCCTCTCCAGCCATTTGTATATTGAGTTGGTAAATCAATATGCTTAACTCTAGCTATAGAAGGTATAAGAGACCAATTTTCACATGCTTGACCTCGGTAAACCTGATCAGAGTGATTGTCTTGGATTGCTTGCAAAAACTTTATGATCGATGTGACTTTCAAATAAATACCTATCAATAATCAAATAACATGCTAACGCGCATCAATTCTAATCACTTCCCCCCACACTCACAACCCTCCAATATCAAAAATACCTTAACCACATCAACAAGTTACGAAATACTAACTCATCAAGAAACTGAACCGAACTCAGTTAAATCAAACCAGCCTCACACCTCTCCCCTACTCAAAAACATCTCTGCGCTCGCCTCTTCCGCACTATCATCCTCAAGCGCTATTACCTGTGCCTTGGCAAACACATTGGGCACGGTGTTGTTCATAAAAAATAACCCTGACTGTATCTTCCCCTGATAAAACGCTTGCTCTTCTGGCTCAGGGCTGTCATTAGCAACTAAAGCCCGCTTAGCCACCATCATGCTATCCAGCAGCAACCAACCTAAGGTCACTTCGGCCATCATTTCTAAAAAGCGGGTTGATACGGCAAAAATACGCTCCATTTTTTGCTGTCGTATCCAGCTACCCATGAGTTTGTGGGTATCCACTAGGCAGTTTAATGCGTCTTCCAGTCGCTTCGCCTGTGGCGCAAAAGCTGAGAAAGTGGCTTCATCGCTTTTAGCTGTGGTTAAAAAGCCCATGATTTCCTCTTGGTACAAGGCTAAAAGCTTTGAGTGTCTGCCCATGGCGAGCTTATCTCTAAATAGGTCGGCAGATTGCACAAAGTTAGTGCCTTCCCAAAGTGACATCACCTTGATATCCCGGGCATATTGCTCCACCGGATTATCTGAGATGTAACCATGGCCGCCATAAACTTGAATCGCTGTTTCGGCTACGTGAAAAGCTTGGTCTGAGGTGTAGGCTTTGACGATGGGTGTGAGTAGATTCACCAGAGATTGATGGCGGTAGGCTTGAGCCTCAATCTCCTCCTTATCTGCTGCTGTGTGGTTTTGCTCAAACTGCTCTGGGTTTGCTTGCATGATATTAAGGTTCATCAATTGGGATTGATGCATGCAAAGCTTTAATATCAGAGCACGACAGCCTTCTACCTTGCTCTTCATCTCCAACAACATACGCTTCACATCTATGTGTTCGATAATGGCAACCCGCTGCGCTCTTGGGTTAAAAGCTTCTTTAAAGCTAGTACCTTGAATGCGATTGCCCGCGTATTCTGCTGCATTTAGGTAAGCGCTAGATGCCATACCCAACGCATAAATGCCGGTGGCAATACGCGCCAGATTCATCATGGTCATAAGTTGTTTTAGGCCGACATTTTCCCTTTCGCCCAAGAGATAACCATAACAAGGCGCTGCTTGCCCAAAGCTAATTTGCGCTGTGGCACAGCCATGTAACCCCATCTTTTTCTCTAACCTGACACAACGCACGCCATTATCGATAGGAGAGCCTAGTTGAGAGTCTAATTGAGAACCTGTTTGCTCAGACTCTAGTTGATACCTTGGTACCACAAAACAAGACAAGCCCACTGTGCCTTTTTTCGCCCCTTCGACTCTAGCAAGTACGATATACGCGATGTTGTCGTTTAAATCATGCATGCCCGCAGAGATGAAGATCTTCTCCCCTTCGATACGATACATGCCATTGTCTTGTTTGACGGCCTTGGTACGAATATTACCCACATCTGAACCAGCATCAGGCTCTGTCATACAAAGACAAGCCGCAAAATCATTCTTGGCTAAAGGCTCGCAGAATCGCGATTTGAGCTGATCGTCGCCAAACTTGTCGATTAAATACAAGGCGGGGCTGGCAAAGCCAGAATAAATCATAAAGGCGGGATTGGCCCCCATGAAGATCTCGTTAATACTTTGAGAAATAAGATAAGGCGCACCTAGGCCATCGTATTCTAATGGGGAGCCTAATCGACCCCAGCCCGCCTCTTTGTAGCTTTGCCAAAGTTGTTCAAAGCCAGGTGGTAAGATAACCTTTCCTATTTGCTCTTTATTAGAGGCTTCCCCCTGCTCACCTGCTTCATAAGAAAGCTTCGCCCCTTGGCGATCGCTAACCTGATATAAAGGCCCCATTTCTTGATAGGCAAAGTCTTTGGCGTGCGTGATTAAATATTGGCAGAAGGCCAGGTTAAACTCAGGATAAATCTGACTATCTAGCACTGTGTCTTGGGCACGAAACTGCTCCCACAGTAAAAACATCTGGTCTCTTAAATCTACTCGAAAGGCATTCGTTTCTTTTGCTGAATTATTAGATTTTGTGTCCATTGTTACGTCCTTTTTCTTATTCTTTTGAGATATTTTTTTGACCATTTGGCGATTAACAGACCATTAATTAACACGTGATTAAAAGTCCCATTTAAAAACCGCTCGTAAGGTATTTTCATTAGGGTTCAAGCCATATTCGCAGTCACTGCAACCTTGATAGGTTTCAAACTGAAAACGGCTAGTGAGGTTGGCATTCCATGATTTGAGCAATTCCAAACGATGCAATTGGCTGTCATCATCCAAGTTGAGTTGCACGCTTTGTCGGTATTGCCAAAGCCCATCAGATAAAGGGCTGGAATACATAAAATAGAGGTAGTTTTGGCGAAGTTGGCCGTAGTTCAAACTATCTAACGCAGAGCCCATGTAGGCATAATCCGAGCTCGAGCCTAAACCAGAGTTGATATTAGTAAAGGCCGTATCACTATTAGATGAGATGTAATCCCACTCCCCTTCACTAAATCCGTGTTCGCTATGAAGGTATTCAAGCCGAAAGTTAGCGCCCGACTCTGTGGTATAAGCCGCGCCCAACAACACCTGCTGCCAAGCGCTTTGTGCGCTTTCTTCAAAGCTAGTGCCGTTATAGTCTGCCAGCAAACTGCTAGTCGTTTGGCTTCTTTGGTGCTGTAAACTCCACTGGGCACGCAAGGTCATGGCATCGGTTAATAATCGACTCACACTCAGGGCGTAATTAAGGGATTGGCCCGGTAATTTATGCAAGATAAGCTCAGCATCAGCGCCACCTTGATAACCTAGTCTCAATACATATTGCTGATTGGCTCTGTAACTCACCTTAGTAAGATCATCATCTTCGAGCTCGGCCACTAAGGCCTGATAAAACCAATCTCCCTGATTGCGGCTCAAGCTTGCCATCATCCAACCTTCTTGCTGTAACAGATCATCTTGATCCGAATAAGGCTGATCTCGGTAAGGCCTTAACAAGTTAGTGAGATTCCAATTAAAGCCATTACTCCATTCTGTTTTGATACGCCCTGCTTGTGCCTGCCATTGATAGTCTTTTGAATACCAATTGAGATACGCCTCAAGTGCTTTTAGCTCATCGCTATCCGTTCTTTCGTCGCTTGAACCAAACAGATCTTGCACCTCATATTGCGCTAAGATACGTGTGCGGGCACTCAATCCAGCAAGGCTATCTTCTAAGTTCAACTTAGCCCCATAATCCAAGGCGTTTAGCTGTTTATCTTCATTGAATCGAGCCAAGTTAGGGTTGAACGCATGATCTTGGTTGATATCATTCAACTGAAGGTAGGTCATGGCTGAGACACTCTGGGTGAGCACAGCTTTTACAGAAGGCTTGATCTCCTCCTCTTTGACTAGAGATAGAATTGAGGTTTCACTCCCACTAGCAAAAGGATCAGTAGGCACATCAGAGGCTGCAAAAGGGTCTACAGGCGCTGCAGCACTTACATTAGCCATATAAAACGAACCCGCAAAACAAACACTCAAACCTAGTATTTGAGCAACTCGATGCTTGCTTAAGCAAAGCTCTTTAATGAGAAAAAAGCGGCTCATAAATTAACAATCGCTTCTTTACTAAAGCGCGCATCGGGCAAGTCAGTGGTACGATAGTTATCAAACAGCATCCAAGTGTAGCTGCCTTCAATGAGAGGGTCCGTTAGCAGCATCTTGTGTATTTTAAGCTCGCCATTAAAGTCTTTAAACGCCTTATAATCAGCGGTTTTCAGTAGCTTGCCTGAGCGTGCATAATACTCGCTTCGAATCGGCTTATAAGGTGCCTTCTCTTCTAACCAGAAGACGACTTTTTGATAGCTGACTGACTTGTTCTTAGCGGTTAAAATCAGCTTAATTTGTCCTTGGGGTTTATCACTTTCTTCAGTAGAAAGCGTGGCATCATAATCAAGCGCTAGGTTAGAGCCTGTCACATCCCCATTACTGGTTTCACCCAATAAACGCTGCGCAGGTGAGATACGAATGACCTTACGAGTCCCCGGAATATAAAGCCACATATCATTATCTTGCTTGAGCAAAACACGGCCTTTTTGCCTTGCGGGAGACTCAAAGGTCACTAAAGATTTCACCGCCTTCACATCGACACTTAGCTGGTTTGTGCGTGCATCACGACCCGCTTTATAACTCACATTGGTAATGTCAAAGCTAAAGCCAGCGTTATCAAGGCCACGAAAAGCATCGATCTTCTCTACTAATATGTCTGCCGTGATAGAAGGTTGCGCTTGGCTCACGCCGCTTACAAAACAAGCTAGAAAGGCGATGCCGCTTGAGATCAGAAAACACCTTTTGAAAGTGACTCTTAAAAAATCACTTAACAGCACTCTTAAAAAATCACTTAACAACACTCTTAGAAAATCATTAAAAAACATACTGCTATCCTTTAGAGAAGTTTACGCGGAGCGCATGGCTTGGTTAATCAACAAACGAGAGGCTTTAAAGGCGGGGTAGATGCTCGCAAGCACAGCCACCAGCACACCGGTTAAGGCGGTTTGCCACACCACAGTCCATTCCACAAAAATACGGATGGGATAGCTTTGGCTACTACCTGGTGGTGTCGGCATGATGAACTCTGCCAAGGTGATGCTATTGGCCATAAAGATGCCAAGCAGCACCCCTAACGCACTGCCGAAAAGCCCGAGATAACTGGCTTCGGTGAGAAAAAGCATCATGACTTCGTGACGAGTGGCTCCTAACGCACGGATAGAGCCAATCTCAGGTGTTCGCTCCATCACGGCCATCATCATGGTATTGGCGATACTCAAAGCGGCGATAAAGAGCACAATGATTTTTAGAAAGCCAAAGACCCCATCAAATAGATTCACCACTTCATGGTAATAATCAGCAAGCTGAGACCAAGAGCGCATTTCAAGGGTGAGCCCTTCTTGTTCGAACAATTGGCTTAACTTATCCATCACAATTTGGGTTTGCGCCGTGTCTTTTAACAGCACAACTAAACGACTGACCCCTTGCGTAAATTGCAGGTCTTGAGCGTGGCTTAAGTTAATACGTAATAATCGATTATCCACTTCACGGGTGCCCGTATTGATTGCACCAACAATTTGCACGTCCACCGCATTCACTGCGCCATCAGCCGTTGAGGCTAATAAAGTAAGGTAATCCCCAATATTGGCATTTAAGGCGTTATAAAGGCCTTGCCCTACTAGTGCACCGGCTTGATCTTCTGGGAACAAGTCCTCCCCTTCAATCAAGGTGATGGCCGAGCTTAAAAGCGCTTCTTTATCTGGGTCTATACCATTACCCACCACAGCGACCGACTGATTGCCGTTAGTGATCAGTCCAGAAAAATCCAATCTTGGGGTTAATAATTCAACCTCAGCCAGCCCTGACACCAAATCAGAAACTTGCTGCACTTGCTCTTGGGTTAACAAATACTTCTCTGGCTCAATATGGCCATATTGATTAAAGCCTGCTTGATAGATTTGTAAGTGACCTAGCTGTGAGCGAATCATGTTTTCGCGCATACCTTCGTACATGGAAGCCACAAAGCCACCAAAGAGAATCAAGCTCACGACACCAATCTGAATAGATAACAAGGTAATCAGGCTACGACGACGGTTTCTCAGTACATTTAACAGTGCGATTTTATAGCGAAAAAAGTTAATGGATAACATGCCTTAAACCTCCTCTAGCCTTTTAGTTGCAAGGGCTGACCACTTAGATTTTGACACTGGGCCTGATGCTGAATCAGAGCCTGCACTTGGTGTATTTGAAAGTGCCTTCCAGAGTGATTTCGCACTTTCTAGCTGAGCATTTTTATAAAAAGATAAGGCCAAATAATAATCAATAAATTCAATAAATAATTTATCCTGTTTTTTTAATGGTGATTTTTTAGCTAATTCGACTATCGATTTAGAAAGCAATTTAGCATCCTGACCTTGCCCACCTTCCTTCTCATGTAACAGAACATTTTTGAGTAGCGAAAGGTCTTCAACAGCAAAGCTCGCCCGGTTTAAAAAGGCCGGCATATTGGCGTAACTGAGCCCTCGTAAAAGCCTGACTCCTAGGTGGTTTGGGGCTTTTTTTACGGCTCTATCCATATAGCGCATACCTTTGCGAGATAAGAGATTCATCTGCCCAAGATCCGCTTGATAAAAGATGGATTGATAGCTTAATGCGCTACCCATGGCCGCCATCAATTCATAGTCCTGCTTGCCTTGTTCTGCACTAAATTCACTGGCACGAGTTAACCCTTGAGTAATGGCTTCAAGCTTGACTAAGGTCTGGTTTTTATCCGAGGAAAAGAGGGTCAACCTTAATAAGAGCTGCTGTTTTACCTCTTCTTGCGTCAAACCTTCCTTTTCATTCAGCTGCTTTAACAAAGCTTCTTGCTCTGCTTGATCTGCCCCTATGGCGCTGGGTAATTGGTAATCTGAGAGCAAATAGGTTTGCTTAACTTTATTTTGAGCAGCATTTTGAGCTTCATTTGCCACTTTGCTTGATGCTGCATTCGTTTCAAGGCTCGCATTAAGGCTCGCCTCGTCAGAGCAGGCTGAAAGCAAGCCTGTCGCTATCACCAAGAAAACAAAGAATGGTGCTTTTATTGCGTTAGGTGATGGTTTAAAAAAAAGCCTCATGCCGCTACCCTCTGCTTATCTTGCAAGATACAGCCATCCCTAAGCTCAATGACACGAGATGCCTGCTCCAACACATAGTCATGGTGAGTGGCAAAAATAAAGGTGATACCTTGGCGATTGAGCTGCTTCATCAGGGCCATAATGCTTTTGGCATTCTCTGAATCCAGATTCGCTGTTGGCTCATCCGCGAGGATAATATCTGGCTCTGTGACCAAAGCTCTGGCGATTGCCACCCTTTGCATTTGCCCGCCAGAAAGCTGATTGGGCTTGTGATTAACAAAGTCCGCCAACCCCACTCTTTCCAAAGCAGCTACGGCTTTTGCTTTATTCTCTTTATGGCTAGAAGCCCCCGCCGCTTTCCCCCCCGTTCTTAACGACAGTGGATATTGCACATTTTCAAGGGCCGTCAGCACAGGCAAGAGATTGAAAGACTGGAAGATAAAGCCGATATGATCGCGGCGTACATGGGACTTTTGTCTGTCACTCATAGGCCCAAGTGCTTTGCCAGCAATGGCGATCTCACCCTCATCTGCCTCATCCATCGCGCCAATGAGGTTGAGCAAGGTGCTTTTACCACTGCCGCTCGCGCCTTTTAGCACCAAGAACTCACCTTTATCTACCGCTAAATCAATTTGATTCAGGGCACAGACTCGGCTTTGGCCTAGGGTAAAAAAGCGCGATACCTTGGCTAAGTTAACCAGCCTCATGCTGCGCCTCGCTCGCCATCATGAATCGAGATAAAGTCTGCTTCCATCTTGCTGAAATGCTCAAGATCACTGGCTTTTTTCTCAGGGATAGCTTTATAAAGCTCTAAATAGGTTTGGATTTTATTAGCATCCACAGCATCATCTTTAAACAAATAAGCTTGTGCCATAGATAGGTAAAACTGAGACTTAACCTCATCAGGAATATAGTGCCCCTGTTTATCTAACAGGCTGGCAAACCACTTCTCATCCTCGAATACTTGATCAAATAATGGGTTGATATCACCAATGTTGGCAAAGGTTGCCATACGGATAAGACGCACGGATAAGTCATTAGGCGCCGCAATCACAGCTTGGCTAATGTTTTTGAGCGAATCATTTAGCTTATAAAGCTTGTAGAGCCCCATGGATAAATCCAACATAGCACCTGCCTCTTTCGCTCTATTCGCGTTATACCAAGCTTTTGCTAGGGGATCATTTGGTGCTATTTCGACAGCGTGCCCTAAGTGGTCAGCAGCCAGCTCTATGTCGTTATGCAAGGTATATTGGCTACCTATCTCGATCAGTAGATCCAAATCTTCTGGCTCATTCTTAAGCGATTGCTTTAGAGCTGCCATATTCATTTGAGCATCCTTGTTATAAGCCTGCTTTGGAAACTCAATTGGCGCTGCTCCTGTGAACCAAGCCACCACATTGCCAATAATGAAACTCGTTAATACAAAACTCAGGACTTTTTTCATTCTCTTTCCCTCTGACGCGTACAAATAAGCTGACCCAGACAAGAAGATCCAAGCATTTAAACTAGGCTTCTTAACTTAGGCCATGCCGGTGCGAACACTTCCTATTCTGGGTTAAACAAAGTTATCTGACGCTTCAAGTAGTTGAGCATCCATATCACGCAGCGTAGTGAACTCATCAAAAATCAAGGCTTCTGGATCACTCACATCTGTGTAAATTTGCTCACAAATGAGAATTACCTCCACCACATTTAATGAATCCACCCCTAGCTCACCAAGTGGCGTATCAGCATCGATAGCATCCTTGTTTAGCATTTCGGCAACTTGTGCTTGTAGGTCTGTTAGTTGGCTTTTATCTGACATTTTGTTTCCTTTTTATTGTTGTTTAATTAACTAAAATCATTACCAATTACATTGCTCAATTAAGCTTTCATTGAAGACTTAATTGAGATTTAGAGAACTTCTTGTAACGCACCTTCAATAGAGAGCCTCTATAAAGAGCAGCCTAAATGGCGTGATAGATGGTCTAGCGTGAGGCTTTTCATGCAAAAAGCATCCACTTGCGACCGTTTATCCTGCTGTTTAATCAGTTTGGCTGTGAGAGGCGGTGCAGCGACTTTAAGCAAGCTGTGTGTCACAGGTTTATAGCCATGTAACATCAACCTTTGCATGGCATCGTAGAGATTCACCAAACTGTCATCCTGCGGGTCGAAATAAACTTTAGAGGCCGTTTTAAGCCACTGGTTATCATTTGGTATCAATGCAAGTACGGATTGCTCTATTGGCCTAGCCGCAAACCCATGTGTTAAAGCGACAAATTGCACCTCTTTTCCTAAACCTTCGGCGAGTAGCCTCTCTTGTTGCCACTGGTTAGGTAGTCGTACGGTAAGATCTAACCAAAGCTCGAAACTCGGTGTTGTCACTTGGCCCTGTGGAAAGCTCAGCATTTGAGTTTGATATTCTTGCCTTAACTTAAGCTGTGTTTGGCGTTGCTGCTTAAATGCCTGACTTAACCCTGATTTAAACAGCGGTCCGTATAAGGATTTAAGAGACTTAATGTCTAATAAGGCATTCTTGTCCCAGGCTTGATTCAACTCAGCCAGCTGACTAGCAACACCAAGACCAGTACCGATACCACAACTAAGAGCAGCTTCTTGTCTTTGTGTAGATTCCGCCTGACCTTGTAGACGATATAAGCCTGTTTTACTTTGATAAGCGTCTGATGAATCCGCCATCAGATTATCCAATAAGCAGAGTTGGCCTAACTGAGTGACAGGTTCACTTAGTAACCTTGAAACCAAAGGTAACGCCATAAATGCATTGAACTTGCCCTCTTTTAACAAGCCAATTGCTTCATCTTCTTTGTCACCAGCTTGCTTATTTTCCCGTTGCACGCACTCTGACTTAGCCGCTTGAGAGCCAAGCTGATTAAGATGAAGCTTTTCTTGCAGACTCAAGGTTTTATGAGCAAGGCATTTTGCTTTAATGCCTGTCTGCCCAGAGGTAATCTGCCAAATTTGGCTCTCGCCATTGGCTAATTGCCTCACTCCTTTCACTAAAGTTAATGGCGGCACCAGATAAGATTGAGTAAAGAGTTGGCCTATGGCATTCGCATCTAATTCGGCACCTGTTATGAAGTCATTCATGCTAGGACTTAGGGAAAATTCAGCCTCATTCGACTTATAAAAAAGGCGATAGCTTGAAAAACCAGAGCAAGCAATAAAACACTCAGGCAGATTGCTTTTATCTGATGATTCTTCAATGGGCAGTATCAGACGATAATCCCCTAATACCTTTTGATTAAAGTCCAGTTTCCAAGCTTTAAAAGCCGTTTTTAGCAAAGTTTGCAAAGACGCATCTGCTGCCAACTCTAACTCTTGAATCAGGCTTTGGCGGTTAGTTAAATAACCATCAAACAGAAAGCTATTATGATCACATATCATGCCTGCGCTCCTTGCTCTGCTTCGCTTTTAACAAGCCTGGCTTTATCCCGCTTTTCTGCTGAAATCAGGCTGGCTTCCGCTTGATCATCTAGCTCGCTTTCACTTGTCTGATCATTTGAAGCGGCCATCTCAAAAATGCTGGCAAGCCAATTAGGCAACACCTGACACGCAGCGGGTAAAATACGAATATGATTTAGCTTTGGCACCTTAATTAGGGATTTAGCTAAATCTGGCCCTAAGTGCCAATGAAACACCGTATCAAGCAAGCTAGAGTGAATAACCTCATCCTCTTCACCAACCAACATAAGCGTTGGCACATTGATGCGATTAAAAGCATTGGGATAATCATTGATGTCACAAGACAGCATGAGGTTATAGCTGTAATCCAACACTCTCCCTTCTAGCTTGGCCATACGCTCGCTCGCTGGGAAACTCAAAATAGGCTTATGGCGAAAACCTGGGATCAACTTAGCTAACCAAAAAGCCTTCATATTGAGTATTGGCGCATACTGCAAAGCAGCCTCTGGCACTGGGCCATGGACTTTCGCTTGGCGAAAGTAAGTCAACCTATATTGCAAAGCAGAAGACGGCTGAGGGTATCGTACCGTCTCTAATGGCCCATTGATCGCAGGAGAGACAAAGGCCACAGCTTTAATCTCATCACAGCCGTACTTATCGATATAGCGCAAACAAACCACTGCACCGGCTGAGTGCCCGCCTATCACTATGGCAGCCTTTTCATCTTGGCTTTTGATATGGGCAATCATGTCAGCCAGATCATCTTCTAACTGCCCCACATAATGAAGATCCCCCGGCTTACCTTGAGACTCCCCATGACCACGCCAATTAAGCAGACAAGTTTGGTAACCTTTACCAGACAGCGCCTTAGCAATATTGGCGTAACGTCTTGAGTTATAGGTACTGCCATGAAGGAAGATGAAGCACACTCTGCTAATCTCATCACTGCTGTTTGCGGCGATATCTTGAGCTAACGCCCCTTCGGGAGAAAACTCATCGTAGGCGAGGCGCACACCATCCCTGGCAAAAAAGCTCCTTTTTTCCATTAACATGTGCCTGCCTTTTCAGTTTCTGTCGTTTCTTCTTGACCAAGCTGCACACGCTCTTCTGCGCCAGCTGTTTGCGATTCTCTTTGCATTTGCGCAATCAACCTTTCTGCCGCGACTTTGCGGGTTGGCACTTCGGCATCCTGAATAGGGCCGTTCATAATGTTTTCATCGGTTTGACGGCAGAACTGTAAGAAATAAGGCACGGTAAAAGGCATGTGAATGTATTCTTGCTCTTGCGCCCACAACGCCTTAGCTTGCTTGGTCAAGAGCGCAATGTCGTCCTGAGTTAGCCCCTCTTTATTGAACGCTAAATGGACATCCCCTGATTCAAACGACATCTCATCAATACTTGCGACAAGTTCGTCTGCTTGAAATTCCAGCTCACTTTGCTCGATAAGTTTTTGTGTTAAAGCGGCATTAATATCCTGTATCAAGCCAGGCAAATCAGCTTTAGTGAAACTGTCTTTCGTCAGGATTTGCGGTAGGTTCAAACACTCTTGCACCAAGTTTCGGCTAGCAAACTTTTTAAGATTCAAACGGCTCCCCGTGACTTGCAGATAGATGCTAGCCCAGAGTTTGGTATGAAGATCGATACGACGACCATCCTTACCCTTATCGCCCATTTCGAAGACAAAGTAGCGATAAATCTCGGCACCAGACTCAAAAAAGCCAATTGAGTTACGGTCAAAATAACGACCTTCGTAGCTTAGAATTTCTGCGGTTTCTAGAATTTGTCGATTGAGTTTTTTCTCCAACGCTAGATAACCACGGCGTAAATGACTCTTAGATTGCCACCTTTCAAGATCGACAAAATTATCCGCCATATAATCCCAAGCAGTCTCTAAGAAGTAGGTCGCCGTGATGTAAGCCAAGATAGGAGAACATAGCTCGCCACAATCCAGCACGGGCGTCACATTGTTCACATGGCTATAAATACGTTGGTAGAACTCATGGGCCTGCTGGTTAAGGACAGGCAAGTTTTGCGCTAATTTGGTAATGGCTTCGCTTTCATCTTCGGTGGCAAAATCCTCACAAATGGTTTTGCAAATACCATCATTGAAAAGCGAAATCATATCGCCGCCAAAGCTAAACAAAGGGTCTAGGAACATGGCAGCAAAACCTGTGGTTGCCCACCTATGTTCGCTCATGTACTTCTCACCTCGGTAAGCAAGTTGCCCCCAAGCTTCAAAGTCTTCCATTTGTGCACCTTCAAGAAGGTCAGCAAGGCCTTTATGGCTTTTCAAGAAAGCCATGAACTCATCCCTTTTTACAGGGCGTTTTTTCATCCTTTCTTTGTCACAGTCCACACCAATACTGGTAAAACCGCCGCTTAGGGGAATGACCCAGATCCAATATCCTTCTCCTGTAAAGTGGATCGTCGATAGGAAACGCCCATTCACTTTACGACGCCACTCTTTTGGCCCTAGGGCATCGATATCTTTGATATTACTAAAGCGCGCCCAAGTGGAAGCGTTTTGTGGCACATCGCGTCTATGGTGCAGCTTGTATTTTTTAGCGATAAGCCCCGCTTTACCACTGGCATCCACCAGCCAGCGACCGCTGACAGTTTGCCCCATAGGATCAATGCTCTCTCCAAGTGCTGGACAATCAAATTGCACTAGGTGTGGCGCCGCATGAATGCTTTCATTTATTTCCAGATCTTTAACCCGCGCACCAAGCAGAATATCAATGCCCATTTCGCGGTTCATAGCAACCAGATCTTCTTCTAGCCTTGCCCTATCGAGCTGAAAAGCAGGATGTGGCGGAATATTTGAAGTACCGTGCTCACTCATTTCATGCAGTTCTAAGTCGTGATGTTCTGAATCAAACAAGAACCTCAAACCATTTTTAGGCAGATGATTACGATACAAGTAGTTCGCTAAACCAAGACGGTGCATAAAATAATGCCCCGTCATTTCAACGGTTGCTTCCCCAACTTTCGCCTTGTATTCAGTGGCGGCATCCAACTGCACAATGGAAAGCTCTGGTCGACTCATTTTCAGCTGTCTTGCTAAGGTTAAACCCGCCCAACCCGCACCAATAATCACCACATCATAACTAGGCTTAACTTTGGTGGTTAGGTTAGCTTGGGTAAAAGCAGGACCTGCTTTTACTTGCTCAGTCACGCTAGACATTCCGTTCATCTATCTACTCCTAAGTGTCACATTGTTAATAATTCGGTGATCGTTTCTGACCAGCGAAAATAATGATTATTGATACCCCGGTATTGGGTTTGCGGGTATTTCAGGGTGTGTTTTACCTGCTGGTAGTAACTTGCCTGACATTCGTTTTTGACATGCAAAGCGGCTTGATAGGCACTTTGATCTGATTTGATGCAGCACTCACTCAGTGACGCCTGAGTTAAAGCTTGATCGGCTTTAAGACCACGGCTTATCAACATGCAACCTAAACGACCGCCACCTCCCAATGTCATCAATAGCAAAGGGCCTTTTGCCAATGCTGCTTGGTAACCTTGCAATTCAAAAAGCGGTTTAAGGCTTAAAAAGTGTTGTTGCCCTTGTTCTGCACTCGCTAGCCATTCACTGGTGGCAAAAGGGCCAGATAGCCGCTCTTGCAAGGCAAGTTCTAGCTTCTTCCCCCATTGGGAACTGATAGCAAAGGAAACGGGCTGAGTCGCCTCTGGTAAGCACTTGATATAGTCTTCAAACATCAACAAAAGCTTTTGTGTACCCGACATACCAAGGGGCTGAGAAAGTATGTCGCACTGCATTATGATGATGTCTTTTGGCTCAGCATGTTTTTTACGAAGTACACACAAGCCAACGCAATTAAGCACGGTTAAGCCATCTTGTTCGACGTCATTGCCCACACCTAAAGAATTTAAACAGGCTTGCTGCAAACCTTGGTCTAGCTCTAGCGCAATCACCAAGCAGTCTTGGCTTTGCGATTGACTGGCTTCAAACACAGCCGCATGAAAACTGGTACAAGCCGCGCTAACAAATCGCAACTGACAGCCTTTTTGCATCAAGCCCCGAGCAAACTCGCGAATTTTTGCATTTAACAAAGGCTTCACTTCTCCAGCGCTAATCAAGAGCACTTGCTCTGGTAAAGTCGTTAGCTGATTTAACTGAGCTTCAAGCAAACTTAAACCATGACCCACCGAGAGCACCTGCCTTGCCCAAAGGGACTCAATCACCATACTAGTCACTGCAAGGTCTTCTGTCGGCGCAGAGCTAAAAGAAGCATCAAATTGCATCATCCCTCTCCTCTTTGGCAGCAATACCAAACTCAGCCAGTGACTCAATCAATTGCAAAAAGCAGGCTTCTTCATGAGAAGAGTCAAACTGGCTTTGGCTATACAAGCTGAGATGCATTTGATTTTTACCTTGCTCAAGCTGATATCGAAGCAGATGGTCATCAATCACCAATAGCCTTGAGACCTCACCTTTTGATACACCCTTTTTTAGGCGTAATAATTCAGGCTGAATGTCTTGCATTAAGAGCACATTAGGTTCTAATAAAACAGCAGGTAAACGCATACCACCTGGCATTGAAAGGCGAATAAGAAAGTTGACTTCGCCCTCAAAACAGGCATTTGCCTGCTTCACAAAACCCTCTAAAATCTGATAATGCTCAGCAAAGTTCAGGTAAATGGGTGTCTTACTGGAAGGCAATAAAGCAAAGACTTCAAAGTCGTTTTCACTTTCTAGCGGCATATATCTCGCAAGAGCAGCAGACAACTTGCCTTCAAAAGGCACTCGCTTAAGCTCGCCTTTAAAATACAGCTCATTCATAGCTCGCCTCCTCATTCAGAATTAAATGAGTGTCTTGATTCACTCGCACCTCTGCCATGGCAAAATAACCATTTAGTGCAAGCGAGGCAGCCATGTATTTTTGCTCTTCTAAGGGTGGATTTTCCAAGCTATGGCAAAGTATGGATAACCAAGGATCTGAGCCAAAACAATGGCCCCAGTTATGGTGTAAATCCGGCAAGCGCCATTGCTTAGCCAATAGCTTGTTAAACATCTCTTGAATGTGTTCGGGGAAAAACGGCAACGCCAGACAAACATTGTCTCTGCCTGTCACGGTACGCCTTACGACTGTGGCAAACTCAGCCATAGAATTATGGGTCAGCGCACATTGAGTGATGAGTTCGTTACTGACTTCACCTGTGACCTCAAGCAAAACCGTAGTGATACCAAAACCCGATTCATGCCAGTTCTCGTTATAACGCCAAAAAGTTAGATCATAGAGATTGGCATCTAAAATACTGACCAAAAGGAAGCGCTTCTTCTCTGCCTTGGCATAGGTTAGATAATGGCGTAATGAATAGCCCCAAGAGGCACATTCATAGGCATTGATATAAGTATCTGGGTTATTAGGACCAAGCGCCGTTAGCTTTTCAGCCACATCTGACCAAGCAATATCCCCTGTGGTAAATGGCATCTCTACCATGGTCGAGCACAGGAAATGCCTATCTATCTGGCTTCTTTCCTCTTCTGAAAGCTTGGCGAGCACTTGCTCTGTCTGGGTATGAATTAATCCAGATAACCATTCAAAGCTTGCCTCTATACTTGGCCTTTGCTGATAAAGGCAAGACTTAAGTGGCTGAAAACCTATCCCTCTTACGGTTAAAGCACTCATCGTCTCGCCCTCTTCTGCTTGGCGTATATCTCGAAAAAGCAGCGGTACGAGCTTCCTTCCATTTTAGTGAAACCCAGTAAATCTCTTTGATCAGCAAAGCTTTTTACTTTATTGCTTGCTACCAAGTTTGCTAATAGCTCATTACTAGCAAACTTCAGCGCTAGCACCTGATCCACACTGTGAATGGAGAAATCCGGTTGAGCCAAAAAGTGATCGGCAAAACCCAAGATAAAATCGATATTGGTTTTAAGTTCGGCATCCATATCTAATCGATTTTCTTTATCTAGCCACAAAAGGTGGTGCATTAAGGCTTTGACAAAACGTGGACGCACTAAGGTTAAAAAGCGGTTTACACTGGCCATGCCACCTTTCTTCAGGATCTGATCTGGGCTGACTTTCACCTCACCCACCACATTGCCTAATTGCAAAACACCATCAAGATAAGCACGCCCGACCTTGTCTTGCTTGAGCGCTTTTGACTGCTCGGGAGTAAGCATTAAAGTAATGGGATAAGGTTTACCTGACTGCTTCACCACCAACATAACAAAGCCTAAATCGTGGGCTTCAATGCCCCATTTTTTATTGACTTTTAGCTGGTGCATACCAGTTTCATCTGGACTCACTGACAACTCAGTCGACCAATTAGCGAGACTTGGACCACCTGCATCTGTCATTAAGAAATGTCCAAAAATATCTTTCTCTAGCCAAGCATCCACCTGAGCTTGCTGCGCTTCTGTGGCTGTCAGGTTGAGCATAATAGAACCAAACAGCCCGATAATTTGATGAAAATGCGGGCCAAAGCCGGTCTCTTTTATGGCCTTTGTTAATTCATCAATAACAAAGGTTTGCTCAAACTTGGGCAATGGCTGTTTTACCTTGGCAACACTTAATGGCAAACGCTGGCTGAAATCATCTTCAATCAGAATTTCCGAATCTAGCAGCGATAAACACGCTTGGTTAATCATGCTATCTAAGCTTTCAGGCAAGGCTTTGTAGCCAGCCAAAGGCTCTGTGATAAAGCCACCAAAAAGTTGTGATAAATCATTCATAATGATGGCCTATTCGATAATGTAAGTTTTAGCTTGAGGAAGCTTGAGAAATGGTGTGACCGTATAACTGGCGTTATAGGCTCCACAGTGATCGTAAACACAGATGTCGCCCGCTTGCGGCAATAGATGCTTATCCGTTTGTTTACCAATTACATCGTCTTTAGAGCAAGAACTGCCCACATAAGTACAAGCACCCTTTTCTGTCTCATCCAAAGCAGCATCAGTACTTAAGTCAGCATTAGGCTTGCGCCATAACAAAGGCGTTTTCAATTTACGAAAGGTGTTTTCCGTTTGAGCCAATAAGAAGTTTTGATTAATACCACCATCGCAAATAGCAAACTGGTTACCATCAATTTGCTTGGTATAACGAACCCGAGTAGCAAAGTAGCCTGCACTTGCCATCAGGCCTCTGCCTGTTTCGTGGGCAAGGGTTATATGAGCAGGAAACTCGCCAAGAAGCTGACGATAAGATTCAAAGTCGAACCCTTGCTCTTGCCACTGCTCGGAGAATCCGCCCCCTAAATTGACAAAGCTTAGCGCTTGATCATAAAGGCGTTCCATTTCAGCGAGGATAGCAATAGCAGCAACAGCCGTGGCATTGGCAGCCTTAGTAAAACTGTAAGAGCCGTTAAATAGATGGAATCCTGCTAAGGGGATATCAAACTCTCGACATAAGCTAATCGCTGTTGTCACAGTCACCCAATCCATACCAAATTGATCGGCACGAATACTGGGTAAATCTTGATTAAAACGCTTTAGAACAGAAGAGTTCAGACGCAAAAGGACAGGCTTTAAAGGGCGTTTACCAACAAATTCGCGCAAAGCTTCAAGCTGAACCAAGTTATCAAGAATAATGGTAGAACGTGATGCTACGGCAGCCCTTAGAAACTTCTTGTCAGCAGAAGGGTTATTAATAAACTTCTCACTATCTCCACCGGCAACAAGGTTAAGTTCGCCAATAGAAGCGACTTCGATACCACCATCAAGATGGTGACTGGCTCGCATCAATAAATCCGCGTTGTTATTCGCCTTCATTGAGTAGATTAATTTGGTACCTAGCGCCTCAGATAAAGCCTGATAGTTTTGTGCTACTTGGGACACGCTATAGAGATAACATGGGGTTTCAATCTGCCCTGCATTCTCTTGTAATAAGGCCTTAATCTTATCCATTTGACTCACCTTTCATTCTCCAACTGCTTGATATTGGCCTGTTTTGGGCGCAAAGGACCAAAGCGATGTGTTTTCACATCACAAGTAACAGGCTTATTGTTATTTTTTAAAGCGTAAAAATGCTTGGAAGCTAACCAGAAGATAAGCTGGCCATTAGATGCTGCTTATCCACTTTACTATTTTGAGTTAAGGCTAATTCATCAATAAAAATCAGCTGTCTGGGTCGGTAGTTATCTTCAATTTGAGTGGTTAACCAGTCTCTAAATGCTTTTTCTTGTTCCACACCAGGATTGATAAGTTGGACATTCAGGCAGGCAATTTCATCCCCCCATCTGTCTTTGTGTGGCACGATGGCGCAGAGGAAAACATTCGGATGTTGTTCAATTTGAGATTCAAGCTCTGCTGGGTACAAACAAAAACCAGCTTGCTTGATTAGGTCTTTAGATCGACCCTTGAAGTAAAAATAGCCATCCTCGTCTTGGCAAAATAAATCTCCTGTGGCTAGCCAATTATCATCACGATAATCGCCCGCTAATATACAGGCTCCAGCATTCGCCATACCAAAATAGCCCTGCATCAAGCTTGCGCCACGAATAAAGAGTTCGCCTATTTCACCCTGCTCCACTTCGTTATAGCTGCCATGATTTTCATCTTTACTTGGATGTAAAATCTTGGCTTCTAATCCAGGAATAGGCACACCCACAGAGCCTAATTTACGCAAGCTGTCTTCTGGCGGTAAATACAAAGCTCGTTTGCATTCGGTCAGACCATACATGGCAAAAATTTGTAACTGGGGTAATAGCTCACTGAGTAATCTAATATTATCTTCTGCTAGGTGACCGCCCGTATTGGTTAGTTTTTTGAAATGAGGCAAAGGCTTTTTAAAGGTTTGAATCATTTTCGCTAGCGCACTCGCCATCGCAGGCACCACAGGCACCAAACTGGCTTGGCTCAGTTCCAAGGCCTTAAGCACCTTGATAGGATGAAAGTCACCTTCGAATAAGGTTAATTGGCAATCGTAAGCCAAACTAAATAGCAATTGGTATAAACCATAATCAAAGGATAAGGGTGATAAACACAGAATATGCTCTTCTTCATCTATCGAAAGATAAGTTGCAATTGAAGACATGGCATTTAGCACATTTGCATGACTAAGCATGATGCCTTTGGGTTTACCTGTACTACCTGAGGTATAAATGATTAAAGCTAAATCGGCACCCGTTACTCTGCGCTCACTTTTAAAATTAAACTTAGTGGTGCTAGTTTGTTTTCCATGAGCCTCACCTTGGTTTTTATTCAAAGGTGCTAAATGGATGAGAGCATCGCCATGCAAACACACACTAGCATGGCAGTCTTGTGCGATAGCTAACCTGGCTTGTTCAGACATAGTATGTCTAACAGGCACTACAACGGCACCTTTACCCCATAGGTAAAGCATATTCGCTAATGTTTGAAGAGTCGGTTCATCCGTCACTAAAACAGCATCACCAAACTTTAAATTTGTTTGCTTATCTAGTCTGCTTTGCAATTGACCAGAATAAGATTCAAAACCCGCTAGATCAAACTGCTTGGCACTAGGGTAGAAACCAATCTTACCTTGCCATTTTCCTTTTGATACCTTGTGAAACAGGTCTGCCAATGTGAACAGCATACATTTTACTCCCTTAACATCCATTTAGTTTTGGCCATAAAAATCCGTTAGCGTTTATTCAACAATAAACACTTTATTGAAACTCAGCTAAAGGCAAACTAAAGAGAAAACACTTCAGATAAACATTCGACAAGAAAAGTAATTAGAGGAAAACCCTACTAGTTAAAAATCTAGAATACGAAAATCACCAAATGAAAAAACCAACTTTCTCAACCAAGCTTTCTTAAAAACAACTTAACCTTATTAGTCATTTTTTTATTTTCGATTAAATTAAAATTCATATTTTATTTTGTCAACTTAATTTTTATTGCAGAAAAATTAAAAACCTTAGATTCAAACAAAGCTTAAACAAACAATATTTTTTAATCTAGAACGAAAAATGAGCTCATATTTAAAATTCAAAAACATATATATAAAAAGCGTAAACTTTATATCGTTAATATTTATATCAGTTAAAAGGTCTAAATTTATTTTATATAAATTCAATAGGTTAGATATTGCCCTTAACGTAAACTAAAGACTTATGGAGATGAGTTAGCTAAGTGTGGAATCGCTCTAATAGACAAGTAAAACTAGCTTAAAACGCACAATAAAACTTCATTTTTAAGATAATTCATGCACATAACCTGCACAAAAATCAAAGGTGAAATTATTTTTTAAAAAATTAACTTTTTTATCCTTCGTACCAGATTTTAACTGAAAGAGACCACTCTAATCACTATAACCCTGGTTATATTTCGTACACTAGTTATTACATAAAAGGCCAGTTATTAAGGCTAGGTAAAACCAAACCATTTAAAAATAGAACTATCGGTATCAAATTTTGAGATTGAATTAATATTCAAAGAGAAAAATACTCTATAAAAATAAATTTTCCCATTTTCGTTTAGATATTAATGTTTTCGTTTTTCGATATTATTACTATATTTGATAAGCCTAATACAAGAACCGACCGGTTAGTTTAATACCTTAGGCTTTTAGTTATATTAAAGGACAAGTTAAAATAACTACATTAGACCAAAGAACTAGAAAGGTTATTATTAATATAAACACATTATTAAACTGAAATTTAGATACCTTACACAGACTAATATCAGATTAAACAATGGATCTAATTAAACTATTTAGTCTATGAGTCGTAAAATAGTGATATTCAAGAAAATGAGAGAATAATTATCATTTAGAAAAAATCAGGCTAACGCTTTCCTCTTCCTCAAGCCTTTCAAGACCCCATTGTTTAAGGAACCACAATTAGGGAACCTGCTATTAAGTCACCTCTTCTCTGTCTTTACGCCAAGAGCCTTATCAATAAAATAACGATTAAGTTGCGCCCTTCGCTATAAATCTAGCGGCTTTTATCCATACACGGAGGCAGGAGGACTGATTTGCAGATACCTTAAGCAAAGGATCTTGGTGTGCTATTGAAGTATCGTTTAAATTCACGACTAAATTGAGTTGGACTTGCGTACCCGACCATAAGTGCAGCCTCGCTTGCTCGCTTACCTTCTAAGTTGATCAGATCTTTAGCTTTACTAAGACGTATCTTTTTTAGATATTGCAGAGGGGTTTCACTCGTCACTTCACGAAATGCACGATGAAAGCCAGATAAGCTCATATGTACCTGTTGCGCTAGATCTTCAACTCTAATTTCGTCCGCATAAGCCAGATGTAAATGGTTAAGCACTTTAGCTATACGGGCATAATGTCCATCATGCTGGGCAAGATCAAACAAGATATGCCCATGACGGCCTAATAATGTGCGATAGACAATTTCCTTCACTATGCCCTCGCCTAAAACCTTGGCATCCCTGTCACAATGCAACACTTTAAGTAGACGTGCTAATGCATCGTCTAATTCTTCATTAAGACTTTCAGATTGAAGCCCTAAATTAAGCTTTTTCTCTTTTTGTTCTTTGTTTTTAAGGTAAGGGGTGAATAGCTCGGCTTCGTGCCTGTGAGAAAAAGCACCTTCAGTTAATTGATTCACTAAGGTGTGTAAAAGCTGAGCATCCACATCGATAGATAAGCCCAAAATGGGTTTATCATCTTGTGTGTAGGCTTCGCACTCTAGCGGCATAGGCACGCCAACCACAACATAATCCCCTGCCCCATAAGTTACACTTTTTCCACCAAGATAGATCTTTTTATGGCCCTGTGCCATGGCGATAATCCCAGACTGATATAGAAAAGGTTGACGCTTATTTCCAAGTGGGCTGCGATAAAAGTAGACACCATCAACTAATGTTTTAGCGACACCATCAAGTTGGTTTAAATTTTTTTTTTCGGCGTACGACTGCATTAGTAAGGCAAGTTTTGACATAAAAGACTCAGCTTGGTGTTCATTCAAACGTAATTTAAGCTAAATATAATTGATAATAAATAATGAGTAAAACAGAAATAGGCAAGTTTTATCTATTAAACACTCTACTTACGTCATAACTGCAATGATATTATGCAATCATAAAACAAAAGCATTCACTTTAAGGGGAAGTGAACGCCTTTGTTCATTTTCAGAAGACTCAAAGAGGTAAAAGATGGAATTTTCATATGTAAACCACACCCAGATACATTTTGGTAAAGGTCAAATTGCTAGCATTAAAAATAGCATTAGCCCCAATGATAAAGTCTTATTCATTTACGGTGGTGGCTCGATTAAAAAAAATGGCGTTTACCAAGAAGTTGTTGATGCTTTGTCAGACCATGCTTGGGTTGAGTTTTCAGGTGTTGAGCCTAATCCAACGATGGAAACCTTAGATAAAGCAGTTGCGCTTGTTAAACAAGAAGGCGTTAACTTTATTTTGGCAGTTGGCGGTGGCTCTGTTATCGATGGCTCTAAATATGTGGCAGCAGCTAGCCTTTATGATGGGGCTGGCTGGGATATTCTCGAAGGCAAACACTCACCTAAATCGGCTTTACCTATTGGCGCAATTTTAACATTGCCAGCAACAGGGTCAGAATCCAACCCTGCAGCTGTGATTACACGTGCAGCCACTCAAGAAAAGCTCTCTTTTTATAACCCAATTGTAAGACCGACTTTTGCTGTTTTAGATGCCCATGTGATGAAAACATTGCCTGAACGTCAATTAGCAAATGGCTTAGTTGATGCTTGGGTTCACGTGTGCGAGCAATACATTACTTATCCAACCGGAGCCATGGTACAAGATGGTTATGCAGAAACCCTGCTCAAGAACCTGCTTATCTTAGCTAAGGATTTTGACAATAGAGACAATGATGCTTGGCGTGAAAATCTAATGTGGACTGCCAATCAGGCGCTGAACGGTTTAATCAGTGTGGGTGTACCGCAAGATTGGGCAACCCATATGATAGGCCATGAGTTTACCGCGCTTTATGGCGTAGACCATGCCCGTTCATTAACACTGGTACAGCCTTCACTCCTTCGTCATCAAATCGAAGCAAAACGAGGCAAGTTAGAGCAAATGGGTAAAAATGTGTTTGCTTTGAATGACTCAGAAACACTGGCTGAGCAAACAATCGATGCGATTGAACACTTTTATCAGAGTTTGAATCTAGAAACTCGCTTTAAGCCTGAAGGGGAAGATAAAACCAACAGCATTGAAAAATTAATGGCTCAAATTGAAGCTCACGGCCTTACCGCAATTGGTGAGAATCAAGCACTTGGACTCAAAGAGATCCGTGAAATACTTAATGCGGTGATTTTGTAAAATGCGTTCTTGCTGATCGGTACTCATAGCGACTGACCATTAGCCACTTTAAAGACAAGTCGCAGCTAATCATGGACATTTTGGTACTTATGAAAAAACATGTCATAAGTACCATCTTGTTTCATCTCATTTAAAATGCGATCAATTCTATGAACATAGCTAATATCAGTACGTTTTTTTGAAAATAGAATATAAGTAGGCCATGTCAGCACAATGAGAGGACGAGATTGTTGCTCTTCTACAACAATATCTATCTCACTCGTTAAGCCATTTTCTTGAATGTAATGCATTACAGGAAGGTAATCCCCAACAAACATATCCACTCTCTTATTCAAGAGTAAATCAATGCTTTGCTTCGTTGTTTCAGACTTAACGAGATAACTGAATTTGTCTCTATCTAAAGCTTTTCTAAAAACACCAGAGCCATATAAGTAACCTGTGCGAATTGCGATGGCTAATGACTTAACATTATCAAAATTGGCATTGACTTTAACCTCATCGCCCTTGCGCTTAAAAAGTACATACTTCTGAAGAATTAAAGGGCTTTCAACATAGTACCCCCAAACCTGCCTTGCTTCATTTTTACCCGCGTTAAATAAGATATCACTCGAACCAAACTCGACTGAGTTCACCGCTCTTCGCCAAGGATAAAAATTAAATTCAACTCTGTGATCGCCACTTCGCTTGATCGCTTCTTTAATAATATCGACAGCGATACCTTTTGCTTGACCATTTTCCACGTATTCATAGGGCGGGTAATCAAGCGTTGAAGCCTGTAGCGGGTCTGCTTTTACGTTTAGAGAAAACGCAAATAAAGCGATAAAAATCAACGTATGAAGACAGTGCTTGAAATTCAATCGATAAATCACACATTCACCTTTTATTATTTTTATAGGATATGTATTGAGAAAGCTGAGGCTTACTACTCCTCTATTAATAAGGCCTTTATTACTTCAACATTCCTGACAGCTTTGCTGTGATAGGCAAAGCCTTTCTTTTTCATTAAGTTGCGTTTTTACTCAATTTACTTGGAGGAAAACCCATCTCCCTCTTAAAAGCTCTTGAAAATGCAGCCTCTGAACTATAGCCCAACTCTTCTGCTAAATTGATCATAGGCTCACTTTTTTTCATAAGCCTTTGGTAAGCAAGCTTCATACGCCACTGAGTTAAATAGTTTTTGACTGTATTTCCTACCAATGAGGTGAAATGCGCCGAGAAGCCAGAACGTGACATACCACACTCTCTTGCCAGAGAGTCTACTGTCCAGTTTCTCTCGGGTTCATGATGAATTGCCCTTAAGGCTAAACCTAAATGCTTATCCTTAATCGCCCCTAACCAACCTTGATTCGCTTCTGGAGATTCTTCCAGCCAATGGCGAATCAGCTGTATCACTAAAATATCAGCAAGGTGAGTAATAATGGTCTCCCCACCTGGTTTTAAGTGGCGCGCTTCGTGGCTAATAAGGTGAAGACTTGATTTGATCCAATCGGCCTTCCCTTCTTCTAATTCCTGTAACAAAATCATCTTAGGTAGAGACTCAACCAATTGCATACCTGTCATCTGATCGAAACTAAGAACACCACAGGTTAACTCTGTTTTTTCACCATTTCCTAATATGTCTAGGGTTTCATAACGCTCGCTAACTCGCTTAACACCTGAATCAAAAAAAGGGGTCGCTTCAAGGTTTGGGTTACTGGATAAGGTATGCCCTAGTCCATGGGGAATAAGAACAAGTGCGCCTTGTTGTAACGCTATAGGCACCTCATCTTTTACGCTTAACCAGCAGTTTCCTTTATTAATGATATGAAACATCATTTTTCCGGGCAATACAGGCATAGCGAGAGACCAATCCCCAGCAAGATGAGACCGACAATACAAGCTGCCATCTAGCCTGAGCTGATGTAGCACCTCACCAAGGGGATCATTAGCTAAGGGGTAAGCAGGATTATCCAATGTCATTTTAATTACCTTTTTATTTAGGAAGCCCGATACAAAGATTCAACTCAAAGCTCGACTCAAAACCTGTTTAGATAATTCATTTAGCTTTTTTGAAATGCGACTTTTCTTAGTTTAGACGAATTATCAAATTTCTTAGACACTAAAGCATTAACCATCTATCAAAAAACGAGAATACTAAGCGCTTAAGAAAGGTGCAATCCCAGGTTGCTTTTCTAGAGACTCCCCCAAGTTAATTTTAGAGGTTGATGACAATGACAAATCGTACATTAATAATTGGTAAACAAGGTAAAACAGGCCGACGTGTTGAAGAACGCTTAATCGCAGCAGGCCATGAAACACGTGCCGTATCACGTAGCACTAATCCATCTTTTGACTGGCTAAAGCCTGAAACTTGGTTAGATGCAATGCAAGGTTGCACTAGAGCTTATGTCTGTTTCCAACCAGACCTTGCCGTACCTGGCGCACAAGAAGCCATTACAGAGTTTGTTCGTCAGGCAAAAATTGCAGGCATTCATCACATAGTACTTTTATCTGGTCGTGGTGAAGATGGCGCTCAAAAAGCAGAAAAAATCTTGATTGATAGCGGTCTTTATTGGAATGTGGTTCGTGCTAGCTGGTTCTCACAAAACTTCAGCGAAGGCTTTTTAATAGATGGCGTTTTATCAGGAAAAATCGCACTTCCTTCTGGTGATATTCCAGAGCCTTTTATCGATGTGGATGATATTGCTGATGTGGCTTTTGCTTGTTTGACTGAGAAACGCTTAATTAACCAAGTGTTTGAAGTGACAGGCCCTGAAGCAATCACCTTGAATGATTGCGCAAGAATTATTGCCAAGGTCACTCAAAGAGACATTCAATTTGTATCCATCACCGCTGAGCAGTTCCTTAGCGCACTTGGCGAGCAAGGCCTACCGGGCGATGTCCTTTGGCTAATGAACGAGTTGTTCACTGTGGTTATGGACGGAAGAAATAGTGTTCCTCAAGATGGTGTTCAGAAAGCCCTTGGCCGACCTGCAACTTCATTCTACGATTACGCCACCAAAGCCTTTGAATCAGGTGTTTGGTCTCTACCCACTCCTGAAGTAGAAAACGGTTAATGCCTGTTTTACACAGCGAATTTTTCATAGGGATAGCTGCCATCAGCACAGGCATGATGGCAGGCATTTACTTCGCTTTCTCCGTTTTCATTATGGATTCATTTAAAGCATTACCTAGCCCAACAGCCGTTGCTAGTATGCAAAGCATTAATAAAGTCATTCTTACTTCTGGCTTTATGCCCTTGTTCTTCGGCTCTAGCATATTGGCTCTAACCTTAATATTCATAGTGGACAACCCACTAGAAGCGCCTTGGGTAAAAGGGGCTGGGGCTATCTATGTCGTTGGCATGTTCCTTTGCACGCTGTTTTTTAACGTGCCTTTGAACAATCGTCTTGAAAATGCCAAAGATGAAAATGAAGCTCGGCAGATTTGGCTTATGTACAGGGTTGAATGGACGCGTTGGAATCACCTAAGAAGTTTCAGCTCTTTTTTAGCCTGCATAGGCTATATTGTGGCACTTGTTTAAGTGGGCCTCTCAAACGGGTTTATAGCAAATTAAACCCGTTTTTGATTAGCCGCTTTTTTGCTACCTAATTATCTTACTCTCCTATACCTTTGCACTCTTAATCTAAGCAGCCTCTAATTTAAAAAGCGTTGAATCGCTTTACTGGCATTATCTTGAATTTTTTTATCATTCAGGTCTTTAAATAAGGGACCTTGCTCGCCAATTGGGCCTGTTAGCCCTTTTTTACTGGCATAAAAAACACCTGTTTGATACACCTCATTTTGCACAGCTTCGACAAAACGTTTTGCTCCAACTTCCACTTTATGCACCTTGCCTAGTAAAAGCATTAATCTCATCATGCCTTTCATCACATACTGTTTTACAGGTGACAAGGTATTAAAACCTTCTGTACCAGTCGTGCCGCCAGGGCTCATGGTAACAAAACGAATTTCAGGATAATCCCTTGCGATTGATGACATCCACAAGGCACCCATATATTTAATTGGGCCATAAGGAACAGTGGCATCTTTAACAGGGCCAAAGAAAGATCCATTACAGATAGAGACAAACTCTTCGATTGAAGAATGTTTCAACTCAGGACGTTTCATACCCATTTCTTTTACGCCACGAGCGGCTTCAGAACCTGCATATAACGCCATTTTCGTTAGCTTATTCGCTTTTAATAAAGCATTTGTTAACGCTACATGGCCAAGCAAGTTAACAGCAAATATTTGCGTCACACCATCTTTTGTTTTTTGATTAAATTTATCGCCACCCGTTCCTCCTGCATTCATTACTAGCGCTTCAACAGGTTCAGGCAAAGACTCTACAGCTTGCTTAACTGAGTCCAAATCAGAAACATCGATTTGCAAAATTTCAAAGATATTACGCCCTGTCGCTTGCTCTAACTCGCGTTTAGCGTCACTCGCCTTATATAGATTACGACAGCCTAGATAAATCTTCTCAACACCTTCTTGTAACGCGAATTGTCTAGCGCTCTCTTTACCAAGCCCTGCGTTTGCTCCTGTAATTAAAATGCTTTTCATCATGTTCACCTATTATTTTGAATTTTTTAAAGTTGCCCCGCTTAGATAACGCTCTAGCTTGGCGTGTTTGTATGGATCAAATATAAAGGGGTGAGAAAATGATTTTTTGATATTTCTTGCTAATGTGTTTTCTCAAACACATAGGTTCAAATCATTGTGATGAATAAAATCTAACTTTAAGAGTCGATCATTAAACAAAGACAAGTCAGCAAGAAATATCAAAAAATTAACATGGGCACTCTTTAAGATAGCGATAAATCAATTGCTAACGAAAAGGAACCACCCATGACACGATTTAATACATCCGAAAGAAGAGTCTTTCAACTAAAAGGGAGCCTATGATTAAGTCACCTCTTCTCAGTCTTATCAGAAAAAGTATCAAGCAAGGCGTTACTTTGACGTAATGTAGGTACCTTTCGAGAAGTAACAACACAGGGTGTTACTTTTTCTGAAAGACCCAAAGGGCGTGGTCTAAAAACCCTATCTTTACGTTGAAGAGCTTATCAATAGAATAACTATTAAGTTGCGCTCCTCGCCATAAATCTAGTGGCTTTTATTCACACGCTGAGGCGGGAGGACTTATTCATAGGCTCCCTTTGCCATTCTGGCTTTTATCTGTTTTGTTCCCGGCGGCATAAGCGCCTTTGGTGGCCTAAATGCCAGCGCGGGCGTCTCTGGTATGGAGATGATCTTTGACCAAGACAGTCTATTAAGAGGCTTTGCTGATAATCAATATCGTTTTGGTTATGGTGTTTTCTTTACCCAAGGCTTGGTATTGGCTTTCTTTCTAATCAACATTGAAAAACATACTAACTTATTCCGCTTTGCTCTACTGGCTTTATTTATTGGTGGTATTGCAAGGGTCACTAACATCATGGAATTTGGTATCGTCAGTGACAAGATCGTACCGCCAACCATTATTGAGCTTGCCTTGGTGCCATTATTAATCCTATGGCATTTGAGAGTTGCTAGAAAAGCCTAGAGACCCTGTCATTAAGCAATAAAGAGTCGATCCTCACATTTGGGTTGGCTCTTTCCAAACTCACTAAAGTATCCCGTCTTCACTTATTTCCTGCCTTCCTTACCTGTGTTCCTACCCCTCTAATACACCTTTTATGAAAATTCAGCCCGCTTGTAAGAAAAAATAAGCCATATAAAACAATTATTAAGAAATTTGATATATTTTATTTATCCGCAATGCAATACATATAAACCGCAATATGGTTTAATGATTCAGTTTACAGCAAGTGTCTTTCAACATTTTTAACTATGGGAAAACAATAATGAAAAACCATATTAAAATTTCAGCGATTACTCTTTCATCGGTTACTAGCGTATTTTGGCTAAATTCCAGTTATGCCACAGAACTCAAGGTCAATTGTTTTTGGCCAGCGCAACATATAGTTTGCCAAGAAGTATTACCCACTTGGCTAAAGCAGGTCGAAAAAGCGTCCCAAGGAAGGGTAAAAGGTAAGGTCTTGGCAAGCTCAGCTGCCAGCCCTGAGGAGCAGATTCAAGCGGTTGAAGCAGGTATCATAGATGTCGCGGTGCAATTTAATGGTTTTATACCTGAGCAAACGACAGGCGCACTCGTTGCTATGACACCTTTTGTTGCATCCAATGATGCCAGAGCTATGTCATCAGCTTTATGGCAAACTAACCGAAAGTTTTTTCCAGACGAGTTAAACCAAATTCACCTTTTATCGCAGTGGGTGATTTCACCTGCTGAATTATATAGCCAAACAGAACACCCCATAAATTCAATGTCAGAACTAAGGTCTCGCACCCTTTGGTCTTTACCCGGTGTACTAGAAACCCTAATGAACCAAGTAGGTGCTAAAGTCATTGCTATTCCGCCAGTAAGAGCGAGTGAAGTAATCAGCACAGGCGTGGTTAATGGCCATATAGGCTTAGACCCAGGCGATGTCAGTGCGTTTGAACTCTTTCCTTATACAAAATCTATGACACGCTTTAAACACAATGTGTATGCAAGTGGCTTCTCTTTAGTGATGAATAAAGCCGTTTGGCAAGGATTATCTCCTGAAGATAAAACAGCACTCTCTTCAGTAAGCGGTGATAGCTTTGCTCAACTAGCCTCTGGTTATTGGCAAGACACGACACAAGCAGCCTTTAATAAGTTTGATGCAAAAGGAGTGACTATTATCGATGCCGACCCAAGCTTTGAAGCGGCGTTGAAACAAGCATCTTTACCCATGACACAAGCTTGGATTGAGAAAGCAAACAGTAAGGGAATTGATGGGCAAGCAGCCTATGATTTTTACAGAACAAAGGTTGATGAACTTACTCAATAAAAGTAGTAAAGGGGCTCTTATCAAGTTTGATAGGAGCCCAAGCTTAGCATGGCCATATATGAGCAGCTTTTTGGCTCATATGATTTAAACCAGTTCAAGCAAAAGCAAAGGTCACGTAAGATTTAATTCTGCGCGATGAATTCTCACTATGTTATGATGCCAAATCATAAAATGATTAAAAATTAATAAGATAAAAGAAAAATTATGGAAAAAGAAAGCAGCTCTCGCCAAGGCGTTCAAGTAATTGCACGAGCAGCAGCCATTTTACGTGTGTTAGAAAATCAGCCTGATGGCCTTAGTTTAGGCGCCATTGCAAAAGCGCTCGGTTTAGCACGTTCAACGGTGCAGCGTATCGTCTATGCATTAGATGAAGAACGCTTTGTCATTGCTGCCTCACCCACAGGAAGAGTGAGATTAGGCCCAGGCTTAGTATCGCTTGGATCAGCGGCTAAAGCGGATATTGATAGGGTCATCTTGCCCTACATGAAACAGCTTTCGGATGAGATTGAAGAAACTGTTGACCTATCCGTCCATGATGGCTCATCCATGATTTTCATCGATCAAATTATCACTGAAAAGCAAAGACTAATGGCCGTTTCGGCTGTCGGTCAGCCCTTCCCTATTCATAGCTGTGCCAATGGTAAAGCCGTTCTAGCAGCCATGAGTGATGATGAAATTAATAAATTACTTACCTACCCTCTTGAACGTTCTACCAACAAAACCTTGATTGAAGAAAATGAACTTCAAGAAGATATTAAAAAGATTCGTAAAACTGGCGTAGCCTTTGATTTAGAAGAACATCATCAAGGCTTATGTGCTGTAGGGGCTTGTATTTCTGGTCCATACGGACAAAATCTTGCTCTATCTATTCCTGTGCCTTCTGTTCGTTTTTACGGAAATGAAGACAAGTTAGCTAAAACCTTATTAAAGTACTGCAATATTATAGAAGTGGCGTTAGGCAAGGTTTCTTAACTTTTCTGACTTACCCATTGTTTCATTCCTACATATGAAAATGCCTTTCTTATCTCTAAGAAAGGCATTTTTTATTCCTTGCTTGTATCTAATTACTCTTTGTTAGACATCTCTTTAAGCTCGTCATTCGACTCTCCTTTAGAAAGGGTTTTCGAGTAATAAAGGGAAACTAGGTAAAAAACAACACCAAAAGCGATCACGCCTAACATCCATAGCTCAGTACCTGCATCAAGACTCATGATTAAGCTCCTAGTTTCTCAATAATTTTAGACACTAAAATCGACGCCAAGACGATGCCCATAATAGTAACAAACGAAATAAGTAGTAGTTCTGTCGCAAAATTCATTACTTTTCTCCTATCCAATTAAGCTTGTGCTGTTAGAGCTTGTTTTGCGTCTTTTGACTCTCGGAATAAACCGGGTTTAGCATGAGTCACTAAGGCATTACCTATCAAGGTGGTTAACAAAGAAACAATGGCAACGATATGAGCATTTTCAAATGCAGATAAACCTATGCTGTGCTTGATATCACTAAAGGACCATAGCAGGTTCACTATCCATGCAGATAAGACAACCATAAGGGCTACACCTGAATGGCGTTTCCAATACAGGCCTGTCACTATTATAAAGAAGAATGGTACTAACCAAGCAAACAACCAAGTAATTGCCAAAATAACATTTGGTTGGAAGAAAAAGGTCATACTAGCTGCAATGATACCAATTAGAATGATCACATTACGGATCACACTTTGCTCCATTTTAGCGGATAACCCACCTTTAACATTCGCTCCAACTATGTCTTTAGCAAAGATGGTTGCTGGCGCAAGCGCTGACATAGCAAAGGTTGAAAGCAAGGCACCTAAAAAGCCAGCTTGAAGTAAAACCACTAACCATGAAGGTAAAAGCTCAACTATCATTGTTGCCCCTGCTAACTTTGGCCCTAAAGCCGCAAACTCAGGAATCGTTGCGGCTGCCAGCCCCACCAGCACAGGAAATACCCCAAACATGCCGTTTATGGGTGCAGCTATCCATAATGAACGCTTGATGACCTTTTCATTTTTTGCAGACATTGCTGATTGCATGCCTTGTTGGTTAACAGATTGAGAAAAAACCACGGAGAAAATCGCCGCCAAGGCAAAGCCAACTAACAGATCCGGCGTCCCTAAAATGGATAACTTAAATGCTTGATCATTCTCAACATAATGAGCTGTCACCCCTTCCCAACCACCGGGAATAACAAAGGCAAGATAAATACCCGCAATGATAATAGAGGCATACATGACAATGGCATTGATCAAGTTGACCCACATAGTTTGCTTTATTCCTCCCATGCAAACATATGCAGTTCCTATGGCAGCACCAAGTACAGAGGACCAACCTAATGACCAATCTGACATAGCAGAAATACCTATGCCTAGTGTTTGCGTTTCAAGCGTTACCAGCCCGAATACAACCATGGCACCAACACAGGCGGTATAGGTTCTTAACCGTTTGTTATAAAGCTTGCCAATCAACTCAGGAATAGTTGATGTGCCTATTCGACGGATCCAACGCCCTGTGCCTAAGCAAATAACACAAATTAATATGGTATGTGCAAAGCAAAACCAAAGCGCTACAGCCCCCAGCACAAAAGACATTTCCATTAACCCGTATACGTGAGCGGAGCCAAGATAGGTAATCGCGATAGTGACTGAAAACATAGCAATACCTGCATCACGTCCCCCTAAAGCCATATCAGTAATTGAGTGAGTTTGCTTTTCTTTCCACCTTAGATACCAGCCTATTCCACCAATCACAAAGATGTTATAGATAAGAACCATGAGTAATATACTGCTCATACTAAACCTCGATAATATTATTTTTATTTTATCTATAGGGAAGTGAGGTTTAAGTTTCCTCTTCTCAGTCTGATAAAACAAATCGTCAGACACTGAGACGGGAATACCGCTTTCGTCACTTCCCTGGTTATTTATTCATTAAGAATAGGTGATCAAATGCCGAAGGATTAACCGGCGGTACAACCTCCATCAACATAAAGTGTTTGACCATTCATAAAGTCAGATGCGGGTGCAGAAAGGAAAAGAACCGTTCCTATCATGTCATGGGTTTCGGCCACACGCCCCATAGGAAGACGAGATAAGAATGGGGCGATTCGAACTGGATCTTCACAAATTTCTTGAGTAAGAGGAGACTTAACTAACGTCGGTGCAATCGCATTCACATTAATATTAAATCCAGCCTCTCTGCCTTTAAACGCCCATTCAGTTGCAAGCTGTTTAGTCAGGTTATCCACGGCGGCCTTTGATGCCGCATAGGCCGTATAACCATCTGGATGGCCACTAAAGCCTCTGACCGAAGAGGTGTTGACTATCTTGCCATGTCCTTGTTGCATAAAGTATCGTCCAAATACTTGGCAAGGAATCAATGTGCCTGTGACATTTACCTGCATAACTTGATTAAACTTATCGGCGGGCATTTCCTCTGCTGCTGCCCTAAAAGCCATGCCGGCATTGTTAATCAAGATATCTATCTTCCCAAAATCTTGATCGATCTTCTCCACTAAGCTTTGCAAACCAACTGAGTCGGTCACATCTGATGCAATGGCAATGCAATCTCCTCCCACTCGTTTGACACTGGCAACAGTTTCTTCAAGGGTAGACATATTTCTTGCCGTCACCACCACTTTTGCACCATGCAAGGCAAAAGCTTGAGCGTATGCCGCTCCTAGGGTGCCATTCCCCCCTGTGATGACAACCACCTTTTCTTTTAGGTTGAATATATTAAGAGCAAAAGTATTACTCCAGGTTTCTGTCATAGACATAATTGACTCACTTTTTATTTTTCTTAGTCTGATTTTTAGGTTTTGATGGGACTTAATGCGTCGATACAGTCACCAAAGCCGTTGTCGTTTTATTAGTATGATTAAACACACTGCGACCTTCATTCGGGTATATGGCAATCGAATCCCCCTCTGCTAATAAAAGGGATTCGCCACTAGCACTGGTTACTGTCAGCTCGCCTTTTACGATGAAATAGGTTTTTTCAAACTCGGCTCCAAAGCTGCCTTTTTCATACTGCATCTCAGCACCGCCTTTAGGTAAAAAATAAGACAGACCTTGCCAAAACTGAGTAATCCCAGTTTCTTCTTTGCCTTGAAGCTTAAGCGCAGTCATATCAAAGTGGGCTGGAGGGTTATAAGGCTGAACCTTATCAAGTGATACTTTTTTCATTCTTTATCACCTCATTGAGCACGAATTAGATGAGATGAGCCCAATATTCTATTAAGCTCACCTTTTAGGGTTCTTTCTTAAATTGGTAATAACCTAGTGATCACCGTATGGGTAAACTCGGGTTGGTACATCATTTAGATCGGCTTCGTCAATTTCAGCGACTAATCGCACCATGGAACCATCTCCTTCTACCCAACGTATTGGGAAGCCCATGATCTTAAAGCGTTTACCCACCACTTTTTCCAAGTCACCACCGACATTTTCCCATCCGGTAATGCCATTACCTAGCATGAGCTTATGACAAGGTTCCCAAGTTCCCCCTGTGCCTGCTTTTTCTTCAATTTCACCGTACAACTCATAATAGGCAGACTCACCATGGAGCTTGATAAAGCGGTCTTTTTCGAACCAGGCGTAAGCATCTTCACCAAACTTTTCAATAAACTCATCAACAATAGGTTTGCCACTTTTACCCATGAGATTCATAGGAATGCCATTACGCCCCATAGAGGTATGTAGAGGATGGTCTAGGGCTTGTTGGTCCATACCCACAGTTTTCACCTTGTGTTTCACGAACCAATGCCCTGCTTCTACACCACAACCTGTGGCATAGTGGAAGTAGTCTTTTGAATCATCCCAATTTAGGTGCATACCCGTTCTTAGAATCACTATCATGCCTTCTAGCTCTTCGTTCTTCATACCGGCTCTTCGGACTGCATCATCAAGATCTTCGGCGGTTATTAATCCCCAAACATGGGTTTTAATATCCAAACAGACGGCATCGCCATAATACTCATCAAGCTCCATTTCATGAGTATATCGAGCACGCCTTCCATCAAACTCTTTATCCATAACATGGCGTGGCGAATCAGCATGGGTACCACAATGCATCACAATTTTAAGTGACTGTGTTAGCACACCAGATTTGGCAATACCATGTACAGTATCTATGTCTGGTTTTTTAAAATAAGGCCAAACTGGCATGTTAGGGCCAAATGGATGGCTTAAATCAACGAGTACTTTCTTACCCATAACGTCTCTCCTGCATAGTGCAATTAATAGTGTAATTAAATAATGATTAGCTAAATTCGGTGGGAAATTAGCTAAATTTGGTTAGCTTTATGTGCGTGCTAATAACATGTCTGGTGTGTTTTGAAGGCTTAATATTTGTCGTGTTTCATCTGGTGTTGCGATGCTTTTATCTAGTTCTGCCACCATGCGCTTGGTACGCTCGACAAATTCAGTATTTGATTTCGCCAACTGACCCTTGCGATAAAAAATATTGTCTTCCATGCCCACACGAACATTTCCACCAAGTGCCAGAGCGGCATACATAATGGGAAGATGACCACGGCCAATACCCAGCGCAGACCAAGTAAAGTTTTCACCAAGGTTGTCTTTGCAAACACTCAGTAAAAACATGAGGTTTTTCACTTCCGCCGTCATACCACCTGGTGCCCCCAGTACAAATTGAATATGAGGGGGTGTCTGAATTAGCCCTTTTTTGATGTAATAAAGCAGGTTGTAAATCATGCCCACATCAAAAATCTCAATCTCAGGTTTCACATGACAATCTGCCATTGCGACTGCAAGCTTCTCCAGAAATTTAGGGCTATTTTCAAAGATGGTTGAGTGAGCCCAGTTCATAGTGCCAGCATCAAAAGAGGCTATTTCTGGACGTAACTCTTGAAAAGGTCGCATACGGGTTTCGTCATCCAACCCAAGGCCACCCGATGTGGTGAGATTGATAACGATGTCAGAGCGAGTACGAACTAACTCGACGGTTTCGGCAAATTTATCAAAATCCATGGATGCGTTATCTTCATCGTCTCGAACATGAATATGCGCAATTGAGGCTCCTGCTTCACCACAAAGCACTATCTCATCCGCTTCTTCTTGCGGTGTTAATGGCATATAAGGTGAATCGGCTTTTTTAGGCCAAGCCCCGGTACATGCAACGGTTAATATAACTTTATCTTCAAGTGACATGGTGAACCTCGATCTTGAAATAGGTTGAGTTAAAAGTGGCCTTTCTGGACCACCAGAATAGGAATATAAGCCTTATTTTTGCTGGGTTTGATTCACTTTTAAGAGGTAATCAACTAGGTCCGATTTCACTTTATTGGCCTCTTTTTCTGACCAAGACATAAAGCCTTTACCTGCTTTCATGCCCAGTTCGCCCTCCGCGACTTTTTGCTGTAAAAGGAGCGAAGGCGATTCATCTCGGTTAATACCTTTTAAAATCACATTGTGAATATCTAGCGTGAGGTCTAAGCCAACCAAGTCGCTGTTTTCAATCGGACCTAACACTGGCAAACGCAGACCAAATGAATTTTTTACAACCACGTCGACGGTTTCAGCGTCACAAACACCATCATTAATTAACGCAATAGCTTCGCGCCATAAGGCATGCTGAAGACGATTTCCAACAAAACCAGCGACATCCTTTTTGACATGAACAGGTTTTTTACCCACTTGCTCTAGAAGGGCAATTGTTTGATCAACAACCCAATCACTGGTGGTTTCTGACTGAACAACTTCAACAAGCGGGATGAGATAAGCAGGGTTCCACCAATGGGTTCCAACAAGACGGCCTTTGTGATCCAAATTTTGACCTATTTCTTTAATGGGAATTACAGAGGTATTACTAGCTAGAATGGCATCGTCTTTAACTAAAGGGAGTAAATCTCGGAAAATGGCGCGCTTGACCTCAAGCTGCTCTGGCGCGGCTTCAAACACAATATCAGCACCATCAACTGTCTCAGCAAGACTGTTTGAAATGCTTAAATTAGCAAGGCAATCATAGGGTTGTTCTACTAAATCTAAATTCTGACGTAGACGATCAGCTAGGCTTTTCAACGAGGATTCAACAGGGTCATAGACTCTTACTTGTTTGCCCTGACTAATAAAAACCTGAGCAATGCCAGCACCCATAAGGCCCGCACCAATTACCGCGATTGTATTTATATTTTGCATTATTTATTGCTCTTATTTTTATTTTAGTGCTCAAAAAGAAACGAACGAATAAACGTATCTTTTTAGCTATTCTTGCAATAAATACTGTACCGCAAAACGATACATGTCAACCGCGATACGGTCATTATTTATATTTTAATTACCTGACTCGCTCTGTCTGGATGATGTAATAAGGAGAAAACATCATCTTAAGATTCTGATAAATAACAATAAAAAAAGCATTTTCATGCTTTTATAAGACAAAAGAAAAAGACACTGTTTTTTTAAAAGAAAAAGGGGAAAAACGTTTTTTAGGCCACTCTTAGCTAAAAATAAATTTTTAAACTGAGTAAATTGATTCAAATACAGCGCTTTCGTCTAACATGATGAATCTAAAAATGATTAAAAATCAGGTAGGCAATTTGCTTAAAGGTTGTGACTTTTGGTGGGTGTTTCTTGTTCTAAATTGGTTGGAGTGTGATTTAGATTTAAAGCTTTTAATAGGATTGATATGAGCAGATGTTAGGAAACAAAGCTATTATCCAAATTATAAAAACGTGAACATAGCCTCAAAATATAGAAGTAAAAAATATAGACTCAAAAGGGCTAAATATTAGCCCTTTTAGTGCCTAAGAAATGACTGTTGTTTTCAAATTAAGGCCAAGCGTACATCTGCTGCGTACTTTTCTGAATCATAAATCTCGACATATGTTTAACCGCAGTATTACGCATATAGCAGGCGACAGGATTAGATAGGTTCGTTACTTGGCCTATTTGCCAAGCGGTTTTGACTAGGTTGTCCACTTTCTTTCGTCTTGCTTTTTCAAAGATCTTAAATGCCGCTTCAGCATCCTGATCTTGACTGATAGCTGATGACAGAGTTTGCGCAAGAAGATGTGCGTCTTCAATAGCTTGGGCGCCACCTTGCCCTAAGTTAGGTGTGCTTGCATGAGCCGCATCTCCCATCAGAACAACATTGCTATCTGACCAACTTGATAAGGGCGCTAGGTCATAAATATGGTCTTGAATAATTTGATTTGGTTGAGTGCTCTCTATTAAGGCTTGTACTGGAGAAGGATAATGAGCGAAGTGACTTATAAGTGATTGAAAATTACTTTTCTGCTCTAAAGGAGATTTTTGATGTTGCGTTGCATACCAGTAGACTTGTTCTGGTGCAATTTTCACAAAGCCAAATCGAGTACCTTGTCCCCAAATTTCGGTAAGCTGAGTACGCCATTTTTCATCAAGCTCTATATTGGCGACACCACGCCAACATAATTGCCCTGAATAACGTAAACTGGACTCAGCAGAATGACGAGAAAACAAACTGTTTCTTACCTTGGATCTAAGGCCGTCTGCACCAATCACAAAATCTGCTCTGATATTAGCCTTATTGTAAAAATCCACTTCTACTTTATTCCCGTTAAAGTTGAGATTGTCACACTTATGACCAAGATTGATCTGCTTATTGTTAAGCTTGTTTAGTAGCAGTTTTTGCAGCTCTCCCCTGTGTATTGCATGGGTTTGAAAGCTTTTACCATGATATACATAATTTGTTGATGAAGATGAAAGCACTTCCCCGTTTGCATTCATAATCACCATGGATTGAATCGGCTGGGCAAAGGGTTTTAACGCTTCAACCAGATTATATTGAGCCAATACAGCCATAGCATTAGGTGGAATGAGTATGCCTGCACCTTTAACACTAAGCTCAGGTGCAGCTTCAAATATTTGATACTCAATACCTTGAGATTCAAGCGCTATGGCTGTTGTTAATCCACCAATACCTGCGCCAACTATGATTCCTTTCATTTTTTACCTCTAACAAATTGATGTTAATCTTTTTGCATCAAGCGCTAATAAGAGCATAAGCCGTTTAGTAAAGGCAAAAATTTATTGTGAAAAGTAAGGGCTAAAGCAAGAAATTAACATTTTTATTGCAATGCATTTATTCCTCTTTTTTACACTTAGCCCGTCAATTGAGCAATGGCTTCGACTTCAATTAACAAGTCAGGGCTAGCCAATGAAGTCACACCAACACCCGTTAATGCCGGGCGTGCTTTAGCAATATATTTACCTAAAACAGGACTTAAAGCCTCCATATGATCTGACACCTCTCCTTTCACATAAATACGCACTTGAAGAAGGTCATCAATAGATGAACCAGACTCTTTAAGCACTGTTGTTAGGTTTTCCATTGCTACTTCAGCCTGACCTGCCATGCTAGTATTTGTCACAGTAAAGTCTTTTGACCAGTCAACTTGGCCAGAGACAAAAATAAGCCCTAATTTAGTAGAGACTGCAGCATGCGATAAGCCATTTTGGGACCCATCATACAAGTTATCAGGGTTAATTTTTAAAATACTCATATCTGTTAAACCTATCTTTAAGATTGAAAAATCAATCATAAATTTAACGATAATCTGCAACAATCAGGCTACAGAGGTAACTGATACAAGTCTAAGTTGTAAATTCAAATGGTTAGTCTTTGAGCTACGAGTTTTCTAATAAGCAGGCTTCAAGTAGAAAATGTATTAGCGCATCATTTTTAACCTTAGCATGATAGGCTGCGACGACTTGGTAGCCTGGGGGAGACTTTTCTAATGCAATTACTCTTAAGCCTGCTAGAGGTAAAAGTTTTGATGGCATAAAGCCCACCATATCAGAGGCTTTGATATATTCTTGTGCCATATAAAATGTTGGAGCCGATACACTCACATGTCGAGTCAATCCTTGCTGTAAAAACCAAGCCTCTGCTGACCCGGTTAAACTAGCCGTTCCAGGATTTACCACAACAAAGTCTCGTTTAGCTAAGTCTTTCACAGCCATTGCTTCTTGCAGGTTCTTTTCAATACTTAACCTATCTGGGTTACTTTTATCTAAATCAGCTTCAACACAAACATATCTTTCAATAAACAAAGGGGTCGAGATCAAGCCATCTGGCACATAACCTGAGGTTGTAAAAGCTAAATCGATTTCTCCCTGACTCATTTTTTTGGTAAGCGCTGCTACCTCAACATTACATACAATCACTTTTACCTGTGGTGCAACCTGCCTTAGCTTGTTAATTAATTTGGGTAAAATAACGGCTTGAGCATAATCTGTCGCCGAAATAACTATCTGCCGCTCCATTTTACTAATGTCATTACAAGCCGGTAATGGAAAGGCATTTAGCTGACTAATTAAGCTTTCTACATAAGGCAGAATGCTCCTAGCATAAGGTGTTGGCACGATACCATGCCCCTCTCTTATGAATAAATTATCGCCTAAAATATCCCTTAGCCTTTTTAACTTTGCACTAACGGCTTGCTGAGATAAGTTTAATGACTCTGCCGCTAACGAAATGTTTTGATAATGAAGTAAGGCTGCAAGTGTTTTTAAATGATGAAGCTCTAGTTTTTCAATCATATATAGCCTGTGTGCAAAAACGATCTAACGAGTTAAAAACGTACAGACTAAAACTTTACTATAAAAAGTCAAAACTCACTGAACTATAAGCTATAGACCCAGTTGTTTTACGATTAACAGCCTCTCCTTCCCTTGCTTAAGAATAAGAAGAGACTGCCATACTATCTTCAAAATGCTTCTGCCTTTCGTTAATGCCTATTGCCCAAAGTGCTTTACCAATATCAGAATAGATCACGAAATTACCATCGCTTTGCTAACAGTTAAACATCAACCATTTTAACCTCTTAAAACAGGCAGCAAGATTATTAAAAAAGATGAGATTAGCGCTTGGTTTTATCAATGGAGATATTGGGTAAGCCGGTCTCAACATAGAGTCCGTACATTAAATAGCAACTAATGACTAAAATTTGAAGTTAGCTTACCAAGTAAAAAAATAAGCTTTTGAACAAAGCCCTTTGTATAATCAATTGATACTATTAAGCTTTAACTTATAACATTTCTTTGGAAGGCAAGATGTCGGCAAAACTCTATATTCGTTCTTTTAGCTTTGCCACATATACGCATCTTCACGACTATAGTCAGTTGGTTATTCCCATTCGTGGTGCTGCTGATAACTTCACCGAAATGGGAAGCGGGCGTATCGGTCCAGGTCAATGTATTGTCTTTCCTAAAGGATGTGAGCACAAGTTTGTACCGGATGAAGGTTCAAGCTTTTTAGTGGCAGACATGAACGAACTCCCTCCTAGCCTAGCGTGCCTTTCTCACCCTGTTATTAGCATTCCTCCTGCACTCCAGTATTTTTGTGGTTATGTTGAAAAACAGCTGGAGTACCCTATTAGTAAGCAGTTATATGAATCTATGGGGGAAATGTTTATGACAATACTAGAAGAACAGACCTTCATTCCGAGACTAGACCCAAGAATTGCCAGAGTTTTAGAATACTTTGAAAAAGATATTAGTGTGACACCGAGTCTAGCTACATTAGCGCAAGTAGCCTGCTTAAGTGTGAGCCAGCTAAAGAATCTATTTAAAAAAGAAACAGGCCAGACCACCAGCCAATATTTATTATCAATCCGTATGACGAAAGCAAGAGGCCTGCTTGCTCATACAGACACACCTGTTAATATCGTAGCGAATAGCGTCGGCTATCAAGACCTTTCAGCCTTTAGTCATCGCTTTTCTGTTTACTTTGGACACTCACCCAGTAATTCACGCCATCAATAACAAAAGTTGGTCTTTTCAATTAAGTTAATCGGCTTTTCACAACATTAAATAATTTCCAATATGGATATACTGCTATGCATCACTTACAAGGAAAAAATTGATGAACTCACGTAAAGATATTGATCGTTTAGCCATTACGATCGTTGCCCTAGTCAGCTTAATTTGGGGCTTACAACAAGTCTTTGTTAAAGCAGTAGCATCCGATATGTCACCTGTTTTACAAATTGCATTAAGATCTGGCATTGCAGCTATTCTCTTAACAATTGTCATGCTTTGGCGAAAAGAGCCCTTAATCAATGCCAGTACTTTTAAACCTGGTATTTTGGCGGGTTTACTCTTCTCTCTCGAATTCTTTTTTGTAGGTGAAGGTCTAAGGCATACAACGGCATCTCACATGGTTGTCTTCATGTATACCGCCCCCATTTTTGTCGCCTTTTGTCTGCATTTCACCGTTAAGTCAGAACAACTCAAACCTCTGCAATGGTTAGGCATTATTGTTGCTTTTATCGGGATATCGTTGACATTCCTTTTAAGAGAAGCAGGATCAGATACAGCAAGCGCGCCAAATATGCTTTGGGGTGATTTATTAGCTATCTTTGGTGCTATCTCTTGGGCTGCAACAACCGTACTTGTGCGTAAATCAAGTTTAGCTACTGCTCCTGCGACACAAACCCTCTGGTATCAGTTGATTGTTTCATTTATCGTCATTTTTATTGTGGCGATAGTAACAGGGCAAACCCAATATTCAATGACCCCAACCGTTATGGGTAACCTAGTTTTCCAAGGAATCATTGTCACCTTTGCAAGTTACCTCATTTGGTTTTGGTTACTAAGGCAATATTCAGCTTCGCAGCTTGGTGTGTTTACTTTTATGACACCCATGTTTGGTATAGGGTTTGGAGTATGGATTTTAGATGAACCACTTGAAATGAGTTTTATCTACGGCGCCATTTTAGTCATGCTGGGCATAGTTCTCGTTAATGGACATAAACGAATTACATCAGGCCTCAAACTTCTATTGCGAAAACCAATCTCTTAAACAAAATACTTTTATTAGAAATGCATAATTAGCCGCATTGAGATAACTGGCTTAAAGCAGCTGAAATACAAGTCTTGCTTTAAGCCATTTTGCTGTCCATGATTTTTTCATTTGCAAAACAAGTATTCGAAGCCTGATTACGGCCATTAGCTTTGGCCAGATAAAGCGCCTTGTCACTTCGCCTTATGACTTGTTCCCATGTCACATCATCAATACCTACCTGAGCACAGCCAACACTCACAGTAACGACTTCATAATGGCTTTTATCATGCTTAATTTTGAGTTTCTTAACATCTTCTACCATCTTTCTAGCCTGTGCATAGGCTTTCTCTAGATCTGATTCAGGCAAGACACAAATAAACTCTTCTCCTCCAAATCGGTAAATTTGCTCCGATTTAACTAGATGAGCATTCAAACAGTTAACGACTTGAATAAGGGTGTTATCGCCTTCTTGGTGGCCATAAAAATCATTAAATTTTTTGAAGTAATCAACGTCAAATAGAAGTACAGCATAGGTTTGCCCTTCTTCTTTGAAACGGGTATGAGTCAGGTTTAAATGCCTTTCTAGGCCCCTGCGGTTGCCTATATTTAGCATCATATCTAGCATGGCAAGCTCTTCTAAATGACGATTAGCGACTTCTAACTTAAGCGTTCTTTCTTTCACTGTTTTCTCTAAGTCACTGTTGAGCTTTTTAATTTTCTCTTCGTTCTCAGTGAGCTCACTTATATCTACGTGGGTGCCAACAAATCTCTGCGCTTGGCCTTCGTCATCTCTAACCACGATTCCACGAGTCAATATATGAACTAGGTGACCTTCTTTATGACGCATACGTACCTTATATTTAAAGGTGTTCTTATCTGAGTTTCGTACCGATTCAATCTCTTCTTGTAAGTGCTTATGTTCTTTATTATCCAAAAGATTAAAATAGGTACTTGAGTCTTCTGTTAATTCATCAGAATCGTAGCCTAACATTTGCTTCCAACGGGGTGAGTAATACACTTTATTAGTATCTAGGTGCCAATCCCATAGGCCGTCGTTAGCACCTTTCATTGCCAATTCGAACCTTTCTTCACTCATCTCCAGACGTTTTTGTCTATCCAGAATAACCTTTGCCATTTGCGAAAAGGTTTGCGATAACTCACGTAATTCACCTGTTCCTGTGTCGTCACTCTCAGCTTGGTAATTTCCTTCTTTTAAACGATTTGCTTGGTCGACTAGACGACTAATCGGGTCAGTAATCGCTTTGGCTATCCATATTGCTGCAAACATAAAAACACACAAGGTAATGACAAAGATAAAAGCGTAGAGGTTTTTGAGTTCATAAGAGACTTGGTTTATGTTTTTTTCTGACACCATCAAGGCGATAGAGTATTGGCTAGAAGCAATGGGACTATAAAATAGATAGTTGGTTTCGCCAGTTTCTTTTAAGGTAAACTCAGTAATACCAGACAGTCTCTGCATCATGGCTGTATGAGATTCATGAAGGCCAACTTCAGGTTCTTGATAAATATTACTGGATACTGAAATAGGTAGACCTTTTGCGTCTTTAACCACCTCACCCTTTTCATTTTGTTTTAATCGCACCAGTTTATCTTGGTCCCAATGGTACCAATATGTACCACTCGAACTGATTAACATAACCTTTGGAGTCCAGTTAAATTGCGAAAAAATAGAACGAGTTAAATCAGTAATCATGGTGGAGATGCGATCCCACTCTATCGAAGCACCAACCATACCTTTAAGCTGATTATCATCAAATACTGTGGTTGCTATGATCAATTGACTCACGCCAGTAGAATAAGAAATGATGGGGTCAGAAAGATGAGTAACGTTTTTTTCTGACAAGTTATTACCCACGGTTTCTTGCCAGTATTTCCTTGACGTTAAAAACTTTGGCTTAGCGCTTGGGTCTGTATCATCAAAAGTGCATTTATAGTCCTGTGCAATATTGCCGCAGGCCGTATTGTATAAATGCCCTTTTTTATCACTTACCAAAAGTTTTTCATAGCGTCCGTTCTGACGTAATAACTCTTTTTTTAGTACAGGTATAAATTGACTAGGTTCTAAGGATTTAACTTGCTCGATCTGAGCGTAAATTTCAACTTCGCGGATACTGCTATAAAACTCATCCGAGAGTTTAGAAGACATAAGTTGCAGATAATTTTGGATGGTATGTTTGGTGTCTTTTTCCGCATCATTAGTAACGTGCCAAAACACAAAGAATATCAAAATGGAAACAGGGACAAGAGTGGTAACTACCAAAGAAAGCGATATCTTGTATCTTAAGTTCATATGCTTGTTTTCCTCTAGAGGCGAACAGCATCCATTGCACGCTATGAGTCCTTTCTAATTAATAAAAGCATTTCTAACAGCTAACCGAACTTATCAAAACAATTAATATTGCCTCGACCTTAATAAGTTTAAAACCTTTTAACTAATACTATGAATACTCCTTCATAATGAATGTTGTGATAACGACATTTTTTGTAAAAGACTGTTTTTTTATAAGGATAGTAAAAAAAGGAAGAAGGTACTATTTTTTATCAACCCTCTCCCTTAAGAGTAAACCCTCATACCTAATTAGGGCTAAGAAGCAATAACCAAAGGGTAATGATGCTCTGGGTGCGACATGACAGTTACCTTGATGCCATAGAGGCTTTCAATTTGTTGAGGTGTCAGTACGGTTTTCACGTCACCTTGCGCTACACATAAGCCTTCTGACAGTAAAATAATCCGATCAGCATATTGGGCTGCAAGGTTGAGATCATGCAATATAGCCAAAACCCCCGCACCTTCCTTCGCTAAATCACGAGCTAAGCTTAAGGTTTGATGCTGATGAGGAAGGTCAAGCGCTGATGTGGGTTCATCTAGCAACAAATAACGCTCGCCTAAATCACTTTTTTGCCAAATTTGGGTTAGCACTCTAGCAAGTTGAACTCTTTGTTTTTCCCCTCCAGATAATGAGGGATAAAGTGCACCCGCTAGATGAGATACATCTGCTTTTGACATGGCTTCAGTAATAATCTGATGATCCAGTACACGGCCTGTACTATGAGGCAATCGTCCTAGGTTAATCACTTCACTCACGCTAAAGGGAAACGCCAAGGCTGATGATTGAGGTAAAACACCTAATAGTTTTGCAACATCAGATGCTTTCCAGCTTTTTAAATCTTTTCCTTCGAGTATGACCCGGCCTTCATAATGTCTGTGCTCCCCGCTAAGCACCTTAAACAGTGTCGATTTACCAGCACCATTTGGCCCTAAAATAGCGACAACTTCATTAGTCTCAAGTTTAAAATTAATATCTGACAGTAACTTTTTAGCACCTATTTTTAAGCTCAGGTTTTTAACTTCAAGGCTCATAATGCATTGCTCCTAGCGCGATATACCACCATACCAATGAAGAAGGGCCCGCCAATCAAGGTAGTAATTAACCCTATTGGCAACTCTGCTGGCGCAATAATCGTACGAGAAACGATATCCGCAACAAGCAAGAACAAACCACCTAACAAGGCACTTAGCACCAAGAGGTACCTATGGTCTGGCCCTAAGGTTAGACGTACTAAGTGTGGCACTATCAAACCAACAAACCCTATCATCCCAGAGACGGAGACACAGGCCCCCACCGCAATGGCAGTCAGAAGAATCAGGCGACGTTTTACTTTCTCAACATCAATACCTAAATGCCTTGCTTCAGATTCACCTAATAAGAGCGCATTTAACTCTTTAGCGTAAAGTGGAATTAAAACCAAGGGGATAGCAATGAAAGACCCTGCTGTCAGTACACTTTGCCAAGTGGCGCCACCAACACTTCCCATAGCCCAAAAGGTCAAGGTTCTGAGTTGGCTATCATCAGCTAGGTAAGTTAGAAAACCGACTGCTGCACCTGTCACTATGCCTATTGCTATGCCTGCTAAAAGCATGCTCGTCACAGACGTGCCATATTTAGTCGTTGCAATTCTAGCCACTAGGCTAGTGGTTAATAACGCTCCTAAAAACGACGCCACCATCAAGCTATATTGCCCTAACCATTCACTGATAAAAGTAAGACTAGTGCCACCTAGTACTATCATGGAAACCGCGGCTAAGGAGGCTCCACCTGTCACTCCCACAAGGCCTGGGTCTGCTAATGGATTACGAAACAAGCCTTGCATCGCCGCACCACATACTGCGAGCGCAGCACCAACCAAAATAGCGAGTAAGGTTCGAGGCAAACGAATAGCCGTGACGATAGTATCTACCGTTGCGCTCACATTTGACTCGTGCAGACCTAATTTGGCTGTAATCACACTTAGAGAATCCAGCATGCTAACTTGCATTGGGCCAATACCCACGGAAGCTAGAAAAGAGATCGCTAATGCGATAATCAGTAAGAGAGTTGCAAAACGAACTCGCCGCTCTCTCGCACTGATCAAAGATTCATTTATGGGAGTAGACAGGGTTGAGATCATAGCTGGTTTATCTCCTGCTCTGCAGGATAAAACGCTTGCCCAAGCTCACGAATCGCGTCGGCAATACGCGGACCAAAGCCCAACATTTTCATACCATCCATAGTAACAAGGCGTTGGTTTATGCCAGCAGGTGTTAGACTAAATCCAGCGCCTTTAAGTTGCTCGATACTCGCGCCATGATCACCACCTCGATACATCATTAAAATGATATCAGGCTGAGCCGCAATAACCGCTTCAACAGGCATAGGTTTATAGCCAGAAAATCCTTGAGCCGCATTAACACCACCAGCTAGATAAATAATTTCTGCAGCTTGAGTATCAGCACCTGACACCACAGGACTACCAGACTGCATACTCAGCACAAATAAGACTTTTACCTTATCTTGGATATTGACCAGATTTTGTCTCGCCGCTATGACATCAAGCTCTATTTTCTGCCACAACTGCTCGCCTTCGGCTTCTTTATCTAATAACGCTGAGACCGCTAAGATTTTTTCACGTACAGCATTGAGGCTAGGTTCAGCACTGTATTTAAAGACTTCAACACCCGCACCTTCTATTTGGTCTAGAATCTTATCCGGCCCTGAATCTTGTGTCGCTATCAGCACTTGTGGTTCTAATGATAAAACCCCTTCAGCAGAAATATTACGTTTGTAACCAATTTGAGGCAGAGATCTAGCGCTCACAGGAAAACCTGACGTAGTATCTACCCCTACAAGTTTATCCTCTTGGCCTAAAGCATAGACAATTTCTGTTAATGACCCGTCTGCAGAAACGATGCGCTTAATCTCATCAGCAAGCACAAACTGGCTTGCTAACAACATAGTTAAGGCAATTGAAATGGATTTCATCATGCCACTGCTTCCGTTTTAATCAAGCCTTCTGCAAAAGCGCGCCACTGCGAATTTTCTGGATTTCCTTCTTCTCTTTGACCGAAGAACTGAGCAATGGTCTCACCTGCTTTGTCATATAATTCGACAGAGGTGATATTTCCATCAACACTTGGTTTACGGATCAACCATGCGGATTCAATATTGGCCGTTAGCAGGTGAAGATTAAACTCTGGATCAAGTATGTTTAACCAAGGGCCTAACGTTTTTACTTTATTGATCGGACCCGTATGAATTTGAATATTGCCGCGGTTACCCACAAAGCACATGATAGATAAGTCTGTTGCCGCAATTTCATTTAACAATGGCTCGATCAATTCTGGATCAAACTCTTGAGCTAGTGGTGCGCCAACTAGCCTAAAAGACTGTACTCGGGAGATTTGATGCTTTTTTAATAAACCAAAGAATTGGTGCACATTACTCATCTCACCCCATTCTTTTGTCAGCGCAGTTCTATCCACATCCTTGTCTGCTGCGTACTCAATCACATCTGGGTCGCGTTTCAGGGTCAATGCAGGGCTATCAAGCTTACAGTACTTATCTACTAGTGCTTCAAATGCAGCAAAATTACTATCGGCTTGTAGGTAAATTTTTTGAATTGCTATGCCTTCAACATCAAAAAACTGCAAGCTATAACGGGGGCCTGAATCTAAATCTTCGATTACAGCGAAACCTGAATCCCAACGACTAATAATGATACGTAAATCAATTTTTCTATCTGGCGTAATCACCAATCCCATAGGTCCATTGATACTGACATTATCGTAAATACCTTTGCGCTCATGCACAGCGCTGTCATTACGTGTCAAAGTCATGATGTAACCTAGACTTGGAAAATCACGAATAATATCGGCAAATTTGTTTGATAATCTCACACTACGTAAACCACATTGGGCTTCTAATAACTTCGCCTCTGCAACATTAAGCTGTTCTGCTGCATCACGACGACGAAGTTTTGGCTGATCCTGCATAAGCCTTTCGTATTTGGCTTTTAATGGAAGGCTATTTTTATTGGCTGCCGATTCAAATATGGTATTAAGTAACTGCATATCTAGGTCTCTTTGAGGTTTATATCTTGTAAGTTGTCTGTTTTTGCTATCAAAAAGAATGGACTAAGCACTGACTAGCCCATTCATTAGTTTGAAGATTAGAAGTTACCCGTGATCGCCAAACGTAGTTCTCTACCTGCATGAATAGCTTGATTGCTCTCATCCAATACAACACGGTCATTAATATTGATGATGTTGGCTCTTAGCTCTAGATTGTCACTAACCTGTTTCACTAAGCCCAAATCTAGAGTGCCGTACCCTGCTATTTCGTTAGTGTTGGCGGAATCTGTGTACTGAGAACTTACCCCTTGAAGCGCCACATAAACACTGGAATCAATGGCATCCACTTTTTGGTTATAAGACAGATTTGCCACATGCTTTGGTCGTTCGGTAATTTGATTTCCATCATTGTCACTTCCGTCTTTATTAACCGCATCAGTGTAGGTGTAGTTAAAAGACACTTGAGCTAATTTATCTAGCTGCCAAGTAATCTCACTCTCTAAACCGCGAATTTCGGCTTTATTGACGTTGCTGTAGACTTGATCGCCGTTGACGTCTTTAGTCGTAATCAAATTATCAACATCAGAGTTAAAGACAGTTATCGAGGCAAATACATCATCCCCTCCATAGCTAACCGTTAACTCTGCTGTTTGGCTCTCTTCTGGATTCAAATCATCATTACCGCGATAGGTTCTATGCCCACTAATCACATAATCAGATGATCCTTCTCGTACCGCTGGCGCAATACGTCCTTCGGAATAACCAAGTTTCATATCCCATTCGTCATTTAAGATATTGCCCCAATAAACTTTAGGACTAAAAGCCGCGCCATATTTATTATGGTCTTCAAGAGAGAAGCCTAATGTCAGAGTGTTAGTGTCATTTAGTTTGATTATATCTTGACCATAAAGAGAGCCGGACTTGAAGGTATCATCAAAGTCTAGATTCGCACGTTTAGCTGACTCCTCACGGTAACTAATACCTGCGTTAATATATTGGTTATCAGTTATGGCTCCATCAATATCAAAGCCCACGTTCGAATCTTCGATGACCCAGTCGGTACCATTGTCATCAATATTATTTCGTGCAGCAGAGGCAAATAATGCTGTGTTATAGTCATTAATTTTTGAGCTGTAATCCAATGATAAAAGTGTCTTCTCTTGCTCTAGCTCTTTTGCCGATGCCGTACCGTAAGAACTGTAGGTACCATCTGCCGACTCCTCATCGTAAATAACACCAAGCTCTAATCGTTCATCATCGTCTAAATTAATGCCTAACTTAACCTGAGAATTCGTCGTCTTTCGATCTGAACGCTGAGAACTACCATCAGCATTCAAAATTTCATCTTCTTTTTGCTGATCCACATTGATACTTAAATCGAATGTGTCATTGATCTTGCCAGAAGTAGCAAGGTTAATGCCTGAATCGATTTCGCCATCACCTTGGAGTCTGCCACCAGATAAGGTAATGCTATTTCGCCACTCATCTCCTGCTTTTTTAGTGATGATATTAATCACCCCAGACAAGGCATCAGCACCATATAAACTTGAAGCCGCACCACGAATCACTTCAATACGATCAATATTCTCGACACTGACCCAGTTAGTACGATTAGCAGGGCTTGATGAAATGTTACGCTCTGCATTCGGTACACGCTTACCATCTATCAAGATCAAGCCGTATTCACCCGCCATACCACGGATACGGATCTCACTTTGCGCATTGCCAGAGCCTGTTCCAACAAATACGCCTGGCAAGGTGCCCAAAGCTTCTGCTACCGTCGTCGCACCACTTAATTTGATTTGTTCAGAAGTAACGACACTCACCGAACCAGAAAACTCTTCTGCTGCGATTGGCGCTTTAGCGGTTACAAAAATGGTGTCTTCAGTTTCAACTGCACTGATGTTTGTAGTATTTGCAAGCACGACTGCGCCGGCAATAAATTTAGCCTTGTTTCTCATTTGGGATACAACCTGTTATTGGTTAAGTTTCAGCGCTCATGGCGCTTTCGCTAACACCTTGCTTTAAATCTATTTTTAAAAAATTGATTTAAATTGCTCTAACTGGCTGCCGAAAAAGGTGGCTATCTTAGGCAAGATAAAGGGGTTCTGTTATTTGGTTTGCAGTCACGCTGCAGAGTTATTTCGTTAGTATCAGCTTTCCATTGCGTGTGATACGTAACCTGTAATGCTGTTCGTTATGAACTATGGTTAATTCGCTTTTTCCCTGCATTAACTTTTCTGTCGATACCAAAGAAGTATCGCTAATCGTTGGTTTAATTGAGGACATGTTTAACTGCCAATTACTAATTGATAATGATAACAGTTCGCATTTAAGCATTTTTATAGACTTAGTGCAAACTTTTTGTAAATGAAATGAACTTAATTCAGAAACAATAAGTTAATGACACAACACCCCCTTTTTACCACATTATGAATCTGTGATTTTTCACTAATATTTTGACGCAGTTAAATAAATAGCATCGAATCCAAGCTGTTATCTTGCAACACAGAAACAACATCAACCAAAACTCAAGAAATATTATATTAGTCATATTAATCAATACGATAGATACGTATTACTTGGTTTAAATACTTTTTAAAAGGATAAAAAGATGACAATTCACTACCGTGCAGGCGAAATGACGCAAGCACAATTAACAGAAAAACCGTTAGAACAACCTACTGCTGAAGCTCTTACAGGCGAGATAACAACGCGTAGCCACGCTTTTTACAACACAGAAGATGAATCAATTAAATCAGGTACATGGGAATGTGAAGAAGGCGAGTCTCGCTGGGAATTTACCACGCGTGGTGAGGTGATTTATGTTCTTTCTGGCAGCATGACAGTGGTAGAAGATGGCGGCGAGCCTGTCACTCTAACAGCAGGTTCAAGCGCTGTATTCCCAGTGGGCTGGTGTGGCAACTGGACAGTACACGAAACCCTACGTAAAGTTTTTGTGATTTATAGTGCTTAATCAGCGCTAACTGTTTGCGTCACCTAAATTGACACCAAACTAGCATTTGGTGACGCAATACATTTAAGCTAAACCCCTCCCCATCGCACCTTTCTTAAATATTATATCTATTCTTAAGTATTTCTTACTCAGAACATCTAACAAATTGACGCATTTGTTCAATCATTTTTATCCATGAACCACTAAGATTAAGACGACTTAAACGCCTTTATAGTGCGTGCATTTGAATCATCAGGACAATTATCATGACGGATTTGATTTCACTTACCAGCTTAGGTTGGCAAGCATTCTTTCAACAGCAACTTAGTCTTGAAGAGTGGGAAAGTGCTGAGGCTGGCCGTGTCATAGAGCAACACAAATCCGAGGTTAAAGTCGCCACAGAAGAAGGCATTATCACCTTAAGCTTAAACCATAAAATGCCTGAAATGACAGTTGGAGACTGGTTACTCCTTAGTAAAAAAGAAAATAAGTATTTAGATAGAGATCAAGAAAGAGACTTCATTCGTTTACTGGATCGAAAAACCAGTTTTTCTCGCAAAGCTGCAGGCAGCAAGCTTCAAAAACAACTTATTTCAGCCAATGTAGATACGGCTTTTATTCTTTGTTCAATGAACGAAGACTTTAACCTCAACCGTATAGAGCGTTTTTTATCACTTGTACACGAGTCATCAGCAGATGTAGTCATCATTTTAAGCAAAAGCGATCAGGCGAGTTCACCTCAAGATTATATTCAAGCAGTACAAAGCCTTGACCCTCTAATCATTGTTGAGGCCTTAAATTGCTTAGACCCTAATTGTATTGAACAGCTATCACCTTGGATAAAACAAGGTAATACCATTGCTGTATTAGGTTCATCAGGCGTAGGGAAATCCACACTCACCAATACCTTGCTAGGTAAACTTAAACAAGAAACCCATGGAATTAGAGAGCAGGATAGTAAAGGCCGCCATACCACTACGAGTCGCTCTCTTATGGTTATGAGAAATGGGGGTTTAATTCTTGATACTCCAGGTATGAGAGAAATACAGCTAACAGATAGCAAAGAAGGTATCAGTACAACTTTTTCAGATATTGAAACAATCGCTGCCCAATGCCGATTTTCCGACTGCCAACATCAAGGAGAGCCTGGCTGTGCGATAGAAAAGGCTATCTCTAAAGGTGAGCTAGAGCTAAGGCGTTTGGCAAATTATCAAAAACTCTTAAAAGAAGATGCGTTTAATTCCGCTAATTTAGCTGAGCGTCGAGCCAGTGATAAAGCGCTAGGCAAGAACTACAAAACGACCCAATCAGAGGCAAGTATTTTGAAGGGAAGTTAAGTATTAGTGCAAGGAAAACTAAGAATTTAAAGTCAAAGCCCCTGAATCCTGTAAAGGCGACATCACCTCCATACTAATGCTTTCTATTTCTATCAGCCCCATTAAGTTAACCATAGATGTTTTATCTGCCATCAAGCTATTTGAGTTATGAGCATCTACTTCTGTTTGCCAAAAGTAGACTTCTACCCATCGCCCTTTGCTGTCTTTACTGAGATTCTGGAATAAAAATCCGGGTAAGGTTTTAAGATCAGCTAACAAGCCTTCAACAGCATTAATCATATCTTGATCTGATACATTCGCCTTTGCTTGCCAACTCAATACTTCAGTTACGTACATTGTCATTTCCTCTTAAATCGATAAAAACTATGTTAATTAATTTCAATTAATAGATAATCGATAAAATTAGAACTTCACTATTCTCATTTTGGAATGAATATGAATCAGTTTGAGCAAGCTTCCTTGTTCTTATTAGTCGTCGATCAAGGCTCTCTTGCAGGTGCTGCTCGCTTAAAAAATATAAGTCCCTCGGTTGTCAGTAAAAGGCTGGCCGAATTAGAAAATGCCTTAGGCGTGCAGCTGTTAAGGCGCACCACTCGTCGTATGACATTAACTGAAGCAGGTGAAAATTTTTATAAGCAGATGCGCCACCTTGATGGCCAATGGCAAAGTCTGCTTGATGAGACAGCAAGCCTAGGGCAAGAAGCTAAAGGTATCTTACGATTAGCAGCACCCCAGCCCGTACTAACAAGGGTATTGCTAGATGTGGTAACGGCATTTAGGCAAGTTCATCCGCAAATAGAGGTCGTATTGCAGACAGCTGAATATACTCAGCTCCCTCTTGCTGAAGCTGATATTTCACTCTGTCGCATGTTGGAGAAATTAGACACAGCCACAACGGTAGGCCTGCCTATTTGCCGATACCAAAACGCTCTCTTTACCTCCCCTTCTTATTTAGCAAAGGCACAAACATCAGAGCTCAGGACTTTAGAGGATCTAAAACATCAGGCTTGTTTGCCCTACGGGTTAACATCTCCTAATACTTGGTCATTTATTGATAGTAAAGGGAGTGAAGCTAGCATCATGCTTGAGTCTAAACTCTTAACAAATAATACTGAGGTGATTATACAAGCCGCTATTGCCGCTCAAGGGATAGCTTATATTCCGGGTATGATTATTACCCGAGAACTGGCGGAGAATAAGCTACAGCCAATCCTCACACATTTAACCAGCCGAGATTTTCATTTATGGGCTTATTATCAAAAACTCGATTATGCTCCTTTGAAGGTGCGTGTTTTTCTCGATTTTATTAGAGACTATTTTGCCGATAGACAGTAATTAATAACCCATATAAAAACTAGTGTAACCGACTATAAATGCAGGGATTGCACTATAAATAGTGGCTTTTACGGCGGCTTCAGGCGCTAGGGCTAACGCAGGAAATAATGCATCACCATCATTACTAATCGCATTCGCTAATTGTGCGGATAAAGGCACAACACCATTTATATAAAGGCTTGTCATAACAATTTGGGGGCCACAGCCAGGAATAAAACCTATTAAAATAGCTAACAAGATAGTCACGCCACCTAAGCTAGAAAACGCAGTTTGTAGATTAATACCTGTAGCATAAACCAGCAGCTCATAAGCGAGAAAGCCAACTATTACCCACACAGAAACAAAGCTAGTTTCTGCCACCACCGTTTCTTTTAAATAACGTATTTCTGCTTTTTCAGCAAAACGAGCCGACCATGAGTCTAGCGGCTGAGACACCCAAACTAAGATACATAAAAGCGCACCAACAAAAGCGAACCATTTTGTTGGCTCAAGGTGAGCCCACTCTCCAAAAAGCTGATTTGAATCCCACTGAAAGGCTTCCAGTACACCAAACACTGTAGCGGGAGCTAATAATAGAATGAAAATAAATACTAATAGAGGAGGAAGCCTTGGCAATACATAAGCGTCATTTTTAGGCCCTGGGTTATTTGTCTTTAAATAATTATGACCGTGATACCAGTTAACTAAGTAACCTGTCACTATTCCTGCTATTAGACTCACACCATAGACTAATAACGCTATATCAGGCTTTTTAGAAAGTAATAAAAATGCCGCATCACCCATGGTCGATATCAAAACAGCAACCAAAGCGCCAAAACTCATTTTTCCATTCACAAACTGAGTTACAACAATGATTGCGCCACCACAGCCAGGTAATGCCCCTAAAAATGCCGCAACAGGCACTTGTAAAGGCCCTCCTTGATTCAATACTTGGGTAAGGTCAGCTTTAAAACATTGATCAAGGAAGTAAAAGCCCCCCAGAGTTAAAGCAATAAAGATACTGACACCAAGATAAGCATCAGCTAAAGCGGATACTATGACATCAAAAAGCCCATGATCAATCTGGTAAAGAGAAACAAGCACACAAAGAATAATGCTAAAAAGCAGCAGACTTTTCGTCACAGCCGCAGAAAAGCTTGGCAGAATCACAGAAAGCTTTGCTAGGTTAAGCTTCTTTAACACCCTAGTTGTCATGATACGTTTCTCTTTTTTTATTCGCCTGTTTTGCATGGCTTTGAAGAATGGGTTTGATTTGATCTAGGTGTTGAACTTTTTCCGACAAAGTACGATAAGACAAATCAAAAATTTGGTAATCGTATTCCATGGTTAAAGTACAAATATCCGTATAGGTTGCAGCTAAAAAGGCATCTGATTCGTACAGCATATTGATCAACTGATAAGGCTCTAGCTTCATGACACTAAAACGAGTTGTGACTGATTTAATACGAGGTTTGCCACCTAATCGCTTAATAGATTTCAGCATACCTTCATGATGAGAATTGGTTTCAACCAAAGCCGATTGTAAATTTGTCACCACCATGGGAGTCAAAACAGTTGAGTCATTGAGCAAGTGATAATACAGATGACTACTGAGGCACTCGTTCTCGGCAGCAGCTAATAACAAAGGCAAAAGCTGCTGAGAATGATCTTCCAAAGGTACAAAAGGTTTAAGCTGCAACATAAGAACAACCTCAATCAAGCTATTAAATGATTATCATTCTTATTTGATGATTTGTAAAGGCTCTTTCCCACCTCATTTATATGACAAGTTTTAAGGTTTAAGGTCATCCAACTGATTGATATAAATACCCTAATCAGCTTTTTAGTAATATTTCACAATAATTTATATGGTATTTTCTAAAAGTAGCATGGCATTCACTTAACGTTTACCTAACTTATGTTTAAGTGCTCTGCTTCATTTAATCAGTATGTTCAAATCAGCCACAATTATCATTTTCTAGAGTCTATTTATGCAGTTCTTAAACAGTGTTGCGACAAAAAAAAAGCTAATTCTCGGTTTCGGATTAATTATTGCAATAGCAGTAATTAGTACCTCTCTTGTTTATATTCAGTTAGAAAAAACCAAACGTAATCAAGAGCTACTTTTAAATGTTAGAGCGCCCACTGTTGAAGCTGGCTTAATGTTAACCAGTGGTATTAATCAGAGTTTATCTGGCTTAAGAGGTTATTTGATTCTTGGGGATGATCCTAATAAAGCGGATATTTTCAAGAATGAGCGCCAACTTGGCTGGCAAGGTATTGATAAAGCACTCACTGCATTAAACCAGTTTTCAGATAACTGGACAGTGGCGGCTAATATAGAAAAACTGAAAGACATGAATACTCTCATTAAAGAGTTTCGTAATGCTCAGCAGCAAATTGAAGATATCGCTCATACAAAAGATAATATCCCCTCTTTTGATATTTTGTTAAACCAAGCGGCGCCAAAAGCTGCTGAAACCATCGCATCTCTGACAAATCTAATTGAGTTAGAAATGGATCAGGCTTCAAATCCACAGCGCAAAGCCCTGCTAAAAACTCTTGCCGATAGTCGCGCTTCGTTTGCCTTAGGCTTAGCCAATATTCGTGCCTACCTTCTATCTGGTGATGAAAAGTTTAAGACAAACTTTCTTAACTTATGGCAGAAGAACGAAGCACAATTCGAAATTTTAACAACAAAGTCCAAGCTTTTATCAAGTAGTCAAAGTACAGAATGGAACGCCTATCAAGAGAATAGAGAGTAGAGAGTATTTCCGCCCTCTTGTTGATCAAATGTTCACCTCTCGTGCTAGTAATGACTGGAACAAGGCAAACGCTTGGTTAGGTACAAAAGCCGCGCCAAAAGCTCAAAAAATCCAAGCTATTTTGGCTGAGATGCGAGCCTCCCAAATCACCCTATCCAAAAATGATCAAGCCGCGTTAGCCGATAATGTCGACTTCCTCTATAGCATTCTGTTTCTCGGGTTATTCTTGATCATCAGCTTTGGTGGTTTACTGTCTTGGTTGATTAGCACTTCCATCACCAAGCCTCTTGGTGGTGAGCCTCATGATATGGCAGACCTTGCAAACCGTATTGCCAATGGTGATTTATCAACTCGCTTTGATAAGGATTTAAAAGCAGGTGGTCTGTATTTATCTATGATCACAATGAGCAATAATTTAAAGCAACTTGTCAGTGATATTCAGTCCGTATTAGAGAGTTTAGCCACATCTTCTAACCAAACCTTGGGTGTAGCAAATGATACGAGTACTAACATCACCTCCCAGAATGAAAAGCTTGAATTAGTCGCCACAGCCATAGAAGAAATGACAGCAACCGTGAATGATATTGCTGAAAATGGAAGTGACTGCGCGAGAATTACGGAAGAGTCGCAACAAATCACATTAGATGGCCAGCAGAATGTGAAAAACACAGTCGCCACCATAGAAGAGCTATCTCAAGATATTAACCATGCATCTGATGTCATCACCACAGTTCAGCAAGAAAGTCAGTCGATAAGCTCAGTATCAGAAGTTATCGCGACTATAGCAGAGCAAACCAACCTACTAGCCTTGAATGCAGCGATAGAAGCGGCACGTGCCGGAGAGCAAGGGCGTGGGTTTGCAGTGGTCGCAGATGAGGTCAGATCTTTAGCGTCAAAAACGCAAGAATCAACCACCAGCATTAATGAGATAATTACAGCACTTCAAACTCGATCAAACGAAGCTGTCGGCATGATGCAAAAGAGCCAAACCAAAGTAGAGGAAACCATTAAGCAAGCTAATATCTCTGGCGATTCTCTAAATAAAATCACACTATCCGGTAAACAAGTTCAAGAGATGATAGTACAAATCTCCACCGCCTCAGAAGAGCAGGCAAAAGTCACTCAAGATGTCATGCATAACGTGGTCGAGATAAGTGCCGTCGCACAGCAAACTTCTGATGATGCTGTGTCTACAGTACAAGCTGGCAATGAGATGCAAAGTCAGACGGAAAAATTAAGAGACTTGATTTCAACCTTTAAAATCTAATCTCAGACTCCCTCCCCCAGAAATAGAAATAAATGAGTGCAGGTACAAACAGGATAGTTTTATCTTGTTTGTGCCTGCATCCATTTACTATGTATTACTGCTCTTTTAGCGTCTTTTATCAGGCCTGAAATTTACTTAGATTATGCTTTTAGCGATTTTTAAGCACTTTTAGTAACAAAGTCTTCATGTTTTAATTACCTGAAGAGGCATGACAGATAGCACTAAAGCAGCATAAAATGCCCTCATCATCCATCCGAAAAATGACTGCCCTAAATACGAGGAATAGCTCTCATTTCTCTTGATATATTCAATTAATATTAAAAAGGATTTTAATGAAGCGGCTATCTCAGCGAGCGACTAAAGGGTTTTCTTGGCCAATTTTCACCCTATTAAGTCTCAATGGCATAACGATTTTAGGTAATGCACTGACAGAAGTTGCCATACCTTGGTTAATCCTAGAAATATCGGATAGCCCAGGGTTAGTCGCAGCCGTTATGTCTGCCAAAATTTTACCTATCATTCTCTCAACCTTTTTTAGTGCTCCTTTAGTCGACAGGTTTGGCGGCTTTAGAACATCTATCATTTCCGACCTTGTTAACTTTTTAAGCGTCTTACTTATTCCCCTTTTCTATCGCTTAGATATGCTAAATTTTGCTCTCTTAGCCGTTTTGCTTGCCCTAAGTACATTACTGGATTCTCCGGGACGTTTAGCGAAAGATGTGCTCTTAATGAAAGAAATTGCAAAAGGAAAGTATGACAAGAGTTTTATCAATGGGTTAAACACATCGATAGAAAATGTTTGCGATCTAGCAGGCCCACTTATCGCAGCCATTATTGTTGCTAGCTTAGGGACGATAACTGCCTTGTATTTTGATGCGGCAAGCTTCTTAGTTGTTGCCTTTGCTTTGATTCTGCTTAAAAAATACCAGGATCTTGATCATGTAATAACTAACCAACAAAAGGCTGACCAACAAGAGGTAGCTCATTTAAGTTGGCGTTACTTTAAAGATGGCCTAATTTATATTCGTTCTCTGAATCAGGTAAGCGCTGTGCTTTTTATTAGTGCTATCGTCAATATTGTTATCACACCTTTTTTGCTAGTTTATTTACCTTTTATGAATAAGCTAGTGTTTGACTCTGTGATTAACTTTGGTCTTTCAATGGCCTGCTTTGGCGCAGGCACAACCGCGTCTTCACTCGCCTACAGCTTTTTTGGTAAGCATATTAAGGCAAAAAACATCATACTAGTTGGTTACCTTTGCCTTACCCTCACGCTAGCCTCCATCCCATTTATTCAAAACCAAATACTCATTCTGATTCCGCTATTTTTCATAGGGCTAAGTATTGGCTTTGCAGGCCCGATAGAAGTCACCTTGATACAAACTCAAGTGGCAGAAAGTTTTTTTGCCAGAACCATGACTATCTTTACCTCAATTCGCTTTTTATCCGTACCTCTGGGTTATTTATGCTTTGGAGCCTTACTCGAATCAAGCCTTGCCCTGTATACCCCAATTGTCATGTCAGCCACCGTCTTTGTAGGGTTAGCGATCTTTTACTTTTGGCTAGAAAAAAACCAACCTAATAGACACTAAGAGATACGGCTTAGTGTCTCTCAGCCCTGCTCACGACAAGCTTTTAAAGTGCTCTAATAAATGGTGTTCACCATAAGCAGGCGCCACCATGTCTTGACCAGAGACAGTTAAAAAGAACTCAGCTGGGCCACCCACTCTTTCTGGCAATTGTTTCGCCACTGCCAAAGCTAATTTTCTTACCCAATCTGGTAAGTACATGAGTTTTTCTGGTTTATCCATGGCTTTAAAGGCAAGTTGCGCCAGCTCCTTTATGCTGAAAATATCTGGACCACCAATGGCTAATTCACGTTTATCTTGTCTAGGCCGCCATGTTTGTTTGGCCTTATGTGGTGAGTCATTTAAATAGCTATCTTTAGGTTGAGAGCCCTGATGAGAGCTTAGCTCAGCAGCTTCTAAACAAAAGCGTGCTAGGTCTTCCCCATGGATAGGATTCACTTTCACATCTCCCCACCCAAATAAATAGGCACGCCCTGCTTTTGCCATGGCATAAAAGGCTTCAATATCAGAAAAGAAACCATTAGGCCGTATCACACAGGGCTCTAACATTTGAGAAGATAATAAGCGCTGCGCAAATTGTTCTTTGGCGTACAACATTCGTACCGATTGATAATTAGGCGCATTGAAAGCAGAGATATAAATAAACTTCTTTACTCCTGACCTTTCTGCTTCTTCAAGCAAATTGATATTGGCTTGATAGTCCACATCCATATAGTTAAGGCCATCTTTTTGTCGAGTAATACCAACACAAGAAATAACGATATCTATACCGTCACAACAGCCAGCAAGGCTCATAGGGTCAGTAACTTGAGCCAATTTAATTTGCGCTTCACCAAGCCCCATAGCCCCTAACTTTTTAAGTGAACGACCTAAAGCAACAAAGCCTTTATCTTGTTTAAGTAACGCTTGTACTAAGTAACGCCCTAAATAACCTGTTGCTCCGGCAAGAAGAATTTTTGCTTGCATCATTTACCTCCTATTCTTTTCCTTTATCAAAGCCTGAATTATCAAGGCTATGCGTCCTTGCTACTTTCGTGTTCTGGTCGATATGGTTCTTCCCTTAAAATATGGCTAATCAGCAGTTTCAAATAAAACACAGGCAAGAACCACTCTAGCCCTACAGCCGTCTCAAACACATACAAACTCAAGATAAGGCTCACAGAATACAAAATGAGCGCGATAGGTCTTTGTAGATAAAGCGGGGTAAGTAGAATTGCCGCCGAAGCAAGCAACATATAAGCCCCAACATAAGCAATCCACCAAACATTCAATTCAAGAAAGAAATAACTAAACACGGCTAACTGAATAAAGTGAATGCTAATAAAGCTCATATGTTGTACAAAGCCTTCACCTTCACGGTGATACCAGCGTTTAGCACTTGAAGTGGCATTTGTAATAACGCCGCCGACCATATCGACAGTCAATAAAATGGCAACAAAATACTGCGCCCAACTCCAATCAAGTCCGGCTTGATAAACAAAGTAAGCCAAAATACCAGCGGCAATAAAGGGAATGTAAGTCTGCACATCTTTTTCTGCACGTGTTGCCCCAGGGCCAATTAGCTTATCTAATTTACCTTTATATCCCGCTCGAGCTGCTGGAACTTGCCAATCAATTTTCATAACACACCTTTATCAATTTGCTGCTTACTTATTTCTTAAAAGTCTATATAAATTTTTATTTAGAACACTTGGTCTTTTTAAAATACCCTAATTACACAAGACTTGTAAATCCTTTTTAGACCAAATGGACTATAATTTTCAAAAAAGCCTCCATCAAAAATAATGAATACGCAAAAAAGTAAAAACATAGGGTTAAATCTGGTGTTTTAGAGGTGATTCTGTTTAACTTTGCAGCCTTTTTTAAAAGCCTATGAATGAGTTCTTAGCTTTTTGCTTCGGATTAAAGCACGCTAAAAACTAGCTAAGCCAGTAAGGAAAACCTATGCCAAAAATTGTTGACCATGATAAGAAACGTGAAGAGATTGCTTTAAAAGCAGCAAGTATTTTTCTTGAGCATGGCTATAAAGATCTTGGCATGAGGCAGCTTTGCAGCCACCTATCCATGAGTAAAAGCGCGGTTTATCACTACTTTAAAAGTAAAGATGAGATCTTCGTTGCTTCCACAGAAGCCATGTTTAGTTCAGACAGCATGATCTTAAATGGCTGCCCTCACGTGGAGCATGCAAGCCAGAATGAGAAGCTAGAAAACTTCATACAAATCATGAATCTTTTAGCACCGCGACATTTTCAAGAAACCAAGTTGGTAATGGAGTATATAGATGTCATTGGTTTAGAAAATATCCCACAAGACACCTGTATGAGAACGGCTAACGAGAAGTACCAAAGCCTGTTAGCCAACTATGTTGATGCCGAGCAAACAGAACAACTTTACGCCATTCTCTTAGGGCTACTTAGCCAGCAATTACTTTTAGGCCGCCCTTTAAGCAAAGACTATATTTCTGGATTAATTCAAAGACACATAGGCTAATTTTTCTCTTAGCCGTATTTAACGCCAGTAAGCAGTACCCACGGCGCTAAACACAAGCAACTAGCTAGTTTGGCTTAATCCCAATTTATAATACCAAGGCTAATGCCGTAACCAGTTTATCTAATGCTTTAGCCGCTTTAGAAACAGCCACTGCCGTTTTTGATAAATCATTAACCGCTTCTTGAGCAACGTTTGATGCAAGAATCAATGCCTCTTTGGCTTCTTTATATTCAGCAATACTTTCTTCCCATTCTTTCCCTTCCGCTTTCTGAAGCTGATCGTATAACTCTTGAATCTTCTGATTAAGTTCTTGATCATATGGAGAGGCTTCTGAAAGTGCTTCGTACTCTTCTATAGCCAGCGAGATTTCTGATGAAAGTGTTTTAATCGTCATAACCAATCCTTTTTGTTAATGAGATAGAAGTTGAATATAGGTATTTAATTCTTTCACTTGCTTTACATATGACTTAATTTGATCAGAATTAAACTTATCGTTTTCAACTGATTTTAATAATTCGTTATTGGCTTTTTTGAACTGAGTAATAGCTTTAAAACCACTGCTGGATAAAACGTTTACCTCTTCGAGCGCCTCAATACTGAGCACATACGAATCATAAGCAAACTCTCTTTCGATAAAAGAGTTACCACCTACTCTTAATACATCAGATGAGGCTTTACGTAAGGCTTTTGCACTCGTGCAATAGTGGTCAATCACACCTGTTTTTATATCATTATCTTGTCTGCTAGCTTTATCGATACATAAAGAGCGGCCCTTAAGAGTAAGATCATTAACCAATAAATCCGCTAAAGCATTCACCTCTTGAGAATAAGCTTTGACTATTTTTACTAGGCTTTCCTTCTTCTTTTTCTCAACAAACCAGCTTCCCGTAAGCTTGACTACGCCTTCAAATGCTTCTTTTTTCTCATCTGAAATAACATAACCCGCTTTATCCAGCTGAACAGCAGATTCAAAAGAAGTAGAAAATGCCGTTGCCGCTTTCCCTAAGTTTTCTGATTCATCATGAGACGCAAGCTGATTGAGCAATTTCCCATATGCATTTAAAACATCTAACACAGAGATTAATTCAGCAACACCAGTCGCACTAATGCCACCGTCTAAATCCAAATCAGCAGGAGGTTTATTGTTTCTAATAATTAATCGACGCCTTTCGATTTCAATAATTTTATCCCTAGTTTCTTTAAAGTTATTCTGGCTTGAAACACTAATGCTTTGCGTAGCAGATGCGAACTGAGAGACCTGTTGTTTTTGAACAGAGGTTAAACCGCACCCAGAGATCAGTGCTGGAATGACCAAAAGTATCAACTTCTTATTCATAATTTCCCTTTAACAGTGTGCTGTTTTAATAATTAAATCTAACTTTTAGATAACATTTAATGGCAAAAAACGTATTATGCCGTTAATAAAAAGCTCACAAATTACAACCCATTACAGGCAAATTAGAGATAAGAGTTAACTCAATGAAAAAAGTGACCCTCTACACACTGAATAAATGCCCTCACTGTGATACAGCCAAAGCTTATCTAGACCAACAAGGTATTACCTATCGTTTGTGCAATGTACAAACACCAAGTGGTCGCAAGGAGTTTACAAAGCTAGGGCTTCGTGGCGTGCCTGTGCTGAAAATAGGCGATCAAATATTAAAAGGGTTTTCAGTAAAAGCATTTAATAAACTCTATTAGATAAGGTCTATTTTCATGCTTAAGAAGCTTGCGAACAAACTTGCTTTACTCACTAATAACACTCACCTCATTCAAAAAAACATTCATTGAAGTGAGTGTTATTGCTTAAGGAACCTGCGAATAAGTCCTCCCGCCTCAGCGGGTGGATAAAAGCAACTAGATTTATGGCGAGGAGCGCAACTTAATAGTGATTCTATTGATAAGATCCTCAACTTAAAGGTAGTGCTTTTAGACCACGCCCTTCGGGTCTTTGAAGAATACCTAAACGGCATTTCAGAAAAAAGTATCACCCTGTGTTGTCCCATTTCGAAAGGTACCTACAGCTCTTATCAGAAAAAAGCGGCAAAGTGACGCCTTGATTGATACTTTTTCTGAAAAGACTGAGAAGAGGTGACTTAATCGCAGGTTCCTTATGTGGATTACATCCCAGGCATGGTTTCAAATTTAGGCAAAGCTGGATCCATATGATCCCATGAAGCGCCACTACTGGCGTACACCACCATACTAGGTTTGAAGTTTTCTAAGTCATGTAGGCTCCCTGCTCGGATAAATTCGAATTGAGGAAAGCCGCTATTCTCAGCATAAATGTGTGAACCACATTGAGGGCAAAACCCTCTTTTTATCATATTGCCGCTAGCCGCTTGCTTCTCATGAAATGCCATTTCGCCCTTAAAAGTTAAGCTACCTCTTGGAATCGCTAAACTTGAAATATGGCCAGCACCACTGATTTTCTGACAATCCGCACATTGACAATGACCAGACATAACAGCCTCTTCCGTGCAGGTATAGCTGATATTGCCACAAAGACAATCTCCCGATAACTGTGTCATACATTACTCCTTAAATGGTTACTTACGAAATTGAAGTAATATTAGATTATATCAGTAACTTCAATTTCGCAAGTAAATGAATTAGTATTTCTGGAGCACTAGAGCAATTTAAGAGATTTAATATGAGTTCAGACAGTCAGTTTTTACGCTCACCCTGCCCCATTGTAAGTGGGTTAGACATATATGGCGATAAGTGGACATTAGTGATTATACGCGACCTCGTCTGCGGCAAAGAGATCTATAGTGAGCTGGCTGATTCTCCTGAGAAAATCCCCACAAACAGACTCGCCGAGCGATTAAAAATGCTGCAAGCAGAAGGCATGGTTGAGAAAGAAGAATATCAATCTAAACCTAAAAGATATAAATATCGTCTCACTCAAAAAGGGCTAGATACCCTACCTATTCTCCAAGAGATTGCTAAGTGGAGTAACAAATATATCCAAGATACTTGGATTCCACCCGAATGGTTTATGAAGCCAAAAAGCTGATTAAATAATAGCGTGGCTAAAGCACTTCAACCTCTCGACTCAATACATTGAGTCGATGAACTCGAATCTTGTTGTCCTTTGTATAGGCTGTAAAGCGAACGAAATGAACCTCATCCTCTGCACTTTGATAGATGCCTTCCGTCCAAAGCGTATTATCAGCCTGTGCCCCGATTGAGTAGCTTTCACCTGTTTCTAAAAAATATAGGGAGAGCCCGCAACCAGCTAAGGCAACAAATGCATTATTCCAAGCAATTAAGCCAGAATCTGGGTCACCATAAATCGACGCGATAACAATATCTGACTGAACACTTTGGGATAACGTTGCTTTTAATGACTTGTTAAGCAAATAAACATCTTCATAGATGGCATAAAGCCTAAAAGCTTCATTTTCAAACAATATTCTGTCACTCACACTCATAAAACGACTCGTTTTAACAAACTTGTTACATTGATCTATGAGATTAGATTAGCCTTATAGTATGAAAACAAACAGAAACGGCCTGTATTAATACAAGCCGCTTTAGTAATGAGTTTATTTCTTAACTTAAAGAGAAGAACCTAATTCATCCCAAATTGTTATGCCAGACCAATCCGTTAAGAACTGATAAGGGTATTCGGGTAAGCCAGGGGCTGACACTTTAGTCAGTGTATTAATTTCTTTACGCTCCAATTCTAAGCTAATGGACTTAAGGTTATCCTCAAGCTGCCCTATAGTCCTTGCGCCTAATAATAAGGTGTTCACCGCTGGACGAGATAGCAACCAAGTTAATGCTACATGAGATATAGGCACTTGATGCTGAGTCGCTATTGATTCTAGCGTATCTAACACTCGGTACGTTTTATCCGTATTACGCTTGTCGTAGGCTTCTACACCACGCGCAGGGTTTTCACCTAAGCGAGTACTGCCAGTTGGCACAGTTTGACGGTTATATTTACCTGTTAACCAGCCACCACCCAAGGGAGACCAAGGCGCTAGTCCAATACCATTCTCAAGACAGCAAGGTAGCACTTCTACCTCAATGCCACGATCTAATAAATTATATTGAGGTTGAACCGATATAGGTCTCGACACGCCTAACTTATCGCACGTTGATACTATTTTTTGAATCTGCCAACCAGACACATTAGACCAAGCAATATGGTGAATTTTACCCATTCGAATAAGATCGCCCAGAGCATTAACCGTCTCTTCTATATCTGTTTGAGTATCCCAGCCATGCATATAATAGACATCAATTGAATCTAGCTGAAGACGTTTAAGACTGGCCTCAACCGATTTCACTATGGCGCGACGTGAGCCACCATAACTGCCCGCAGGCGGCGCGAAACGACCTTTAGTTGCCAGTATCATTTGCCCAAGACCGCCACGTTGCTTAATCCAACGCCCTATTATCTCTTCCGAAATACCCGCTGAATACACGTCGGCCGTATCAATAAAGGTACCACCATAATCAGCAAAACAATCTAATTGACGAAAGGCTTCAGCCTCATTGGTTTCTGCTCCAAATGTCATTGTCCCAAGAGCAAGCCTAGAAACAATAGGTCCATTTTGACCAAGTTGTTGATACTGCATATGAGTGCTGTTTGATACTGCCATATTTTATTCTCCCTAATAAAAATAAAGACGTACTGGTTAACTTAAATTTTATAAACACAAAACGAGAGATGAGTGATCTCTTCTTCTCATCAAAATAAGAAAGGAAATTTGCCTTAAAAAGGTCGTTTTTTTTAAGATTAAAAGTTAGGTCTATAGATAACTTTAAACGAAATGATGAAGACACAAGTGCATGAGCGTTTGATATTAGCTAAAACAGTTAATTAAAAGCTGAATGAGATAACCTTTAACACAAACCGAAATGTCTTGTTAGTAATATTAAAAGATTAAAGAGATACAGGTAACCGATCTAGAACCTTAAATATGGCTTAATTTTCTTAAGTTTTCTTAAGCAAAATAGTGACATCAAATTAATCACTTAAAGGCTTTATCTGATTTTAGAATGGCGTAAAAAGAAATAAAAAAGTAGAAGAAGAGAAAGTAAAAACTGAAGGTTAACAGCGCTAATTAGGAACTTAAATGATAACA
>NZ_JXYC01000007.1:0-76607 GCF_000967665.1 Marinomonas sp. S3726 | reverse complement strand
GGGGAGTCATACCAACGCCTTACTAATGGGTGCATAAATGCTTGGCTAAAATTAGCGACGAAGGAGCGCAAGCCAAGCGTTTTACGACCTTTTAAGTAACTTGTTATGAGCTGGGTGACTACTCAACCAAAGCTGCTTCGATTTTAGCTACAATATCATCTGGACCACTTATATTGAGAGATAAAGCTTCAACATCAGTTCCAATTACATCGATTTTAATTTGTAATGCTTCATCTTTTGAAACAGCAGACTCAACAGTTTCTTTAATTTCTTCAACAACGGTTTCAAACATTGCTTTTTCTAGCTCATTTTTAATATTTGCTTCCGTCATCGGCTTACCATTAATAGTCATTTTAACTTCAAACATTTTTATATCCTTTTAAGTTGAGTAATACTGCTAACAATATTGAGAAGGCTTATAACAATTAAATAACGCGCACGCTCGATTTGTACGATTTAACCACCGCACTCAAAGCACCACATCTAATTTTTTATCTTACAAGGGAGGTCTAACGGAAGGCTTTTATTCGATAGATTATTACTAAACACCTTCCTGGCTAAGCGCACATACGCCTTATCTCAATCCCTGCTTAAACTGTTACAAGACCATGGTTCCTAACTTTATAACTCATTGATTCTATATAACTTTAAACCCGACTCAAAGATAAAGTCTGTTAATTTTTAATAAGCTAATTTTTACCTCGCTCACCCCCAACCCACAATTTCAAACTTTTTTCACCCTAAGCCCTAACACTCCATCGCGTAATAAGGTATAAAGCGTCGCAAAGAAACAGACTATTGGAGGCCGTATGGCTGATTTTCGTATCGATATCATTTGTGACACCGTTTGCCCTTGGGCTTACCTTGGTTATTCACGCTTAAAACAAGCGATGGAGCAGCTAGGTGATGATTATCGATTTGATATTCGCTGGCAGCCCCTTGAGTTACACCCAGAAGTGTCTACTCAAGGACAAGACAGAATCGAATATTTGACCAGCCGTTTTGGCAGTGAAGAAAGACTAAACGAAGCGGATCACGCGCTACAGCAAGTGGGTAAAGAAGAAGGCATAGAGTTTAACTTTAGCGATAAGGCCCTTATCCCTAATACTCACCTAAGCCACCAGCTTATCCATATTGCCAATAAAAAGAAGGTTGGCACTAACCTAGCGTTAGCACTTTTCCACGCTTACTTTACCGATGCCAAAGACATAGGTGATGTGGACGTGTTAGCTGAGATTGGTAAGCAAGCTGGCCTTGATGAAGATGCAATTGAAGATGCCTTCACTGAAGAAACTAAGATCAAGGTTGAAAAGAAGCTAGCGCAATTTAAGAAGCTAGAAATCGATAGCTCGCCTACCTATGTGATTAACGATCAATACGTTATCCAAGGGCCGCACCAAGCGAAAGACTTTTTCAAAGTGATTATGGATATTGCTGAGAAAACACCCGCTTAAGCGCGTCTTGCGACATAAAAAAGGGAAGCCATTGGCTTCCCTTTTTGCTTTCTGCGATCTTCGCTTTTTTCTTACTTTACTCAGGCCAAAGACAAGCGTACTTGGGTTTTGATCTGGGTTTTCACTGAATTAGCAATAAAACAAAGATCGTGAGCTTGGTGATGCATCTTTTCAAGTTGCTCTAGGCTTGGTTGACGCTCGCCCAAGAAAGCCACATAAGGTCGCAGGGTGACTTGGGTCATGGCCATTTTGCCCTCTTCGTCTTCTTCCATCAGGCCTATGGCATCATCTTTATATTCATTAATCAGATAACGTTTTTTAGCTGCAATAGAGAGAAAGAAAAGCATGTGACAGCTCGACAAAGAGGCAACAAAGGCTTCTTCTGGGTCGACATTCGCTTCAACTGAATAAGGCAAAGGCACAATATGGGGAGAAGAGGATGCAGGCACACTCAGACCACCATCAAAATGCCATTGATGTGCTCGGCTATATTGGTTATCGATAAAACTCTCATCTTCACCTTTGTGCCATTGCACGCAAGCATAATACTCAGACATATCCTCTCCCTAAATGCATCTAGTGATAAAACCGATTAGCGCTTATCTTCCCTTGGCCATAAGAACAGAACAAAGCACAAGGTAATAATCGCAAGGACCCAACAATAATAGATACTTGAAACCAAAGCAAAAGGTGAAATAGCAGCGATAGAGCTCGCCAATAGAATTTGCGCGCCATAAGGAATTAACCCTTGTACCACACAAGAGAAGATATCTAACAAGCTAGCACTTCTGGCGGCGCTTACTTGGTATTTCTCTGCAATCTCTTTTGCTACTGCCCCTGAGATGAGAATGGCAATAGTATTGTTCGCGGTCGCAAAGTTCATTAATGCGACAAGTAAGGCTATACAGATCTCACCGGCTTTGGTTTGCATTAAACCCAGATCAGAAAGTTTACTTACCAAGGCCTGTAGTTTGGCTGAGATCCAAGCTAGGCCACCTTCACTTCGCATGAGAGCCGCAAGACCACCTATCAACAAAGATAAGAGCATGGTTTCTTGCATGGCACCAAAGCCTGCATACACATCTTGGCTAATGCTCGCAATGCCATAGGTTTCTTGGTGGAAATAACCAATACCCGAAGCGAGTAGCAAGCCACTAAAAAGCACCACAAAAACATTGATACCCAAAACGGCTAAAGCTAATACCGCTAGGTAAGGCAGAATCAAAATGTATTCATAGTCGCCTACATCGGCTAATTGGCTATCGGCACCGGCGAAATATAAGACAATAAGCGTGATTAGAGCTGCTGGGATGGCAAGCTTCACATTCATACGGAACTTGTCTTTCATCTCACAACCTTGGGTACGGGTTGCCGCAATCGTGGTATCTGAAATGATAGATAGGTTGTCACCAAACATGGCACCACCCACTACACTTGAGATGGCGAGCACTAGTTCGATATCACTGACCTCAGACACGCCTAAGGCAACAGGCGCAATCGCGGCGATGGTGCCCATTGACGTACCCATGGCGGTGGCAATAAAGGCAGAGATAATAAACAAACCCGGCAGAATAAAGCTGCTAGGTACACTTGCTAAGGCAAAGTTAACCGTCGCATCAACCGCACCTATCGACTTCATCACACTGGCAAAAGCCCCCGCCAATAAGAAGATAAGTACCATGGTAATAATGGTGTTATCGCCCACACCTTTAATGAAGGTGTCTAGCGCTTTATTGAAAGACCCTTTTACCATTAAAAAGGCGATCAGAATGGCGGGTAAAATCGCAACTGGGGCTTTGATTTGATAGAAGGCAAAATCAGTACCTAAGCTTTGATAATAAAGCCCGCTACCAATAAAAAGACTTAAAAATACGAGAAATGGCAAAACTGCCAAAGAGGACACTTTGTTCACTGGGTCAAACGCTCCGAAGGATAATAAGAAGTAACACACTGTGAGCCACTTATGGCAGCTCACAGCGGGCGACAAGCTTACGTCACTTCAAAATTATTGCCACGCAAAGTCCCCAAGCCATCATGAAAGGAATTCATTTAAAACCTGATTAATACGGATTTTAGCAAAACTGAGTGTTTTCTATGCTAAAGACCCTGCTTATAACGGGCGACCATGGTCTCTTGGCTTTCTGGCTCTTCATCTATCTTAAGTTGATCGTGCATCATTCTACCCATAGTGGGTAGTTGGGAACGCTCTATTTTCGACTCTTCAGACCAAAGCTCAGATCGCATTAACGCCTTAGCACAATGTAAAAAGACTTCTGTGACTTGGACCTCGATACATGAGATAGGTGTTTTTTGGTGAGAGGCAAAGAGGCTCAAGTAATCTTCTCTTGTCGAAATCCTCGCTGTGCCATTGACTCTTAAAGTTTCATCCACGCCAGGGATCAGAAAGAGACAACCAATATTGCCGGTATCGAGAAGGTTCACTAAGGTATCAAGACGATTATTACCTCGGGCATCTGGGATGATGATGCAGTTGTTATTGATCACCTTGATAAACCCAGGCTCGCCTCCTCTTGGAGATGAATCTAACGCACCCGATTTAGCATAACTGGATAAGGTGACAAAGGGAGAATGCTCGATAAAGTTAATCGAATGCTTTTCTAATGCATCCAGCTGTTTGTCTTTTGCTCTGCCTTTTGCAAAGCCATAAAGCTCTCTAAGTTGTGCTTCTGATTCAATGTACATAATCATCCTTGTTCATTTTATGTGACGAATAATAAGGCTGGTTGCCTGCTGTTTCTTCTCTGAATAAAAGGTAATTAATCAGACATTATTACTATAACTGAACCTACCATCACTCCAGCTAATACTATTAATTAGAATTCTCGATGTTAATAGTGCTTCTTTTTGCAAGAGCGTTCAATGGATTTGCCCGAGACGTATTGCACAACATATGTCTGAGCGGACAACTACAATTAACAATAAAATTTAGAATGAGGTAGTCCCAATGAGCAGCCCAATTAAACAATTTTTTAAACTAGGTATGGTCGCCGTGACAGCAAGTGCTATTTCCCTTGCGGCAAGCACTAGTTACGCAGCCACCAGTTTACGCCTTTCTCACCCTGCTCCTCCGGGATCTGAGCAAGACGATTGGTCTAAGGAATTTGCAAAACGTGTTGAAGCACAAACCCAAGGCCGAGTGAATGTTCGTGTCTACCCTGCCAACCAATTGGGTGACCTTGAAGAAGTATACGAGCTGATACGATACGGTGTTGTCGATGCCGCTGTACAGTCTTTTTCGACCAAGTATGACAAACGTTTGAATATTTCTTGGTTCCCTTACTCGGTTTCAACCTATGAAGAAGCGGAAACCTCATGGAGCGACGGCGGCTTCATTTTTGATGTGGTGAACGATCTGCTTAAACCACAAAACATCACCATGCTAGCGCCTTATGCGGTGGGTATGGGTGGCATGGCAGTCAGCTCTGATGTGACCAACCCTTCTAATCCAGATGCTCTACATAAAGATTTAAAAATCCGTGTTTGGCCATCAGGTGTGGGCACCCAGCGCCCAGTACTTGAGCGTCTTGGCTATAACACTGCCACCATGCCTTGGGCCGAGCTATACACTGGCGTTCAAACAGGAGTGATCGACGGCATGATAGGCGGTACACCAGAAAATGCGGTACGTGACTGGAACGGTATTGTTAAAACTTGGTTGCAGATTAATAACTTTTTCGAAGTTAACTCTCTCATCATTAATAGTAAAAAGTTCCAGAAATTGGATGAAGCAGACCAAACGACCATTCAGAACATTGCTACTAACATGGCCACTGAACGCTTCCAACGAGTTGCCCAAGCCGATGTTGAATATCGCCAGCAATTACGTGATGCAGGTGTGACAGTCGTGACCTTCTCTGACGCTGAAATGAAGACCATTTCTAACGCTATCCGTAATGATGTTTGGCCAAATATCAAAGACGAAATTGGCGACGAGCTCTTCCAGAAGTTAAGCGCTTACTACAGTAAATAACCCTTAACGATAAAACTTACTGATAAAAATAAGTTATTAAGTCGGCCAGAGGTGCATCCCTTTGGCTCCACTTAATCATTTGCTTTACAGAAGTGCCTCTTAGCTAATTCGCTCAGAAGCACTTCTGAAGTACCACCTAATAAAAAGGTTCGCTGCTATGACTGCGACTACAATTAAAACTATGAAAACGGCTAGTCCCCTTAAATTATTGTGGCAATTTAAGCTCCGTCTCCAAAGATGGATACTCTTTGCTGCCAGCATCACTTTTACTTTGCTGGTGTTTGTACAAGTGGTGAGCCGTTATATTTTCAATTATTCCATTTTTGGTATTGAAGAAAGCGCCAGCTACTTAGCTGCTGTGATGTATTTTATTGGGGCGGCGTATGGCACCCATATGAAAGAACATATCTCAGCCAGCATTGTTGATACCGTGTTTAAACCTGGAATATTTGTCGATCTAGCTCACTTTCTAACACGCATCATTTCAACACTACTCTGCGCTTATCTGTGCTGGGAAACCTGGCATTTAGTGCAATTCAACTTAGAGTTTGATACCCGCTCTGTCGAGCTTCGCATCCCTATGGCTTGGGTTTACGGTGGCATGCTAGTTGGTATGGCGTTAATGACGTTTTACTTCTTTATCGAAGTCATTGAAGCCTGCACCGGCTTTTTCAAACACAAGCAATAATCGAGGATACTTACCATGAGTAGCATTATTATCTGGGACGTAGCCCTGCTTATTACCCTGATGGTGATAGGCGTGCCTGTTGCACTGACTTTTGTCGCCGCTGCGTTATTTCTAATTTTTATGGGGGAATACGGCAACACCTCTTTCCTCATCACATCGGGTTTCAGCAAAACATCATCTATGGTGCTGTTAGCAATTCCGCTTTATATTTTAGCAGGCTCTATCATGACCAATGGTGGTATCGCCAAAAGGTTATTGAACTTAGCTGATAGTATTTTTGGCCACTATCGTGGTGGTCTTGGCATAGTGACAGTCGTAACAACCGCCGTGTTTGGTGCCATATCTGGTATGGCGTCCTCAGCGGTTGCGGCGATCGGCTCTATCATGATTCCGCGTATGGTCGAGAAAGGCTATGACAGGGGCTATGCCACCTCATTAGTGTCTTGTTCGGCGGTATTGGCTCTGCTTATTCCACCTAGTGCCACCATGATCTTGTACGGTTGGGTAACGGGCACTTCCATCACAGCAGCTTTCTTAGCCCCTGTCATTCCCGCACTTTTGTTGATCTGCCTCTTCTGTTTCTGGAACTTTATTCTGACTCGCAAGATGCCGTTAGTTATTGAAGAGAAGCCTGACTTTAAAACGGCGAGACAAAACATTTTTTTGAATACACGTCGTGCAGGTTTTGGTTTGGCCATGCCGCTTATCATCTTGGGCTTCATTTATGGGGGCGTTACAACGCCAACAGAAGCGGCTGCGGTTGCCGTTATGTACGCGCTGCCTGTGGCATTTTGGATCTACAAAGAGATGACTTGGAACTCTTTTTACGAGGCTGTTTGGAAAGCCGCTCAGGTGACAGCCGTACTTATGCTAGTGATATTTTGTGCCAGCATGTTGGCGCGTGTTCTCACATTTGAAGATGTACCGCAACAAATTTTAGAAAGTTTACTTGCCATCACAGATAACAAGATTCTATTGCTCTTGTTGGTGAACCTCTTCCTATTGCTTATCGGCATGTTTATGGAGGATGTCTCTGGCATCTTACTCGCAGCACCTTTGTTATTGCCTGTGATGAATGAGATTGGCGTACATCCAGTGCATTTTGCCGCCATCATAGGGACAAACTTGGGCATGGGTCTTATCACCCCACCCACTGCGCCTATCCTCTATTTCGGCACCTTAATTGGCGGCGTTAAGCTACCGCAAATTATTAAGCCGACCTTGGTATTCGTTTTTCTAACTTACTTACCTGTGGTGCTGTTAACCACCTTTATCCCTGAATTGGCACTTTGGTTGCCTCGCCTAGTTACCGGTCTATAACGGAGTACTTATGACAAACCCTATTAACTTTCACCTGATTACAACAGGCGGAACCATCGACTCTTATTACGACCCTGACCAATGTGGGCCAATCTGTTTTAACGAGAGCATTCTGCCGAAATACCTGGAGCAGCATTGTGGTGTTGCTAAAGATGAATACCTGTTTAGCCAAGTCTGTATGAAAGACAGCCGAGAGATGACTGATGCAGACAGAGAAGACATGTTGACGGCCATAGTGAACAGCCCAGTCTCTGCCATAGTACTAACGCATGGGTCTTTTACCTTGTTTGACCTTGCCAGATATTTAAATAAAAGCCGTGCCTTATTTATGGATAAAACCGTCATTCTGACAGGCTCTTTGCGCCCAATAGACGGCTTTACCTACAGTGACGGTTTATTCAATTTAGGGGCTGCGTCTTTAGCGGCGCAATATGCATCGGCAGGAGTACACGTCTGTATTGATGGAAAACTGTTTCGCCCTGAAGACCGTGAACTTTGGCACTAAGCTAGGAGAAAAATGATGCGAATTGAACATGATGCTCTTGGCGAACGCCAACTAAACGAAAGCCTTTATTACGGAATTCAGACTCAAAGAGCGAAAGAGAATTTTGCGATTTCGGGTAAGACTATCTCTCATATTCCGGGTTTTGTAGAAAGTATTATTCAGATTAAAAAAGCGGCGGCTATGGCTAACTATAAAGCCAATGTTTTAAATAAAGACATCTGCCAAGCCATTTGTCAGGCGGCAGATGACATGCTGACCAATCTTGACCCTACTAACTTTGCCATCGATATTTACCAAGGTGGCGGTGGTACATCGGCCAATATGAATGTGAATGAGGTATTGGCAAACAGAGCTAACGAAATCATCACAGGCCACAAGGGTTATGACAGAGTACATCCAAATACTCATGTAAACATGGGGCAATCCACTAATGATGTAATTCCTGCGGCCATGAAGATGGCTGTTTTCAGCGCTTTAAATACTTTAGAGGCCGTCTTGTCTGAGTTTGTGGGCTCATTAAAGCGAAAAGAAGCTGAGTTCGAACTAGTCGTAAAGCTTGGCCGAACCTGTTTTCAAGATGCACTCCCTATTACCTTAGGTCAGCAATTCAGCGGTTATCGTAATGCCTTTGAGAGGATGATTGCTGAGATAAAAGAAGTGAGATATTGCTGTCTTGAATTGCCTTTATCAGCAACGGCCATTGGTACCGAGTTTGGCACCTTCCCGGGTTATAAAACCTACCTTTTTGAAGCACTGAATGAAGTCACTGGCAGTGATTGGGAAGTCGAAGAAAACCTGTTTGATGGTCTGCAAAATGCTGATCTTTGGGTCAAGGTCTCTGCCTTAACCAAAGCCATTGCCCTTAATTTGAATAAGCTTGCGGGGGACTTGCGCCTTATGTCATCTGGCCCAAGAGCAGGCTTAGGGGAAATAACACTGCCTGCGGTGCAGCCTGGTTCATCCATCATGCCGGGCAAAATTAACCCTGTTATGCCAGAAATGGCGATGCAGGTGTATTTTAGAGTGTTTGGTAATGATGTGGCTGTCACTCGCGCTTGTGAAGGCGAGCTGGACCTGAATGTGTGGGAATCTTTGATTCTTAACTGTGTGACTGAATCCTGTGATTTATTGTCTAGCTGTATGCCATTACTGGCCAGTAAATGCATAGACGGTATTCAAGCCAACCAAGAAAAATGCCACCAAGATGCAGAAAACTCCTTAGCTCTTTCGACTGTGATTGCGACCTTATTTGATTATCAAACCGCTTCTCGCCTTGCTAAGCAAGCGGATAAAGAAAATAAGACAATCAAGCAAGTGGTTATTGAGTCAGGCATCATGAATGAGCTTGAAGCAAACCGCTACCTAGACCCATTAATGATGACATCTCCCGATAAGTTTAATGACTTATTTAAGACAAAACGTGGGGATTCAGCATGAACAAGCAAGCCCCTATCCTGACGCAGGCGGCGCGCTTTCTGGTCTCTTTAGAGTATTCGGATTTGCCTTCAGATGTGACCAATACAGCGAAACGCGCTGTGTTGGATTATATCGGTGTCGCGATTGCGGGTTGCGATCAACCTGTAGCCGAAAACTTAAGACACTGGGCGAGCCAAAGGAGCCAAGGCGGTAACGCCTCAATCATAGGTCATGACCTTAATCTCGACGTTGAAAACGCAGCCTTGGTGAATGCCGCCTCTGGCCATGCTTTAGACTTTGATGACACCAGTTGGGCGACAATAGGCCACCCTTCTACTGTCATTATTCCCGCACTCTTAGCCTTATCGGAAGAGCTGGATTTATCTGGTAAAGCACTGCTGACGGCTTATATTGCTGGTGTCGAAGTGGCCCATAAAGTCGCTGATTTAATGATGCCAGAAACCTCTGAAAATGGCTGGCATACAACGGGGGTTTTCTACGCATTAGGCACTGCTGCGGCGGTTTGTCAGCTATTAGCGCTAGATGAAACCATGACCACTCGTGCTCTGGCTTTATCCTTATCAAGGTCTAGTGGTATTCGCAGTAACTTTGGTACCCAAGCCAAACCTTATCATGCGGGTATGGCGGCGAAATCTGGCTTAGAAGCGGTGAGCTTGGCACAACATGGGATTACCTCAGCACCGACGGCATTAGAAGGGGTTGACGGCTTTATTCAGTGTTATGCCAGTGATGCGCTAGCGAAAAAAGTCAGATCCATGGTGAAGCCAATTTTGTTTGGCACGGGATGGGATATCAGTACAAAAGGCTATGCCTTTAAGAAGTATCCTAATTGCAGTGGCAACCACCCAGCCTGCGACCTGATGGAAGCCTTAGTACAAGAAAATAAGGTGTCTTGGCAAGAGATTGAAAGTATCCATTGTGGTGTGAGTTTATTAGGGCCAAAGGAGCTGGTGTGCCACCAGCCACAAACACCGGTAGAAGCACGCTTCTCTCTAGAGTATTCCATTGCTGCTAGCCTGATTTATGGCCAGCTAACCTTAGAGGAATTTACTCAAGAGAAGATTATGGACCCTAGGGTACAAAGCTTGATGCAGAGTATCACAATGGAAATTGATGATGACCTCGCTAAGTTAGGCTTTATCGGCACCGCCCCTGTCAAAATTTGGATTAAGACGAAAACAGGCGACAGTCTTTTCTTAGAGAATGACCTAGCAATTGGTAACCCAGAAAAGCCATTTAGTGATGAGGACTTTAGTACGAAATTTGCTAAATGTGTGGCAGGTAAACTAAGCCCAGAAAACGATAAAAATCTGTTGAATCAGCTGTTTCAGTTAGAGCAAGTTGAGCATATTAAAAGTGTTACGCAATTAATAAAGCGAGAGAGGTAAAAAGATAAAGCGTTAAAGACATAAAACCTAGCGTTTAAGAAATCATCCTTTTTGGGGGGAGGAAGCTATTTTTCCTGCCCTCTTTTTTTATAACTTACAGGCTAAGTCTACTGCTCTCTCATCTATCACTATCTCATCAACCACCCACGGAAAGTTCTTCTTAATATCAGGCAGCAAGGCCAAACTTAACTGCTTGGCACATTCCGCTAAAATGTTATCAACCAAACCTAAATACTCTTGATGTCGAGTAACTATGTAAATTTCACGACTAAAAAGAGGCTGAGGTGCCGGCTGCATATGGACTTGATCGAGTATGTCTTTACATTGCATCAAACAAAGGGGTGTTGATAGGGCCCAGCCAAGTCCATCAGCGACCATAGAAAGCACAACTCGGGTTGTATCAGCTTCGATTTTAAAAGGCACATTCATACGCATTCTAGAAAAGTGAGTATCAACCACTCGTCCAGAGGCAGAGCGACGAGAGTAACGAACAATAGGCAGTTCGTAAGAGATAAGCTGCTGCCAAGTGACTGGTGTATCGCGCAATTCGGAGTTTTTTGGCAAAACTAATAAGTGTGGCTCTTGGCATAAAAAGTAGCGACTCAGCCCTTCGATGCCATCAAGTGGATCGCTGGTGATAATGATGTCCACTTCTCGATTCAATAAGTCTTTCGCGATATTCGGCGAAATACCACTTAGTACAGAAACCTGACGTGTTTGCTCTGTGAGCTTACGAATTAACGCGGGTGCAACATTGGTAGAAAGTGAGTCGATAACACCTATTTTCACAATAGGCTTTAGCTCATTTTGCTCACGAATAAGGGAGACCACATTTTCAATTTCTGAAAACTGACCTTCCAGTACTTCTCGTAACATAACCGCTTCTGGCTTTAGCATTATGGGTCGCACTTCACGATCAAATAAGGCAACACCAAGCGACTCTTCTAGCTTTTGAATATTCTGAGAAACAGAAGATTGACCTAGACCAAGCGCCTTCGCCGCTTTCGTAAAACTCTGGTGTTGGCACACCGCAAGGAAGGTATCTAAGGTAGTGCTATAAAGCAGAGAATGTACGTTATTTTTTGCTGTCGCAGCCATGGGAACTTCTTAAAGACAAATAACAAGATTAGCATACGAGCGCCTGCTTTCTAAGCAAGTTTTATGATTAAAACCCGCTTTAGGCGCTCATTTTAGTCATCTTTAAAAAGCAAAAAATTCGCTAAAAATTAAGGGGCTATTTCAAACCCTTGTTTTATGAAATTAGCAAGAGAAGGAAACAAAGGCTTAGGTAAATCCTGCCAATCAAACCACTGCCAAGTTAAGCACTTTTCCGGCTCAGCAAGCTTTAACTCGCCAGAAATTTGCTCAGCTTGTAGAAATAGCGTGACATAGTGTTTGCCCACATCGGCAAATAAATCATTTGTTACGCCAACATTGGTTAAGCCTGAGATAGTGAGGTTGGTCTCTTCGAAAGTTTCTCTGATGGCACAGTCTTCAAAGGTTTCCCCATATTCTAAATGACCGCCAGGTAGCCCCCAAGTATTGGCACCATAAGCGCCAATACGCTGGCCTAAAAGAACCTTACCCTCCTTAACTAGGATGACACCGATTCCTACTTGTATCTGTTTATTGTCTTCCACCTTTATTCCTCTTCGAATTAGTTAGCCGGATCTAATTTAAACAGGTCTTGTTTATTAAAACTATGCAGACCTAGCCAAATCATTGGCAAGAACATGACAATGGCAAAATTGGCCATAGCACCAAAAGGCAAGGTGTTAATCATGGCAACCATTAAAGAAGCCCCTGTCATTTGGAAAAAGCCTAATAAGGCTGACGCTGTTCCTGCTCTTTCACCAAATGGCGCTAAAGCTCCTGCATTAGATACAGCAAAGACAAAACTCACACCTGTGCTCGAAATAAAGACAGGTATCATCAAGGCAAGTGGATCAAGGCTATCAAGGACTAACAATAACCAAACACCTGCAAATAAGGCTAACGACGAAGCAAACTGTATCGCAAATTTACGCCCTACTTTGTCGATGATTTTAGGTGCTGTGAAAGAAGCAATAATATTAATAAAGGCATTGAAACCGAACCAAAGGGAGAAGGCGAAAGTAGACTGTTTCATCACCACCATTAACTGGACTGAAACCATGCTGATGTAAGCGATAATGATGCCCATAAACAGCATAACCATACCCGCGTGAAAGCGAAATTTAGGGTTAATTAAGATAGGTTTATAACGCTCTAAACTGATCAGTTTCTTTTGTTTTACCGTGTCAGAAGGCAAGGTTTCTGGCAGCTTTAGTATGATGACAAATGCCATCAGAATCGCATAGGCATACATAAGAATAAAGCCAGACTCCCAACCCCACCAATTTAAAAGTATACCGCCTAACATTGGAGCTAAAGCAGGGATCACACAGATAACGCCGTTCAAGTAACTGTATATACGGCTGGCTTTTTCAAGGCTGTAACTGTCTCTCACACCTGAAATAACACAAACAGAAATGGCACAAGCCCCTAAACCTTGTAACACACGAGAGAACCACAAGACTTCAACCACTGTGGCTAATGAGGCAATTAATGCACCACTAAAATACAAGGCAATACCGGTCAAACCTAAAGGCTTACGACCATGCCTATCAGCTAAAGGCCCAGCAATTAATTGCCCTAGCCCCATGGCAGACAAATACATGGCAACCGAGGCTTGAACCCCATCAACATGGGTATTCATGGATTCAGCAATGGCGGGAATCGCAGGCAAATAGACGTCTATTCCGAGAGGACCTAATAAGATAATGAGCAAAAACAGATAGAGAGAAGGTGGTTGAGCCATAAAACAAGTATTCCAAAAAGCAGGTAGGACAAACATGATTTAATGTTTAATTAATACTTAGTTTAGTTTGATTTGAAGATGAAATATAATGACTTATTGGCTTCATCTTGTTTCCATTTTGGAATAATCCATGCAACTTGCTCAAATCGATCTAAACCTACTCAAACTCATGCTGATTCTTTTAGAAGAAGGCAGCGTTAGCCGCGCAGCTTATCAACTTAACCTGACTCAATCTGCTGTCAGTAAACAGCTTACGAAATTAAGGGAACAAGTTGGTGGCGAACTCAAAGACCCTCTTTTTATTAAGGCGGGTACTGGCCTTAAAGCAACGGCGAAAGCCCAAGCGATGGAGCAACCATTAAGAGAATGGATAAGGCTTTATTGCCAGATGATGGTGCCAAGTCAGTTCGATCCTAAAGAGGATGAAAGAGAGTTTAAAATCTCCATTGCTGAAAATGCTTTCCCTGTTGTGGTTCCCAGTTTTATGCAATCTCTGACACAGGCAGCACCCAAAGTAAAACTCAACATAGCTAAGACACATTCCAAAAGTATCCAGCTCGTTGAGCAAAGCCAGCTTGACCTTCTTATTATTGCCCGTGATACGGATTCACGAGCAGGCTTTCCTTGGAACATCAACCATTTACCAGATCTTCCAAAGGTGGCTTTATTTGAAGATGAGAATGTTTGCTTAGTCCGAAATAACCACCCTATTTTAGAGAGTACGTGGAATTTAGAAAACTTTTTAACCTTATCTCGTATTAAGATCAGTGTGGAAGAGCAAACCCGCTGGCTGCTAGACGAAGTGCTTTTAGCACAAGGTAATGAAAGTACGGATTTAGCCGTAGTGGCTGATTTTCACAGTGCCGCCCTACTCACCCAACATTCGGATATGAGCATGATTTGCACCTCAGCTTTTGCCAATCAGTTATGCGAACGATATCAGTTAAAGATGTTGCCTATGCCTTTTCATCTCGCGCCTGCAAGGTACTTTATGCTTTGGCCTGAAACCCAACAAACCAACCCTGCCCATATTTGGTTAAGAGAATTTATTCAGCAAAAATGCCTTGAACATGTGACGATAAACCCACCTGAGTCACTCAATTAACGCTGTACATTTAAGTTTACTTAAACAAGTTCCAAATACAAAAAAGCCATCAAACAGAGATATTTGATGGCTTTTAACAGAAGATCTAAGCTTTTAACTCTCGCTATAGCTAGACTTTTTCAAGCTAGTTTCTTCTCATAAAGTTAAACAAGCTGAGCTAATGCAGACTCTAGTTTGTCTTTAAGCTCTGGGTTAGTTAACTCGCCTTTTTCTAAATCAAAGTTGTCATAAAAGCTTGGAATAGAAAGATCCGCTTTAACATTACCGGCAAAATAAGGAGCCGATGTTTTTGCTTGAGCAAGCACAGTTGCTGCGCCACCAGGACCTGGTGATGTTGCTAATAAAACCGTTGGTGTTTCTTGATAAAGCTTCATATCAACACGTGATGTCCAGTCAAAGATGTTTTTATAAGCTGCCGTGTAAGTACCATTGTGCTCAGCAAAAGAAATAATAAGGGCATCTGCTTCACCAATTTTTGCATAAAAGTCTTTTGCTAATTGTGGCAAGCCTGACGCGTTTTCTATATCGCTACTGTAGATAGGCATTTCAAAATCGTTTAGATCTAGGATCTCAACTTCTACATTGTCTTTTTGGCCAAGAAGACCTGCAGCATAAGTTGCTAATTGCTTGTTTAGTGATTGAGTGCTGTTACTTGCGCCAAAAGCTAATACTTTCATAATATTTCTCTCATCTAATTCAGTGTGGAGCTGCCTTTTAATCTGGTGCAGCTGATCGATGAAGTTATATTAGACTATCAACACATAATGATTAATCCACATTTTGTAGAATAATAATTTCCATTTGGCTCTTAATCAGAAACAAGGCACACTAGAGTGAATTATCTAAATTAGAACTCGAACGTATGACCTATAACGCACAACTTTTAGACGGCATGGTAATTTTTGTCGAAGTCGTCAATAGCGGCAGCTTTACTCAAGCAGCGCAAAACAGTGGCCACTCGACCTCTTATATCAGTAAAGAAATCCACAAGTTAGAGTCACGCTTGGGCTTACGCCTGATGCACAGAACAACACGATCACTAAGCTTAACGCCAGAAGGTGAAGCTTATTATAGACAGTGCTCCTTGATTATTAACCAAGCAGAAGAAGCTGAATCAGCATTAAGTGGCCAGCAACTTGAACCTAAAGGCGATTTACGCATTAGCTGCCCTACCAGCTTTGGTTTATCTCAAATGCCTTGTATTATTGCAAAATTTTTAGATCGCTACCCTCTCGTTAATCTTGATGTTGACTTAAATAATCGCAAAGTCGATATGATCACAGAAGGTTATGATATTTTGGTTCGTGGCGCTCATCAGCTTGATGACTCTAGCTTGATTAGCCGTAAAGTATATTCATCCCATGCTGTAACAGTTGCATCACCAGCATACCTAGAAAAATATGGAACACCTGTTCATCCAAACGAATTAATTAACCATCAAACGATTTCCTATTCTTATGTCAAACAACCTAATATTTGGCAATTTGTTGATGAAGAACAAAAACCTTTCCAAGTACCTGTCGAAAGCCGGTTACTTACAAATAACTCAGAGCTAGAATTAATCTTATGTGCCGCAGGAAATGGCATTACTCGCATGCCTAAGTTCAATCTTGGCGATGAGATAGAAAGCGGCAAGTTAGTCCAACTTTTTGAAGAGTATGATCGGCACAAAATCGATATCTATCTAATTTATCCTAGTCGTAAACATTTATCCTCTAAGGTTCGCTGTTTTATCGACTTTGTGAGTGAGGCACTAAATAAAGACGGTTAAAAAGCTAAACACAAGAAACAAAAAAGGGCCATACGGCCCTTTTTTGTTTCTCTCTGCTTTTTCAGTGAGTTGGCTTCAACTCGTTAGCTAAGTAGATCAGATTGTGCCTGAGCACTTTTACCTTCACCTACTTTCACTTCTAACGCATCAACACGTTGGAAACCACGAGGTAATTTCAGACCACGTCGCCCTCGCTCACCTTGGTATTCATTTAAGTCTTTTTGTGTGAAAGACATAAAGCGCTTACCAGAATGCGCTTGTAATAAGTCATCCGCTAACACACTTGCCATAGCAACCACATACTCTTCATGACTCGCGGCACGAGAGGCTTGAATGCTAATCATCTTATTACCCTTACCCTTCGCCATTTGAGGCAGAGAGTCGGCTTTAAAGGCAAGCATACGTCCTTCGTTAGAGGTCACGACGATATGAGAGTTAGCAGGGTCTGACACGCGTATAGGGCCAAGCACTTTCGCCGAAGTAGGCAAGGTTAAGGTTGCTTTACCTGCCTTATTCTTAGCATGAAGATCACCTAGCTTAGCAATAAAGCCATAACCGGCATCACTGGCAATAAGGTAGAAAGCACTGTCTGTATCAAGCATAGCCGCCACGATTGTGACATCTTTATCTAGGCTAATACGCCCTGTGATTGGTTCACCTTGTCCTCTCGCTGATGGCAAGGTATGCGCTTTAATTGAGTAGCTACGCCCATTAGAAGCTAATAGAACGAGTGTCTGATTACTGCGTCCTTTACAGGAAATGGAGAATTCATCCCCAGACTTGTAGTTAAGAGCTAACGGGTCAACATCATGACCTTTAGCAGAACGTATCCAACCTTGTTTAGAGATAACAACCGTGACAGGGTCATTAGACAATAAGTCTTCTTCGCTGAAAGCTTGAGATTCTTTACGCTCAACAATCGGTGTACGTCTTTCATCGCCATGGGCATCAATCGCTTCTTGGATCTCTTCACTGATGAGTTTTTTCAGTTTGCGATCTGAACCAAGTAGTGCTTCAAGTTGCTTACGCTCTTTTTCTAACTCGTCTTGTTCGCCTTTAATACGCATCTCTTCTAGTTTTGCTAGATGACGTAATTTCAGCTCTAAGATAGCTTCCGCTTGAATGTCTGTTAAACCAAAACGAGACATAAGCTCTGCCTTTGGTTTTTCTTCATTACGGATAATTTCAATCACTTCATCAATATTCAAAAAGGCAACTAATAAACCTTCAAGAATATGCAAACGATTAAGGACTTTATCTAATCTAAATTGAAGACGCTTACGTACTACATCGATTCTAAATTTAAGCCATTCGGTTAAAAATGCCTTTAGGCCTTTAACATGAGGCAAGCCGTCTAATCCGATAACATTCATGTTAACGCGATAAGATCGTTCAAGGTCTGTTGAAGCGAATAAGTGCGTCATAACAGCTTCCACATCAACCCTGTTTGATTTAGGCACGAGCACTAAACGTGTTGGGTTTTCATGGTCAGACTCATCACGTAAGTCCACTATCATAGGTAATTTTTTAGCCTGCATTTGCGCGGCTATCTGCTCTAGAATCTTCGAGCCAGAGGCGTAATGAGGTAATTCATTAATAACAATGTCACCCTCTTCCATCTCATAACGAGCGCGGGCTTTAATTTGGCCTTTACCTGTTTCATACAGCTTTTTGATATCGGCTTTTGGTGTTGTGATCTCACCACCAGTCGGATAATCAGGACCCTGTACGAAGTTCATCAAATCATCTAAATCCGCATTTGGATTATTGAGTAGATGAATACAAGCGTTACCCACTTCGGTGAGGTTGTGTGGCGGCACATCCGTTGCCATACCTACCGCAATACCTGTGGTACCGTTTAATAGTAGGTTAGGTAATCTTGCTGGTAATACTGACGGCTCTTTTAATGTGCCATCAAAGTTTGGAATCCAATCAACCGTACCTTGTGATACTTCACGTAATAACACATCGGCATATTTTGATAACCTAGATTCGGTATAACGCATAGCGGCGAATGATTTTGGATCATCCGGCGCGCCCCAGTTACCTTGACCATCGACCATAGGATAACGGTAAGAAAACGGCTGAGCCATTAGCACCATAGCTTCATAACAAGCACTATCACCATGTGGATGGAACTTACCTAGTACATCACCCACAGTACGTGCTGATTTTTTATATTTAGCCGTCGCTTTTAAACCCAGCTCGCTCATGGCATAGATGATGCGCCTTTGCACTGGCTTGAGTCCATCACCTATGTGGGGCAAAGCCCTGTCTAAGATGACGTACATGGAATAATTCAAATAGGCTTTTTCTGTGTATTCCTGCAGGGACAATGTTTCGTTCTGCTCGAAATTTGACAACTCGCTCAAGGATGATTTCCTTCTTACAAAATTTGGCCAGCACTTAGAATGAACTAAGTCTTTGCTTCCCTAAACTTAATTAGGATGAAAAATATGGGCTCTACTATAAAGAATTGCAGCTAATGCCCGCAACTTTATCGACCTTTAAATGCTAAATAAACGCCATGAGTTGATGAAATCTTTGCCCTCTGGTTAGATTTTCGTCATTTTTACCTTAACTCATTCATTAGCCAGCCAAATAGCAGAGATTTTTGGTTTGAAGAAAGGAAAAATAAGGCATAATAAATGCTATTAAAACAGTCTCTTTACTTTATGAAGGAAGTAAAATGAATTCAGCCGATCCATCCCAAGCCCCCTACCCAAGCCCGCAGCACGCGCTTGGCCAAGCGAGCAAAAGGCGGATCTTGTGTAACGAAAGTCATTTTAGAATCTATCATGAAAGTGTCATTCAAGATGAGCAACATAGTCGCTTTTACCATTTCCCCAATGATGCTTTTGTATTTCTTCTGGCTGGACGAGCTTACTTAAGTGATGCAGACGTTGGTACGGCGTTAAACCAATACCAAGGCGCTTGGATTAAGCCAAACCGCGCCCACAAGCTGGTGCTTTTATCTCCTTCGGTAGAGTTACTGATAGTGGCTTATCAAGGCAATTTAGCTCCTTGCGCTAACGAGCATTATCTGATGAATCAGAGCTCTAAAAGCAAAATCGAAAATAATGAAAGTATTAACCGACAAACCATCAGTCATATCGAAAGCTTAAGTATTGATCTTGAAACCTACCCAGAGAATGAAGCTGAGCATTTGCATTATCATAGGCAATCCAGACAGTTCATCATGTCACTAATGGGTGATTTCAACTTGCTGATAGATAAAAAAGAAGTGCTATTAGAAAAGTTTGATTGGGCTTTGGTAAATGAGAAACAAAGGCACAGGCTTAAAAACCTTAACCAAGGTACTAGCCAGTGCTTGAGTATTTATAGCCCACCACCAGCAAAAGACAGGGTGCTGGTGATTAAAAAGAAATAACGAATCGCAGCTACAGATAAACATTGCAAATCAAAACGACAAAATCGACGCCTAAACAAACCTTAAGAACGTAATACCTTTGCCGTGAGTATATGGTCTTCCCATTTACCCGCTATCTTCAAATACTTCTCTGCTCTGCCTTCTTCAACAAAACCTAAACGCTTTAAAACAGCCCCACTGGCTTGGTTTTTGGGCATATAATTCGCCATAAAACGACTGATGTTTTGTGTTTTATGCATGTACTCAATACCTGCTGAAATAGCTTCATGCATTAACCCTTTTTTCTGCTCGGCTTCGGCTAAGCTATAACCTAGGTAACAGGCTTGAAAAACACCTTGAACAAGATTGGAGAAGTTACAGTAACCTAAGATTTTCGTTTCTTCTGGGTTTAATAAAAAAAATGCAAAGGCTTGATGTTGAAGGAAGTCCTTTCGACACTGCTTAATTCTTTGAATGGAGGTTTCTAGTTCATAATAAGAGTCGTGCCTTGCGGGTTCCCACTCTTTAAAAAAAGTGCGATTCTGACACACATAATCATGTAATAGTGGCGCTTGATCGGGAGAAAGTATCTTTAATACCCCCCGCTCGGTTTTTATTTCAGGGAAACGAACGTGCACTATTTCATTATCAGGGGCAACAAAGCTTTTTTGCTCTCGCACTTCGACAATGCGAAGTTCATAGGCTTCAAACCAGAAATTCTCTCCAAGACTTTCGGCTCTTGTATACAAAGAGTGGGCTTGCCAAGCATGAATACTATCGACGTCTTGCCAATATGAAATGTAGATATTTTCTTCGTCTTGAGATTGTTCTGCACCTAAAAAACCCTTTTGTTGAGTCGCCACCTGCATCATTTTATCCATCATGATTTCAAATGCAGCATGCGCTGAATTCAGCCTTACTGTTAAAATAGCGGCATAATAAGGTAACTCAACAGATTCACTAAACATTAAGCGACTTCCTTTTTGGCACTTATAGCAAGAGGGTTTATTCCAGTGTGCCTAATTATTCCAAAATTCACAGATTTTTCTACGAAAGTTTTGAGTATCATCCTGCTTTAGCATACTTTGTCGACATTGCTTGGCTGTGTCAGACCCTATCTTTTCTTCAAATAAATTCACTATGGCGAGAATATAGTCAGCAGACATTTCTGGATGACCTTGAGTAGTCAGTACCTGTTGCTGATAACGGGTTACATAATAAGGGCAAAATTCACTTGCAGCCAAAACCTCAAAACCTGCTGGCATAGCTTCTACTTGGTCTTGATGAAAGCTTAACAACACTAAGTCATTATCTGCCTCATTGCTTTCTGATAACCATTGATTTTGGTAGTGCCCTATTCCCCATCCCTTATCAGATTTAGCCACATTACCACCTAGCGCCATAGCAATCGCCTGATGCCCAAAGCAGATACCAACAAGCTTTTTATTCGCTTTAAACACAGCACGAATAGTTTCGAACAAGGGTGCTAACCAAATATGATCTTCATAGACGCCATGCTTACTACCAGAGACAATAAAACCATCAAACTCATCAATATTAGGCAAATACGTGTCTTGGCTTTCTGGGTATAGATACACAGGAAACACGGTCAATTCATCGTCTTTATTTACTAAATGACGGAACATATCTTGATAGTGACCAAACTCATCATGCAGCTCTGCACTGATATCATCACACAGTAATAAGGCTATTTTCATACTCTTTCCTATGGTAAAACCTTTGCTAAATTTTCAATCATAAAGATTAAAGACAAATAAAATTCATTAAAAAAACGCGCAAAATCAGAAGTTTGTCTATAGTTAGAAGTGACAGGTAATTATGGCTTTTGATTTGGAACCATTACTATACTGCTACTGATGCTATAAGGCTCAGTTGGAGCATGTCCATCATTAGGACTCAATCAAAAGATTAGCAAAAGCGCAGTATCACTTGTAGGACTGTCAGGCAATTCAGTTTCTGTATTGCTATCAAATCGAATGCCGTTTCCCCCTTTAACGGTATTCTCTTAGTAGATTCTTAGCCCGTGTTTTGCACGGGCTCTTTTTTGCTTATCAGGCTTTTACCTCAGATAAGTAAAGCATGCTATCAAGCCCTTTAGTGCAAACCAATACCCACTAAGGGAGATACGAGGGCTTGGTTCTTTTAACTTATGCTAAGTTAGATAGGTATAACCACTTAATACCTTTTCACATCGAGCTAGCAAAGCGCCTTGCTCATCTTGATTGAGTTTACTTGATGCGATTTTTTCCTGATAACGCTCAAGCAACTCGTTCTCCTTATAACTTACGTACCTTAGTACGTCTTGTACCCTGTCACCCATAAGCACATGATCAAGTTTAAAACCTGTATCAGTAAGATAAACATCAACAGAACTAGTATCACCAAAAAGGTTATGTAAATCCCCCAAGGTTTCTTGATAAGCACCCACAAGGAAAAAGCCAAAAAGATAGTCTTCATTCTCTTTAGGTGGCGGAGGTAAAGGCAAGCTAGACTCTAAGCCTTGGCCATCCACATAACGATACAAACAGCCATCAGAATCACAGGTGATATCTTGTATTTTCCCTCTAAAAGAGGGGGCTTTATCTAACCCTTGTAAAGGCAGTACGGGGAAAACTTGATCTATCCCCCAAGCATCAGGCATGGACTGAAACACTGACAAGTTCACAAAGACCTTTTGCGCTAGCCTGTCGTTAAGTTCATCAATAATGGTTCTATGACCTCGGTTTCTATTATCTAGTCTTGGTAATAATAAACGACATGCTGCGGTAAAGAGGTTTTCTGCTTGCGCTCTTTGCATCAGTGCTAATTGGCCATGGTTATACAATGACAAGGCTTCGTTAAAGTCATCCCATAAATCATGGTAAAGCTCCACTAGAGAACGCTTATCTTGAGCCTTACCTTCCAATGCTTGTAACGATTCCCAAAGCCTCATGGTGACAGTTTGATCATCATCCTGCTCTGGCGCTTCGGTCACTAGAGGCTCTTCCCCATGAGAAAAGACATTCGTTATCATCATGGCATGATGCGCAGTCACAGCACGGCCTGATTCAGAAATTAAATTGGGGTGAGGTAAATCATGTAATTGGCAAATGTTATGAAAAGCGAAAACCACATTGTTCGCATATTCACTGATGCTGTAGTTAGCAGAATATGCACTTTGACACCTTGTGCCCTCGTAATCCACACCTAATCCGCCACCTACATCAACCCATTGCACTTTGGCACCTAGGCTATGCAGTTCGGCATAAAAACGAGCGCACTCTTTTAGGCTATTTTGAATATCACGGATACGGGTAATCTGAGACCCTAGATGGAAGTGAATTAACTCAAGGCAATCTAGCATGTCAGATTGGCGTAATGCTTCTATCGCGCGCATAAGCTGAGAGGTAGTTAAACCGAATTTAGACTTATCACCGCCACTATTATCCCAATGCGTTGTACAGGTTGAAGCAAGACGGATGCGAATACCGATTCTTGGTTTCACATTCAAGCGTTCTGCTTCTTCTAGAATCCAGCCAAGTTCATGCATCTTCTCCACCACAATAAACACTTTGTGGCCCATTTTCTCTGCCATAAGCGCAAGATGAATAAACTCTTTATCCTTATAACCGTTACAAACAATCACACCATCAGGACTTTGGTGCATGGCAAGAACGGCCATTAGCTCTGGCTTACTGCCCGCTTCTAAACCCACTGACAGCGGGTTATCTTTTTGAAAACCTGTTATTTCCTCAACAACACGCCGCTGTTGGTTTACCTTGATGGGATACACAATAGCGTAATCCCCTTGGTACTGGTAAAAATCAATCGCTTGATGGAATGAACTGGTAATTTTGCTAATACGAGAATGCAGAATATTGGGAAAACGAACTAAAGTAGGAAATGGAATATTCTGCTGCTGTAACTCAGCTGCCAACTTGGTTAAGTCAATATTTTGTTCCCTATCAGGGCGGGCTTCCACATTGCCACTTTCATTAATCGAAAAGAAACCACCACTCCAGTGATCTACATTGTAAAGTTCGATTGAGTCTTTGACAGACCAAGTTGTCATAGTGTCTCCTTCATACAGACACATCTGATAAGCAAAGGAAGTTATCAGAAAAATAGAAAAAAGGCCGACCTTATGGCAATAGCATAAGGTCAGCCTGTCTTAGAACTTATTATCTAATTAAGCGCTAGATTGCATCAATCACATACTGAGGCAGAGCAAAAGACGCTTGGTGAACCTCTGGTGTATAAAAACGTGTACTAAAGCCAGCCGCGTCAAAACGCTCTCTTATTGTCTTAGCATCAAGGCTTCTTAGGGCTTGGTTATCTGTAGCCCAAGCGAATGTCATTATGCCACCAACATAAGTCGGTACAGCCGCTGAATAAAAAGACTGATCAGCAAAATATGGTTTTAGTCTTTGTGCAGTCGTTGTGACTTCTTCAATTTGCATGAAGCTAACACCATTTTGTGCAACAAAAACACCGCCAGGTGTTAGACAACGTTTACAGCCTTCATAGAAACGTGAGCTAAACAGCACTTCACCAGGACCAATTGGATCAGTACAGTCAGAAATAATCACATCGTACTTCTCGTCAGTCTCATTCACATAATCAACGCCATCAGCAATAACTACTTTGGTTTTTTCATGCTCATAAGCCCCTGCTGAGTGGTTTGGTAGGTATTTGGTACACATATCCACTACAGCTTGGTCTATCTCAACCTGAGTCACTTGCTCTACACCTGGGTGACGTAATACTTCGCGAAGCATACCGCCATCACCACCACCAATAATCAATACTTTTTTAGCATTGCCATGGGCAAACATTGGCACGTGAGCCATCATTTCATGATAAATAAATTCATCACGTTCTGTTGTCTGAATAACACCGTCTAATGCCATAATACGACCAAACTGACTATTATTAAAAATCACTAAATGTTGGTGATCTGTATCGATTTCAAATAATACTTCATCAACTTCAAAGCTTTGTCCGTAGCCTGTATGTAGTGCTTCTGTTAATAATCGTTTCGTCATAATTTTCTCCTAACCTAGGTGCGAAAGACTAAAAGGCAGCAATATGCTACTTACTATCCATCTACCTATTCTTTTGGCAAATATAATTTCTAATGATGAAAAAAGGGAACCAAATGGCCCCCTTTTTTAAGTTTCTTTATGAAAGATTTTCTAGCATTTATATATCTAAAAAGTCTTTGCATAGCAAGATTTTTTACTAATGGAATAAATAATCTTAGGAAACATGTTCTCCATGTGCTTGCTTATCAGCATGGTAAGATGAACGTACTAATGGTCCACAAGCTGCATGTTTAAAGCCTAGCTCTTTAGCCACTTCTTCATAGCGAGCAAACTCTTCTGGTGGCACAAAGCGTGACATAGGGAAGTGATGCTTAGAAGGCTGTAGATACTGACCGATAGTCAACATATCAACATTGTGAGCGCGAAGGTCTTTCATTACTTGAACAATCTCTTCGAACTCTTCACCCATACCAACCATTAGGCCAGACTTAGTTGCAACATCTGGGCAACGGTCTTTAAATTTCTTAAGTAGATCAAGCGACCATTGGTAATCAGAACCAGGACGAACTTGACGGTACAAGCGTGGAATAGATTCTAGGTTATGGTTGAAAACATCAGGTGGCGCAAGCTCAAGAATGTCTAGGGCTTTGTCCATACGACCACGGAAGTCTGGTACCAGAGTTTCGATCTCAATATTTGGAGACTCTTTACGTGTTTCGTTGATGCAATCAATAAAGTGCTGAGCACCACCATCTTTCAAGTCATCACGGTCAACAGATGTAATAACCACATACTTAAGCTTCATATCACGAATAGCAGCAGCCAATTCTTTTGGCTCATCCGGGCTTAATGCATTTGGTCGACCGTGAGCGACATCACAAAATGGACAACGGCGTGTACAAATCTCGCCCATAATCATAAAGGTTGCTGTGCCGTTACTGAAACATTCGCCAAGGTTAGGGCAATTTGCTTCTTCGCACACAGACGCTAATTTATGGTCGCGAAGTGTTTTTTTGATACGGGCAATTTCTGGAGAAGCAGGCATTCTGACACGTAACCATTCTGGTTTACGTGGAATTTCTTCGGTAGGAATTACCTTTACAGGGATGCGTGCCATTTTTTCGGCACCACGTAGTTTTTCACCTTGTACAACGCGTTTTACTTGTGTAGTCATTTCTTAATTCCACCCTTGTTGGATAGTCGGACTTGGGTGTCCGAGCAGCTCAGCTAACTGATTCGCTAACTGAACGACAACGTGCGAAAACATCACATTGTTGTTGAGATGTTTCATATCTACCATTTGTAAGCCTTGGTAGCCACACGGATTAATACGGTCAAAAGGGGAAAGATCCATATCCACATTTAAAGCTAGTCCATGAAAGGAGCACCCTCGCCTTACTCTCAGCCCTAATGACGCTACTTTTCTTTCATTAACATAAACACCTGGAGCATCCGCTTTGGGATAGGCGTCAATATCATTTTCTTCGAGCGTATTTACCACAGAATTTTCTAATAGGGTAACTAGGTCGCGCACCCCTATTTGTGCACGTTTCAAGTCCACCATAACATAGGCAATTAATTGCCCTGGGCCATGGTAAGTAACTTGACCACCTCGATCAACTTGAACGACAGGGATATCACCGGGCGCGAGTAGATGCTCGGATTTACCTGCCTGACCTTGAGTAAAAATTTGAGGATGCTGTAACAACCAAATCTCGTCAGCCGCGCTTTTATCACGCGTCTGAGTAAATTCTTTCATTTTTTCCCATGTATCACTGTAATCAACAATGCCAAGGTCACGACAAATTAACTTCGGCATTAAATAACCATCTTCACAGCTGAATGTGCCATTAAGTCTTTATGTAACGCAGCCAGTTGAGTTTCACCTGTCGCTAAAATGCGGAAAGTAAAACTCACAAAGCGCGCTTTAGAAGAACGTTTCGCTGTAACAGAATCCGCTGTTATCTCTGGTGCATGTTTTTGCATGCACTCAGTTAGTTCTTCTAAAAGATTCTCACCATCCGTTGCGACTACTTTTACCATGTAATTCTCGCAAGGAAATTCAATTTTTACCGCCTCATCTGAGACATCGACAGCTTGTTTGCCATCGGTTTTAATCAGTGCCATAACGTTTTCTCAGTACTACTTAAAACAAGTTCATAAAGAACAGTTTTATACTATCTAATAGGCGTTTAAAGAATCCGCCTTCAGCAACATTCTCAAGAGCAACAACGTCTCTCTCTAAAATAATGCCATCATCACCTGTTACTACTATTTTACCTAACACATCACCAGCACTAATTGGTGCTTTAATTGTAGGAGAAATTTCTAATGTAGCAGGAATTGCATCTGCTTGACGTCTTGGAATTGTCACCAATACATCTTCTACGAAACCGATTTTAACAGTTTCAGCTGCGCCACCCCAGACTTTACTTTCGTTGATCACTTGACCACGACTATAAAGTTTACGTGTTTCATAATAACGGAAACCATAATTCAGCAGTTTCTGTGTCTCATTAGCACGGGCTTCACTGCTTTTTGTGCCCATAACAACAGAGATAAGACGCGTACCGTTTCTCACAGCAGAAGCCGCTAGACAGTAGCCTGCCGCCTCCGTATGCCCTGTTTTCAGGCCATCAACAGTCTTATCTCGCCATAACAGTTTGTTACGGTTTGGTTGACGAATATCGTTGTAAGTAAAGTATTTCTCTGAGTACATTGGGTAACTATCAGGGAACTGTACTATTTTAGCACGTGCTAATACAGCTAAATCATACGCACTCGAATAATGTCCTTCAGCCGGATAGCCTGTTGAGTTAACAAAATTAGAGTTATTCATGCCTAACAATTGAGCATGTTGATTCATCAAGTCAGCGAAAGCACCTTCACTACCTGCTATATGTTCAGCTACTGCAACACTCGCATCATTACCAGATTGAATAATAATACCGCGCATTAAATCTTCTAAACGAACCTTGGTGCCCTCTCGTATAAACATACGAGATCCTTCCATGCGCCAAGCTTTTTCACTCACTCTTACCATATCGTCTAATGCAATATTGCCGCGATTACGTTCATAATCGACAATATAAGCAGTCATTAGCTTGGTAAGACTTGCAGGTGGGTATTCTTTTTTGGAGTTCTGCTCAACCAGCACTTCACCTGTGTAAGCATCTAGCAAGATATAACTCGTTGCTGATAGCTGAGGCGGCGCAGGAATTAAAGTCGGAGCAGCATAAACAGATGTGACAAAACTCAACATCAGTGCGGCGAATAAAATAAATGGTCGTTTCATATCCAATTTTGTGCTTTCCAAAGAATGAAGTGCGAATGATACTAGAGGCCTTAATCAATCTCTAGCCTGAATCAACATTATGGTGTTAGATTTACTCTAACTGGTTTGCTAAACCCTTGATCGAGCAACTTATTGCTCCAAGTATTCATATCTTGTGCATTTGCAAACGGCCCTACCATTACTTTGAATAATGACCCTGTTTGCTCACTCACAAAAACACTAATACTGGTATCAAACTCTTCCAAAAGTTTTTGCTTTAATGCTTCTGCTGAAGCTAATTTACTATAAGCCCCCATTTGTAAATGGGTAAAGTTAGTTTCAGCTTTTACTTCTACCGGTGCCGAAATAGCCACTGGCGTTATTACCTTAGTTGTGACCTCAGGCGCTTGATAAGGTTCGCCTTTTTCTGGCGTAATTGCTTCTATCTTAACTCTTGCTAATCCCTTGGTATGGTAATCAAGTTTAACGGCAGCAGCATAAGATAAGTCTACAATTCTATCGCTATGGAATGGCCCTCTGTCATTAACCCTAACAATGACACTCTTATTATTATCAAGATTGGTAACTTTTAAGTAAGTTGGTAAAGGCAGGTTTTTATGGGCCGCTGAGTAATTAAACATGTCATAGGTTTCACCATTTGAGGTGGTATGACCATGAAACTTTTTACCGTACCAAGACGCTGTCCCTGTTTGCACAAAGCCTTTGGCAGAATCCATCACATTATAAGATTTACCCCAAACTTCATAAGGGTTCTTATTGCCACCACGACTTTTAGGCTCCCACTTTGGCGTAAGCTCAGGTAAAAGTTCAGTATTGACCGATTCAGTTGGTGCAGTATCTTGCAACTGAGTATAACGACCGCCTCCAGAAGCTTTGTCATACTCAGCTTGAGTCATATTTCGAGGAACAGATTTACTCTTACTAACGTTATTGTTCCAAACTGTTTGAGTATTACTACAACCGACTAAAAATAAGGTTACACCGGCTATAGTTAATATGGATTTCATTAAAGACGTATCTCCTTCGCTAACTCAAGCACGGCCATTGAATAGCGACGGCTTGGGTTATAACGCATGATGACAAAAAAGTTTTCGTCCGCTAACCAGTAGTTATACTTTTCATCACCCACTTGCAAACCAATTAGCCCAGTTTGCGCTTTTAATTTATTGATTTCTTTACCTATGCCAATGGCTTGCCATTCCAATAGGGATTTTTCAGGTTTTCTACCTTTATTTATCCACTCTTCCCATTGTTTTTTACTTGCCGCATTAGCAGATGTTGCCACGATAACCCCACGGCTATCCTGCCAGCCATGGTGACGCAAGTAGTTAGCTACACTGCCAATTGCATCAGGTACTGAGCCCCACAAATCCACTTTACCGTCCTTATCAAAGTCGACAGCAAGTTTACGATAATTGGAAGGCATAAACTGAGTCATACCTAGGGCTCCAGAGTAAGAACCTTTGGTATCCCCTATTTGCCATTGATTCTCTCTCACTAACAGAAGATAAGCTTCTAGCTCAGATTGAAAGTATTCAGCTCTTCTTGGGTAATCAAAAGCAAGTGTCGAAAGTGACGTAAAGACATCTCTTTTACCTGTGATGCGGCCATAGAAAGTTTCGACACCAATTAAGGCTGCAATAATTTCAGGGTTAACACCGTATTCTGCTTGTGCCTTTTTCAACCATTTTTGATTCGTCTTAATAAAGCGTTTGCCTTCACGAATTCGGCTCGATTCAACAAAACGCGTTCGATACTTGTAGTAAGGCGTCAGGACTTCGGGTTGGTTGTTAGATTTTGAGATGGTTTTTTTACGCGCTTGAATTTTGGCAAAGGCTGCTTGTAATAAAGCGCCGTCATATTTGTGGGTTGAGACCATCTTCTCAATGAATGCTTGTACATCAGGTTTTGCTGCATAGGATGTTTTAAAATCTTGGCTATTTTTATGCAGGTTATCACTGATATTTTTATGCTTAACTGTGTCTTGTGCTTCACCATCTAACAAAGCCAAGGTTTGCTCAGCAACTAAGGTGTTTTCTGTAACTGGCGCAGCAACTTGCGCCTGAAGACCGTCCTGTGAACACGCGGTCAACAAATAAGCCATACCAATAACTAATAAAGGTCTCATCATTTTCTCGCTCTTTTATGAGTGTGAATGGACATCAATATCCCGAACGTCGACATAATAGTAATAATGGATGTACCGCCATAACTCACTAAAGGTAATGGCACACCTACAACAGGTAATATGCCAGATACCATGCCTATATTAACGAAAATATAAACAAAGAAAGTTAAGGTTAAGCTACCTGCTAACAATCTAGCATAATTATCTTCAGCAAAAGCAGCGATATATAAGCCACGAGCAATAATCAATAAATATCCTGTTAGCAAAATTAAGCAACCAAACATGCCAAATTCTTCTGCCAGTACAGCAATAATAAAGTCAGTATGGCTTTCTGGTAAAAATTCTAATTGAGCCTGTGTGCCACTTAAAAAGCCTTTTCCTTCTAGGCCACCCGAACCAATAGCCGTCTTAGACTGAATAATATTCCAGCCTGAACCCAAAGGGTCACTCTCAGGGTTTAAGAAAGTCAGCACCCTTTGTTTTTGGTAGGCATGCATCACTTGCCACAAGAAAAAGCCTGCAATAGGTGCTGAAAGTGCTGCACCTAAAATATAACGCCAGCCCAACCCCGCTAAGAAAAGTGCAAAAATACCTGACACACCAACCAGTAGTGATGTTCCAAGGTCTGGCTGTCTAGCAATAACAAAAACAGGCACTGCGACCATGATAAGAACAATACTAATATGTTTGAATTTTGGTGGTAAATGACGATTAGAAAAATACCAAGCAACGGCCATAGGCATAACAACCTTCATTAGCTCTGAGGGCTGAAACCTGCCTATTCCTGGTATTTCTAGCCACCGCTGTGCACCTTTGGCCCCAACACCAAAGAACAACACCATGACAAGTAAACTGAATACGCCAAGGTATAATAAAGGAGACAAACGTCTTAAAAATTTAGGCGGTACCTGAGCCAAAAACAAGCAAGCAGCAAACCCTATAGATAAGCGTACAAACTGCCTTTCAACCATGGCGACATCCTGCCCAGAAGCAGAATAAAGTATGATAAGGCCACCACCTGCCACCAAGGCCAAGGATACAACAAGGAAAAAATCAATATGAAGGTCACGCCAGAATTTAGCGTTACTGAAGGCCCTTAGTTGAGCATAAAAGCCTTTATTCATTAGAGCCAACCTTTAAATAATTATACTTACGCGGATACTTACCTAGGATGTAAGCATCAAATAATTTTTTTGATAAATCTGCAGGTTTAGAGCTACTTCCACCATTTTCAAAAATCGCGAATATGGCAATATCAGGCTCTTTAGAAGGGGCAAAACCAATAAATAAAGCATGGTCATGGAGTTTTTTGGCTAGTTTATCTGCTTCATATTCTTCATCGTCTTGCAAACTAAATACTTGCCCTGTCCCTGTCTTACCAGCAATATCGTAACTTGTACCCTGTAAACGTCTGGCCGTACCCTGATCATCCGTGATAACTTTTTTCATGGAATTAACCATACGTTGCCAATCAGCTTCTCGTCTTAGGGTAATCCTCTTAGAAACCAGTTTATCTTCTGGCCATTCGATAACATCACCCGATACAGTTTTTGCCATACGTGGTGCTAGCCATTCGCCTCGATTAGCCAATGCCGTGGTCGCTGTTGCAATTTGCAGTGGTGTGGCAACCATAAATCCTTGTCCAATCCCCACATTGACAGAGTCACCTGGGTACCAAGGTTCGCCATATTTAGATTTTTTCCATTGGTTTGAGGGAAGCAAACCTGCATTTTCACCATACAGATCCAAGATATTCTTTTCACCATATCCAAACCTTGATAAGAAGCTATGGATAGGTGAAATTCCCATTTTGTGGGCAAGCTGATAATAGTAGGTATCAACCGACTCAATAATAGAGCGCTCTAGATTAATCCAACCATGGCCGCCTTTTTTCCAGTCACGATAACGTCTACCGTCAGGGTTAATCTGATAAGCACCAGAGGCATAATAACGTTCGGTCCAAGAGGAGAGTTTGTTTTCAAGCCCGGCTAATGCCATAAAAGGCTTAATGGTAGAGGCCGGCGGGTAACCACCTCTTAGAGCACGGTTAAACAAAGGAAGTTTCGGCGAATCTCTTAAAGCGCCATATTCTTTAACACTGATACCTCGTACAAACATATTGGCATCAAAACCAGGCTTACTAACAAAAGCTAATACACCACCTGTTTTAGGGTCCATAGCGATAACAGAGCCAGTATAATCACCTAACAAGTCATAGGCATACTGCTGGAGTCTGGCATCTAAATGTAACTGAATCGCTTTACCTGGTACTGGGTTTTGCCTTTCTACCTCAGACATAATACGTCCGCGGGCACTGACTTCTACCTTACTAAACCCAGGAAAGCCGTGCAGTTCTTCTTCATAAAAACGCTCGATACCAGATTTACCTAAAAACAAAGACCCTTGATATCTTTGCTTATCCAACTTTTCCAAGTCTTTAGAGTTGATACGACCCACATAACCAATGGCATGAGCAAAGGCTTCACCATAAGGGTAATAGCGAGTTAATTGAGCTTCGACTTGCACCCCTTCCCATTTGTAAAGATCAACTGAAAGTTTGGCCCAAGCTTTGTCAGTGAGGTGAGATTTTAAGGTAATAGATTGATAAGGGCGTCGGTAGGCTTTGCGCCTTTGGTTAAAGTCATCCCATTCTTCATCGGTAATTTCAATAACACCGGCCAGCTCTTCGCGAAAAGCATCCATATCTTTTACACGCTCAGGCACTATGGTCAAACTATGAATGGGCCGATTATCGGCTAGAACCAAGCCATTTCTGTCGTAAATCAGGCCTCTTGAAGGTGGCTCTGTTACCAGCTTTAAACGGTTTTGATCGGCTTTGGTTTGATAGCGTTCAAACTCAACAACCTGTAAATAAAATAGGCGACCAATTAAGACAGTTATTAATACCATTACAAAAATGGCAGCAAAAACAATTCGTCTCTGAGTGAGGGATTGCTCTAACTTATAATTACGGAAGTATTTTTGACCAGCATCCATACCGAGTTAATTACCTATGATATGGGTGATTATTCATAAGGGTCCAAGCTCGATAGATTTGCTCAGCCAAGATCACACGGACAATGGGGTGAGGCAAAGTTAACTTGGATAAAGACCACAATCTATCAGCACGTGCGCTACATCTTGGATCAAGTCCATCAGGGCCACCGACTAACAAACTAATATTATTGCCTTCCATACGCCAATTCTCAGATTGCTCTGCTAATTGCTCTGTCGACCACTCCTTACCCAAAACCTCCATTGCGATTACCCTGTCATTAGCTGGGATTGCATCTAACATAGCATCACCTTCTTTACGAATGGCCTTGGCTATATCGGTATTTTTCCCTCTTGGAGACATAGGTATTTCCACTAGCTCCAAACTAAAATCCTTTGGTAAACGCTTACTGTAATCAGTAAAACCGTCGGTAATCCATTTTGGCATTTTGGTGCCAACTGCAATGAGCTTTATTCTCATTTAATGACTTCACCTTATTTAAGCTGAATTAACATACAGCCTAATTTTGATCATGAGGTTTGGGTAATGCGAGTAATTCACTCACCTAAATTAGATGCTTTCTGGGGTAATATCCCACAATTTCTCTAAGTCATAAAAAGAACGAGCTTCTTCTGTCATGACATGAACAACAACATCATACAAATCAACTAAAACCCAATCGTTACCCATAGAACGGCCTTCAGAACCTAGAGGTTGTAGACCATTTTGCTTAAGTGTATCGATAACATTTTGCCCCAATGCATTTACATGACGTTTTGAGGTACCACTACAGATAACCATAAAGTCCATCATGTCAGTGTGTGACTTAACATTCAGCACAGTGATCTTGTCACCTTTAACATCTTTCAAGGCTTCAACGGCAAGCTCTAAAATTTGATCACTTGTGATTTGTGTATCGCTCATAAAATTCTGTATTCCTATTGATAAAGTGTGTGCTGGTCTATGTACGCATGTACGGATTCAGGCAATAAATAAGCAATCGACTTATTCTGCTCACATAATGTACGTATCATGCTTGATGAAATCCCTAATTCTGTCAGGGCTTCCATATGAATTTTGCCAGCGGGAGCGGATTGTAACTCAGCCGCCGTTTTAGCACGACTCTTTTCAATCAAGTCTTGCAAATCCAAAGTAAATTCTGGATGCCAACCTGGTCTTGAGACAACCAAAATATGAGCATAGTTCAAAATACTTTGCCACTTATGCCAACTAGGTAATGAAATAAAACTATCCATTCCCATCACCATAGTAATACAAGCATCCGGACCTAGCTCTTGTCTTAACTCGATTAGAGTATCTATGCTGTAACTTCGCCCTGTACGCTTAATTTCCCTATCATCCACCAACAAATCTGGATGTTGTTTAACAGCCAAAGAAACCATTTCTAATCTTTGCTTGGCGGTAATAGAAGGATGGGATTTATGCACAGGAATAAAACAAGGGACTAAACGTAATTCAGTAAAATGAAAGCGGTCGACTATGTCGACCGCAATTCGTAAATGGCCATTATGAATAGGGTCAAATGTCCCTCCCATTATAGCCACACTTACTTTTTCATTTGTACTCTTTTTCTCGGTATTAGATTCTGCCAACTTAATTATCTCTTGTATGGCCGTCACCTAACACAACATATTTTTGGCTAGTCAAACCATTTAAACCAACTGGTCCACGAGCATGAATTTTATCGGTAGAAATACCGATTTCAGCCCCAAGACCATATTCAAAGCCATCAGCAAATGCAGTTGACGCATTGACCATGACAGAAGAAGAGTCAACCTCTGTCATAAAGATACGCGTCTTAGAATAGTTTTGAGACACAATGGCATCAGAATGATGCGATCCATATTTGTTAATATGTTCAATAGCGTTATCCATATCATCAACTAATTTAATTGATAGTTTTGGACCATGATATTCTGTGTACCAATCCTCTTCAGTGGCATCACCGACACCAGAAAGCAAAGCTTGAGTAGCGTCACAACCAACCAGTTCAACCCCTTTTTCAGTGTAGATACCTGCTAATTGAGGTAAAACAGATTGTGCGATGTCTTTATGAACCAATAGGGATTCCATGGCATTACACACACCATAACGACGTGTTTTCGCGTTCACAGCTATGTTAATCGCCTTTTCGATATCCGCTTCATTATCAATATAGACATGACAGTTACCATCAAGGTGCTTAATCACTGGTACACGAGCATCATTTGAAATACGTTCAATTAGCCCTTTGCCACCACGAGGTACAATCACATCTACATAATCTGGCATGGTAATCAACTCACCCACTGCCGCTCTGTCTGTGGTATTAATCACTTGAACGGCATGCTCAGGCAGACCTGCAACTTTCAGTCCTTCAACAACCGCTTTAGCGATCGCTTGGTTAGAATAGTAAGCTTCACTGCCACCACGTAGAATTGTCGCGTTGCCCGATTTAAGGCACAAGCTTGCAGCATCTATGGTCACATTAGGACGTGATTCATAAATAATACCCACAACACCTAATGGCACACGCATTTTTCCGATTTGGATACCAGAAGGACGGTAAGCCATATCAGTAATTTCACCAACAGGGTCAAGTAAACCTGCAACCTGACGCAAGCCCTCTATCATGCCATCAATACGCGCTTCGGTAAGCGCTAGACGATCCAACAAAGCATCATCTAAGCCATTGTTTTTTCCGTTCTCTAGATCTTTGGCATTTTCAGCTAACAGTTGAGGTCGTGCCAGATCCAAAGCATTCGCCATAGCATTTAAGGCTGCGTTCTTATCTTGTGTAGACGCGCGTGCTAGTTTCCTTGAAGCCGCTCGGGCTTGTTGGCCAACTTGGATCATGTAATCTTTGACAGTCATCTTCTTATCTCAAACTAATTAACTAAAAATGAAAATTCAATCGACAAGCCTAGGTTACCTAGACGTGTAAAAGGTATACTAACAAAATTCTCAGGTGAATTACTGCCCATCCGCTTATTTTTCGAGGATTATTTTGTCTCTCAGCGCTCAAACAAATCATCAAGCTTTTCAATTAACTAGCATAGGAATCGTACATTCTTGTTATCAACAAAAATTCGGCATCCCAAGACAGCCCGGATTAGTAACAGAAGCCACCGCTAGAATTGAATTATTACCGCCATTTAACCGACTTGATGTTCTTGACGGCCTTGAAGACTTCTCACATATTTGGGTTCACTTTATCTTCCATGCCTGCATTCAAGATGGCTGGAAAGCAAAAATCCGCCCACCTCGTCTTGGTGGTAAAACTAAGATGGGGGTATTTGCTACAAGAGCAACCCATAGACCCAATCCCGTTGGTTTATCTGTTATAAAATTGGGGAAGATTTACCAGGAAGGAAAAAAAGTTTTTATCGACTTACATGGTGCTGACTTATTAGATGGCACGCCAGTGATAGATATTAAGCCATACTTACCTTATGCCGATATTATAGAAGAGGCCAAAGGTGGCTTTGCACCTATATCCACTGTGACACGCCCCGTTGTTTTCAGTGAACAAGCTGAACAGGATTGTCAAAGCTATACTCTAGATACGGGGCGAAACATTCGTGATTTAATTGAGCAAATTGTTAGCCAAGACCCTAGACCCGCTTACCTGACTGAAGAGACAGACAGAGAGCATGGCATGCAACTTTGGGATATCAACATTAAGTGGCAAGCTAAGACTGATCATTTTGAAATTTTACGTTTAGAAGCGGCCACTTCTTTATAAGTGGCCATTAGGTGAGATTATGAATAAGAAAGCCTTTTTAAAAGCCTACCAAACGATTAATAAACTAGCTGAGCCTAAAGCACAGGTACCAACTGAACCTGAATACCAGTCTGACCTCTATAAGAGTGCAGAAGATGAAGCGCTTATCAAAGAATACCACTTTGCAAAATTCAAAAAGAATTTAGCTCAAGCCCAAGGCCACCCAGAGCTTCAGTCTCTTATTAATAAAGAAGACTGGAGTGAGGAAGACACTAAAAAACTATTAGCTATGTTGCGCTAAGTTCAGTAGTTTATTTAAACTCGGTAGTCCTCTCTCGACTTATCACCAAGGCTTTAGTTTTTTCAAACTCTTCATCTAAAATAAGCTGCCCTATTCCACTTTGATTATAAAGCACGCTTTTACATCCTGTTTCAGGTTTGCGCCAACGCACAGACATTCTTCGCCTTTGTGTCAGTAAATTTAACGGCGAAGCACTAGAAAACAACACACGATTCAAAGTATCAAAACAGTTTAACAACTTCGCTGGGAAGTTATTTTTTATACCACTTGTCGTAACTTGCAAAATTTGTGGGCCATGCTTTCTAAAACGTATTTTGATTTGATAAACAAACGAGTAATGCACATCACCCGATAAAATTATAAAGTTTGGTGGTGTTTTTTTATGCCTAAAAATATTTAACATCACATTGGCAGATCCTGGATGCGCCATCCAGTTTTCAGCATCGACCATTAAAGGTCGGCCAACAAAAGTAAATATTTTCTGGATTACTTCTATCAGCTTCACACCAAATACAGGTGCAGGTGACACCAAAATAACCTCAGGTTCATTAATTAGCTCTTGCTGCATTTCTATAAGCGCTTCCCAATCCATCAAACCAGAGGGTTTATTCGCTTTGGATTCAGAACGCCACCTTTGAGTTCTGGTGTCTAAGACAAGAATTTTAGGCGAAGTCGCTAAACTATAATGCCACTTATTCCAATCTAAGATACGATCAACTAACTCATCTTGCTGACTAAACCCATCTTGCCCAAAATAAAGAGACACATCATTTTGCAATTCCTCAAACCGGTTTGGCTGATTCCCCCACCCCTGACAAAGCCAATATGCAATCAAGCTATTACCAATTACACGACGACCTAATGGATTTGAATAAATAGCCTCTTCCCACGCTCTCGTTAGATTCCAGTCATCAGTGACATCATGATCGTCAAAAATCATATAAACAGGTAAATGCGCCATTAGTCTTTGTACTTTAGTTAAGCCAAGTACAAACTCTTTTAACGCCTTAAATTGAGATTGGTAAGTATCTTGATGCTCTTTGGGGATGCGAGCTAATCCAAGCTCACAATCCACCAATTGCCAACAACTTGGCGACCAAACCAATAAATACATGGCAAGCATTTCGGATAAGCTGATTAAGTGGTTTTCAGCAGAGTCTGAACTAAATATGGGTTGCTCACCCTTAATATTAAAGCTAGTAAACTGGCAGTTTGGTAAGAGTTTTTTACGCCCATAATAGGTATAAGCATGCGCGATAAGTGTTTGGCTATCTGGTACCAGTTCATTTTCGATATTCTCATCATATAAACCCAACCTGCCTATTAACTGATGTATAGCCACTAAAGTTGGTCCAGCAACATCATCAGCATAAATTTGATCACCAGAGAAGATCATCAAAGCAGGACGACTTACCGCATCAAGATGCGCTTTTGACAAGACTTGATCAGCGGCTAATAAACCGTCTTCACTTGCATGATGAGGCTTACGACAAGAGCCATGCAAAATATTATCAGCACGTGATTTAATCATGAACCCTGGTTTTTCTTGATCAAGATAACAAAGCTCTGGAATGAGTTTAGTTATCTCTTCTCCATTAACCTTCAACTGATATTGGATAAGCACATCTTGTTCTAATGGCTTACTAGGTGAATAGTGTATTAATTGAATAAAGCAATGCTCACCAACCTGTATCTCTTGCTGATAGCCGTCAAGCTGCAGAATATCAAAACATTGATCGCTCTCATCATAAAGAGATAGCTCAAATCTAGCTGAACAACTTGTTACCAGCCAAAACGTTAGCTCATCACTGGAAATATGTCGTAAAACAGGTCCTGCTAACACCATGGGTAAAGTCATCTCACCCTTCCCTAGAACATCTACCACAGAACCTCTCTTTTAATCTCAATAAAAACCACTTATTCGAACATTATACCCAGCAATAAAAGCTGCAAAAAGTCCATTATCAATATTGTTCGAACCTGTGAGAGTTTGAAAAACCAACAAACTTTTTAAAACGGACTAATTCTCTTTTCTTGTTTGTACAATTTGCTTTCGTCATTACATCTTAATTAAAAGCCAAGTGATCAGAAAAGATCTTAAACCCACACAAAACTGCTCAAATTGCAGCCAATTACATTCATTTTGGCTTTTTATCAAAACTTAACGACTCAATCTTATAATTTTCTATCTTCTATTTTATTGCTTGCACCTGTATCTTACGCAGCCGGTTTAGGATAGCCGACCCCATTAATCTAGTTACCCTCGCAGGAAGCGTCAGGTAGTTCCCGTTTTTAGAATCATAAAAATATGCAAAAACAGATGACCTCAACACAAAGTTATTCCAGTAAAACATGGCTAAGCTTTTTAATTCCGTCTTTATTGGGTCTTTTCTTATTTATGACCCCTATTGATTATAATGACGCCATCACGATTCCAGTCGCTATCCTAGCCAAAGAATTACAAGCTCTAATTGGTGATCAAATGACCATGATCATCTCTGCCATCATTGGGATTTCCGCCCTTATTTCACTTGTAGCCGTGGTAGTAAAACCCAGCTTCATTACCCGTAGTCACTATTTAAAAGAATTATTCCTAGTTAGCCCTTTTTGGTTAGTCATTCGTATTCTAGGTGCTGTTTTAGCCATAGCGACATTTACACAAGCTGGACCCGCTATGTTTCATGATGGGGCAACAGGTGGACTTGTATTAAACGATCTACTTCCTGTTCTTCTATGTGTGTTTATTTTTGCTGGCCTTCTACTTCCGCTACTTCTTAACTTTGGCTTGCTTGAATTAATGGGCACACTACTCACCGTTATTATGCGTCCTATTTTCAAGCTTCCTGGCCGTTCAGCTATTGACTGCCTTGCCTCATGGCTTGGCGACGGTAGCGTCGGCATTTTGCTTACCAGCAAGCAATATCAAGAGAAATTTTACACACAAAGAGAAGCTGCCGTTATTGGCACAACCTTTTCAGCAGTCTCAATCACATTTAGTTTGGTTGTAATCGCTCAAGTTGAACTTGAAGCTTACTTTTTACCTTTTTATCTGACTGTTTGTTTAGCAGGTTTTTTCTGTGCTGTGATCATCCCGAGACTACCTCCGCTTAGCTGGAAAAAAGATGTCTTTATCGATGGCAGTCAAGCTGATGGAGATAGAGATAAACGCCCTAGCGATAGCAACCTTTTCCAATGGGGAATGAAACAAGCTTTAAACCGTGCGGAGCAAGCACCTAGCTTAAGTAAGCTTGCTGCTGAAGGTTCACGCAACGCTGCTGACATGGTTCTTGGAGTGCTACCTGTCATTATGGCAATAGGTACTCTAGCCCTTGTTATCGCAGAAAATACACCTATTTTTGATTGGTTAGGTCAGCCTTTTGTACCCTTTTTAGAGCTACTACAAATTCCACAAGCAGAAGAAGCGTCAAGAACAATAGTCGTTGGATTTGCTGATATGTTTATTCCGTCTATTTTGGCAGCATCAATTGAATCAGATATGACTCGCTTTGTGATAGCGGCCATGTCCGTTACTCAGCTTATTTACATGTCTGAAGTTGGCGCACTCCTTTTAGGTAGTAAAATTCCTGTGAATATTTTTGAGTTATTTATCATCTTTTTACTTAGAACAATTATTACCTTACCAGTTATCGCATTAATGGCTCACTTAATTTTTTAGATTAAACTGACATAAAAGAGCCAAATAAAAAGGCGGAGCCAGTTAAACTGAGTCCGCCTTTTTTCATCAACTTATGCTAATTATTTTAGTTTAGCATCAATGTCACTCGCATCATGACGCTCAGGTACTTGTTCGCTTTCCTCACCCCAAGATCGATTCACAATTCTTCCGCGCTTAACGGCTGGCCTATCTTTAATATCTTTAGCCCATCTAATCACATTTTGATAAGACTCTGCATCTAAAAACTCTGCTGCATTATAAGCTTCATTCAGTGCAACGTTACCGTACCATGACCAAATTGCGATATCAGCGATTGAGTATTCATCACCACAAATATAGCGATTTCCCTCAAGCTGCCTATCAAGCACATCTAACTGACGTTTCGCTTCCATAGTGAAACGATCAATACAATATTCTATTTTGACTGGCGCATAGGCATAAAAATGACCAAAACCACCACCTAAGTATGGAGCACTTCCCATTTGCCAGAACAACCAAGACATACACTCAGTTCGCTTAGCAAAATCTGCTGGAATCAAATGGCCAAATTTTTCTGCTAAATATAAAAGGATGGCTCCAGATTCAAATACTTTTTGTGGCACCTCAAGGCTATTATCAAGCAAGGCGGGTATTTTAGAGTTTGGATTTATATCAACAAAACCAGAAGAGAACTGGTCACCCTCGCCAATATTAATCAAATAAGCATCATATTCAGCCTCTTTCACACCCAAAGCTAAAAGCTCTTCTAACATTATGGTTACTTTAATACCGTTAGGCGTTGCTAAGGAATACAACTGCAAAGGCTGCTTACCAACAGGTAACTCTTTTTCATGAGTTGCGCCAGAAATAGGACGATTGATACTTGCCCAAGTACCACCACTTTCAGCTTCCCATTTCCAAACTTTAGGCGGTACGTAATCGTTATTATCTTGCATTATCTACTCCTTCAAAATATATCAATTCACTATAAAGCCTTAGCTCGTCATAACAAGTGCTTAATAACAAACTTATGGCAAGAAAAAAGTAAACTATGTGAAAAACAAAAAATGGCCCGTATTTCTACGAGCCATTTCTTTCTACTATATCAAAGGTCTTTCAGTATTAGACTTTAAACTTAGCAAGCGCCTGCTCTTGTTGTTCAGTCAACTCTACCATCACCTTACACAGCCCTTCTTGGCTCATAGCACGATCTGACACCGACTGACTTATGTTACGAATATTTTGCGTATTTTGATTAATCTCTTTTGTGGTCATACTTTGCTCTTCAGCAGCGGTTGCTATCTGAACATTCATACCATTAATTGCATCGATACTTGCACGTATTTCATTTAGAGAAGTACTTGCCTGAATTGCAACCTGCTGAGTTTCATCCGCATTTTCACGGCTCTTCAAAATCACTGATTCAGCATTTTTCACACCAACTTGCAGCTGGGATATCATGCCTTTTATTTGCTCTGTAGATTCTTGAGTCTTAGAAGCTAAGGTTCTCACTTCATCGGCCACAACAGCAAAACCTCGGCCTTGCTCACCTGCACGTGCAGCCTCAATCGCCGCATTCAAAGCCAATAAGTTTGTTTGATCTGCAATATCAGTAATAACAGTCAAAATCGACTCTATGTTGTTACTATAGTTAACTAGTTCATTAATCGTAGCAACCACACTTCCCATCTGAGTTGTTAATTGCGCAATTGATGCAGAGGTTTTATCGACAATCGCAACACCACTTCTCGCAATATCATCAGCTTCACTGGCTTTTTGTGCAGCGCTTTGAGCATTACCAGCCACATCATGAGCAGTAGCGGACATTTCACTCATAGCAGTCGCCAATTGATCCAACTCTGAAAGCTGTGAATTCAGCTCTTGCGCGGCTTGCGATGATGAATCTTCTGTTTTATCAGTATTCAGCCTAACTTGACTGGAAGTTGACTTAACTTCTTTGATCAAGTTTTGTAGATAACTTAAGAACTGATTAAAGTCTTCAGATACCTTACCAAATTCATCGTTACTATTTATATCAAGTCTCTTAACTAGATCACCTTCACCACAGTTAATATCTTGTAGAGATTCTCTTAACGCCTTTAATGGAAGCAATAGTTGCGACACAACATAATAAAGCACAGCCGAACAAAGCAGAGCAGCAATAATTGTACTAATTAGCGCAATCCAACCGAACTTCTCAACATCTGACATAACTTTATGCTTTTCAAGCACTACACCTATATACCAATCTGTTCCATATAGATTCGACAAAGGGCTAAAAGTAGTAAACACATCAGTGCCATCTAGAAGCTCGGTTGGTTTCAAGCTGGTTCCAAAACTAGACTCCCCACCTTTAATTAAATCGGAAACGTTCTTCCCATTAAAATCTAACTGAGGATGGCTAATAATGTTACCTTCTTTGTTCAAAATAAAGGCATAGCCAGTATGATTAAAGTTAAGGGTATTCACTGCATCAGATACTGTTTTTAGGCTTAAATCACCACCAAAAGCACCTTTAAACTTGCCATTATCATAGAAGTTAGCAACAGCAGAAATTAGCAATTCACCTGAAACTGAGTCAGCATAGGGTTCAGTTAGGATGGCTCTTTTATGCGCCTTAGCAAGAGGATACCAAGGTCGCTTTCTTGCATCCCAATTGGCAGGATTCCAAGAAGGGTCATTTGTTATACGTTTACCATCTGTAGACAAACCACCAAATATCAGCAAAAACTCTTGCTTATAAAGTGGCAAATCAAATGTTTTTTGAATATTTTCGCCATTGAAATCAGTTTCGATATTCTGAGCAGCTATATCAATTAAAGCTAACTTACTGTTTAGCCAGTTATTTACCTGTACAGCAAGCGCCTTACTAGTCTCTTGTGTACTAATTGTTGTCTTCTCAAACAGCGCCGTCTTTAAGTTGCTGTATTGCATCCATGAATAAATTGAAAAAACTAAAACAACAACAAAAGATGCGCAAAGAGCTACCTTATGAGAAACCTTCATAAATTCACCAGTATATTTAATAGGATTTAAAATTTAACTTTTTCGCTTATTTATTAAGAGTGGATCACAAAGTGTGATTTATCCATTTTAAACAAACAGTTAGTTAAAAATATTTCTAATACCTAATAATAACAGGTGAGTTTTATGACACAATCCTTACACAAAAATGACATTAAAAAAACTTATAGCTTTTATGTCAGTGAGGATTCCCCCCATTTTTCAATCAAAGATTGATCAATACCGACATGATCTAGCAGTCTAGCGACAATAAAGTCGATCATATCCTCAATAGTTTCTGGTTTATGGTAGAGACCAGGTGAAGCAGGCATAATCACAGCCCCCATGCGTGTAAGCTTCAACATATGCTCAAGATGTATTTCAGAATAAGGCGTCTCCCTTGGCACTAAAATTAACTTGCGTCTCTCTTTAAGCACAACATCTGCCGCTCTTTCTATCAAATTATTGCTAGCGCCTGTTGCTATTGCAGATAAGCATCCTGTTGAGCAAGGCACAACCACCATAGATGAAGGCGCAGAAGACCCAGAAGCAACAGGTGAAAACCACTGCTCTTTATTAAATACTTTTATTTGATTTTCTTTTGCAGCAAAAGCCTGTGATAAATGTGCCTCTTGAGCTGCGGCTTGTCCGGGCAGTTTAAAACTTGTTTCCGTTGCCATAACAATTTGAGCTGCCTTGGATATCATCACAAATATCTGAACATCAGCTTTAACTAACAACTCGATTAAGCGCAATCCATACTGCACGCCAGACGCGCCCGTGATAGCAACTGAAACCCTTTTATCAAACATGGAAACACCTCAACAAGTGTTAATTTACAGATAGAAAAGAAACGATTTATAAACAATTATTTGGCCTATTGCCATATACCCACAGTTATCCACAGTTTCTGTGCATACTTTTATTGTCAACGACTTAGGGCTTGTTTATGAGAATTTAAATAAAAAAAATGCGGGCATAAGCCCGCATTTTTTTAACACTAGAGAACTAAAACTTAGTTTTGGTTTTCTAGTTGAGCTTTGATCAAATCACCGATAGTGGTAGGACCATTTGCTTCAACTTGTGCTGCTTTCTCTGAATGAGTCTTCATTGCTGCTTTCTCTTCAGAAGCATCTTTCTGCTTGATAGAAAGAGCGATAGTGCGAGCTTTACGATCAACATTGATCACAGCAGCTTCAACAGAATCACCTTCTTTCAATACAGAAGTTGCATCTTCAACACGGTCACGGCTTAGCTCAGATACTTTAAGTGTTGCTTCAACACCTTCAGCTAGAACAACTACTGCGCCTTTAGCATCAACTTCTTTAACGGTACCAGTTACGATAGCGCCTTTGTCGTTTTCAGCTGCGAAGCCGACAAATGGGTCTTCTTCAAGTTGTTTAACACCCAAAGAAATACGCTCACGTTCAGCATCGATAGACAATACAACAGTTTCAAGGTTATCACCTTTCTTGTATTGACGAACTGCTTCTTCACCAGTCTCATCCCAAGATAGGTCAGATAGGTGTACAAGACCGTCGATACCGCCTTCAAGACCGATGAATACACCGAAGTCAGTGATAGACTTGATGCCACCAGAGATCTTGTCGCCTTTGTTGTAAGAAGTAGCGAACTCTTCCCATGGATTAGGAGTACACTGTTTAACACCTAGAGAAATACGACGACGTTCTTCGTCGATATCTAGGATCATAACTTCTACTTCATCACCAATTTGAACAACTTTTGATGGGTGGATGTTCTTGTTTGTCCAATCCATTTCAGAAACGTGAACAAGACCTTCAACACCTTCTTCAAGTTCTGCGAAGCAACCGTAGTCAGTTAGGTTAGTAACCTTAGCAGTTACTTTAGTACCTTCTGGGTAACGGGCTTTGATTGCTACCCATGGATCTTCACCCAATTGCTTAAGACCTAGAGATACGCGGTTACGCTCACGGTCGAACTTAAGTACTTTAACGTCGATTTCATCACCAACAGCAATGATTTCGCTTGGGTGCTTAATGCGTTTCCAAGCCATGTCAGTGATGTGTAGAAGACCGTCAACACCACCAAGATCAACGAATGCACCGTAGTCAGTAAGGTTCTTAACGATACCTTTAACTTCTTGACCTTCTTCTAGAGAAGCAAGCAATGTTTCGCGTTCAGCGCTGTTTGTCGCTTCCATAACGGCACGACGAGATACAACAACGTTGTTACGTTTTTGATCAAGTTTGATAAGTTTAAACTCTAGATCAACACCTTCTAGGTGAGAAGTGTCACGGATCGGACGAACGTCAACCAAGGAACCAGGTAGGAAAGCACGGATATTAGCGATGTCAACGGTGAAACCACCTTTAACTTTACCGTTAATAACACCAACAACGATTTCGCTGTCTTCGTATGCTTTCTCAAGAACTTCCCAAGTCTCAGCACGCTTAGCTTTCTCACGAGAAAGCTTAGTTTCACCGAAACCATCTTCTACTGCGTCTAGAGCAACTTTTACTTCGTCGCCGATATTAAGAGTGAATTCACCGCTTTCAGATAGGAACTGAGAACGAGGAATAACACCTTCAGATTTAAGACCTGCATGAACAGTTACCCATTCATTGTCGATATCAACAATAATACCGGTAACAATTGAGCCTGGCGCCATTTCGACGGTTAACAAGCTTTCTTCAAACAGTTCAGCGAAGCTTTGAGTCATTGTATTTCCTATTAAGTAAGCATGGATAAACCATACTGTAACCGCATTGCCAGCAAACACGGGTCAATTTTAAAAAAGTGCGAGATAGACTTTGCTGGCGCCTATCTCAGGGATAATTTGTTACAAACGCTTTAAAGTATAGCGTCATTAACGCCAAAAAACAGATCAGTTAATACCCTTCTTTGCCACTTCGGCAAGAATAGATTCAACGACCTGTTCTATGGATTGATCTGTACTGTCAACAACCAAGGCGCCGACTGCCGGCACTAGAGGGGCAACGGCACGATTTGCATCACGCTCGTCTCTTTCTTGAATGGTGCTCACTAATTCTTCAATATTAACACTCTCGCCCTTCGCTTTCAATTGAAGGAAGCGACGGTTTGCGCGTTCTTCAGCACTAGCTGTTAAAAAAACCTTAACTGGCGCATCAGGAAATACGATTGTCCCCATATCTCTTCCATCCGCCACTAAACCTGGCTCATGGGCAAACGCATGTTGACGTAGAAGCAAACCTTCACGCACTTCCGGAATAGCCGCAAGTTTAGAGGCATTATTACCAACCACTTCCGTGCGAATTGCTTGAGTCACATTCTCACCTTCTAGCACGATTTCTGTTTCGCCATTTTCTCCGTGACGAAATTGAACATCCAAGTGTTCAGCTAAAACTTTTAATGTGTCAGCATCGTCCATCGCCATCCCATGATGGGCAGCAGCAAGTGCTAATAGGCGATACAACGCACCACTATCCAATAGATTCCAGCCTAGTTTATCAGCAATTACCTGACTCACAGTGCCCTTACCAGCGCCACTCGGACCATCTATTGTGATGATAGGTGCCTGATTGATCATATTCTTTCCTCTCTTGTTATTGAGTAAGTTGGCAATGAAAGCCTAATGACTCAACAATAGTTTCAAACTCTTCAAATTCTTCTAACAACTTGTGACAATCATTTACTGTCACAGGACTACGGCTGCGCATACCCAAAGCCAACATAGCTAAACTTAAATGGTAATCGCCCGCACTATCCAGCTCCCCACCACAAGGAATGCAACCTTCGATCTCCAGCACACCAGCTTGTAAACTGCATGGCACACCTATAATAGTTAAAGCATCGACAAAGGTTGTCACTCTATCTTCCCAGCGATAGGGCAAGTTATGTATTCCTTCAATTCTACTGGTACCTTTGGCGTACACAGCAGCAACACACAGTAGTAGCAATTCGCTACAAACTGATAAAATCTCTGATTCTTTTATTGTAAAGCCAGAAAAAGCAGCAAACCCAACTTTAATTTTGCCTTCAGACACAGTAAGCGGCTGATCTTCGTTAACATTGTGCAATTCAATATTGGCGCCATTTGCTAGCAGAACTTTTAAAAATGCTGAGTTCATTTGAGTAATGCCAGCATTATTAATCATCAACTTAGACCCAGGAGATAAACATGCCAATAATGTTAACCAAGCTGTTTTATTGTCATCTGCAGGCACATCTAGACTTGCAGCCTGTGGCTTCTGCCCCTGCTTTACAGCAAGTATGTTGTCACCCTTGTCGTTAGTACGAACATCCTGCTCACACGAAAACAGAGATAAAACAGCATCACTGCCATCTAAATCCCTCGGCAAATTCAGCTCAACATTTTTTTGACTCATCACCCCAGCAATTAGCGCGGCTAATTTTAACTGCCTTGAGCGCCCTTTAACATCAATTTTATACTGATTTATCAATTGATTTTCTGTTGCTATCGTAAAAGGCAAGCATCCAGACTCAGAAGTCGTCACACTTGCTCCCATTACCTTAACAATCGAGAGTAAATCTACAAAAGGCTGTGAGCTTAAAGCCCCTTCAGCAACAAAGGTAACAGCAAACTTTTGCGCAGCAAGCACTGGCAGCAACACATGTAAGCTTAACTCGGATTCATGCACATTAATCGGGGCAATAGGTGCTTTTAAGCCATTTAAGCCAACACCATGAATGCGAATACGTTGACCACCAAAATCCTCAACAACAACCCCCATATCTCGCAGAGCTTGCAAGGTCACTTTGACCCCTTGACCCATATCAAGGTTCGAGAATTCACTTCCCCCTTCACTAAGGGCAGCCATAGTAATCAGACTATGTGACAGAAATTTGTCACCGCGCACATTAATCTCACCTTTCACCAGTGAAGCGGGCAATACCTTAATAGAAATAGGCTTTACAGTCGAAGCGCTTGAAGATGATCTCGCCTCTAATAAACGCAAAAAATGATCTCGCGCAGATTTTGCTCGAGTAAATACACCAAACATCGCAGGCCCATCACCCACTTCAATAGAATGTCTCAGTTGTTGTAAATGCTCAGTAAAAGAATCTAAAGACTCAAGAGTCGCATCCTTATTTGCCAAGAAGACATCTCGCCACATAATAGGATCACTTGAAGCGATACGAGTAAAATCTCTAAACCCACCTGCAGCAAATCTAAATACATCCTGACTGCGTTCACTATTAGCCAGTGCATCGACCAGAGTATAAGCAAGTAAATGAGGCAAGTGACTAGAACCAGCAAGAACATGGTCATGATGCGTCACATCCATACTTACCACATCAGCACCAATTGCAGTCCACATTCTGTGAAGCTTATCAACTAACAATGCATCACTGTTGGGCAAAGGTGTAACAATAACCTTATGATTTTCGAATAGATTTGGGTTAGCAGCTAAGACGCCACTTTTTTCAGCCCCAGCAATAGGATGCCCAGGAATAAAGTTCGCAGGTACGGAACCAAATACCTTTCTTGCCGCCTCAACAACACTCCCCTTAGTCGAACCTACGTCTGTTACTAAGGTGGTATCCAATAAAAAAGGCTTTATCTGCTCGAGCACAACCTCCATCGCTCTTACTGGCGTCGCCAGAAGAATGATGTCCATTTTTTCAATAAACTCAGCATCTAGCTCAGCTTCAAAATCAATTACATGAGTTGCAACACCCAATGTCAGTTCATCATGGCGTCGATCAGAACCAAATAGATAAGCAAGACCGCGTTCTTTTAATGCCTTAGCAACTGAGCCACCTATCATGCCCAAACCAACAATTAACACATTACCAAAATGCTCATCAGCTTTTTCAAACTGATTGGATTGCAACTCAGACAACGTAAACACCTTATACTTCAAATTAAATTTGCCGCCTTATAAAAAACGGCATTGATAAATACAGCTAAAGAACAGCGATCGGATAAGATCCTAACACCTTTACTTCTGACGCCCGCTTCTCTAGATCTTTGATCACAGCAACAGAACTTCCTTCATCAGCATGACCTTCAAAATCGATATAAAAAATATAGCCCCAACGACTCATAAGAGATGGACGAGTTTCTAATCGGGTCATACTGACATTATGCTTCTGAAATGGTTCCAATAGCTTATATAAGGCACCCGGCTCATTTTTAGCACTAATCAGCAGAGAGGTTTTATCCTTGCCGCTTGGCAATACATCTTGATGCCCTATCATCAAAAATCGAGTGGTATTATCAGGGTGATCTTCAATATTGGAAGACAGCTTAGTTAAAGAGTAAAGTTCGCTGGCAATATCCCCTGCGATAGCCGCAATCGCTGCCCCTTTTTGCGCCGCATCGGCTACCATTTTAGCCGCTTCGGCATTAGAGTTAACGGCAATACGTTCTGCATGAGGCCAATATCTATCAAGCCAAGCACGACATTGTGCCAAAGACTGCTGATGAGAATAAATATGAGTAATTTTTTCAGCATCAATATTAGGAGCGACTAACAAGTGATGATGAATACGCAGTTCAACTTCACCACAGATTTTTAATGTAGAGTCTCTAAAACTGTCTAAGGTATGATTAACCACACCCTCGGTTGAGTTCTCTACTGGCACAACCCCATAGTTAGCTGCACCAGATTCAACCTCACGAAATACTTCATCAATCGCTGCCATTGGCGCACTAATAATAGAGCGTCCAAAGTGCTTAATCGCTGCCTGTTGAGTAAAGGTACCTTCAGGCCCTAAAAAGGCAATGCGCATAGGTTTTTCAAGGGCAAGACATGAAGACATTACCTGACGAAAAATTTTCGCCATCTCTTCATTACCTAACGGCCCCTTATTACGCTCCATCACACGACGTAAAACCTGCGCTTCACGCTCAGGACGATAGAAGACAACCGCTTCATTCCCCTGCTCTGACAATTTAACATCTGCTACTTTCTGCGCACACTGGGCACGCTCATTAATCAATGCTTGTATTTCAGTATCTATCGCATCAATACGATCCCTTAATAAAGGCAAAGTATCTGGTACATTTGTATTATTTTTTGGCACGTTCTCTAGCAACCTTTCATTAGTTCTCGAGCTCTTACGGCTCGTTTGATGCCTACTCGGCACTCACTTATTCTTCAAAAATACTTTGCAAAGCCCACACAAGTGCAAACTATTTTAATAACCGTATTTCTTCTCAAATGCATTCATAAAGTCAATCAGTGTTGTCACACCTTCAATTGGCATAGCATTATAAATACTTGCCCTCATACCACCCACAGATCGATGGCCAGCCAATGTTTTTAATCCTTCGGCTTCAGATTCTTCTAAGAAAGCTTTTTCCAAAGACTCATCAGCTAAGGTAAAAGGAATGTTCATACGAGAACGGTAGTTAGCATCTATATTGTTGGCAAACAGACGACTTGAATCCAATTTCTGATAAAGACGACGCGCCTTTTCAATATTGACTTGCTCAATCGCTTCAACACCACCTTGCTCTAGCAACCATTCAAAAACCAGATTTGCCAAGTAAATACTGTAAGTTGGAGGCGTGTTTACCATAGAGCCATTTTCAGCAATTTTGGCAAAGTTCCATGTTGTTGGCAGACTATCTTGACTTCGCGCTAACAGGTCCTTACGAATAATGACAACAACAACACCTGCAGGACCAATGTTTTTCTGGGCACCCGCATAAATTAATCCATAACGGCTCACATCAATTTTACGAGACAGAATCGTTGAAGAAAGGTCTGCAACAATAGGCAAGTCAGTTTCTGGTAAGTCAGCAAATTCTAAACCACCAATGGTTTCATTGGGAGTAATGTGAAGATATGATGCAGATTCATCAATTTGTAGACCATCGAAAGCCGGCACTGTCTGGTAGTTTGAATCTTTTGAAGAAGCTACAACATCCACTTTTGTATATTTAGCAGCTTCTTTGATCGCCTTTGCAGACCAAACTCCTGTATCTAAATAACAAGCAGAGTCATAACCAGGCGTTAAATTAGCAGGAATTTGTGCGAACAAAGTCGATGCTCCACCTTGCATAAACAGCACTTCATAATTTTCTGGAATATCAAGTAACTTAATCAAGTTCTGTTTAGCTGACTCCAAAACAGATACAAACTCTTTACTACGGTGACTCATTTCCATCACCGACATTCCAACTCCGTGCCAATCTAGTATTTCACGTTGCGCCTTTACTAAAACAGCTTCAGGCAAAGCAGCAGGACCAGAACAGAAATTATAAACACGAGACATGACGCTAAAAACCCTTCTTAAAAACTAAAACCACCAAAAAACACAAGGGCGCATTATCATAATAAGGCGCCCTTGCTTAGATACACTAACTAATGAGACACACTATCATTGTTCAGATTCACCCGAATCTGAAGCAGTGTCATCAGGTGCGGTTTCAGCATTTACTTCTGCCACCTCACCCTCAATTACCTCACCATCAACTTCATCTTCTAGCTCTTCATCATCCTCGACAACTCGAACAACACCAACTAGATGCTCATCATTAGTCAAGCGAATCAAGGTAACACCCTGTGTATTACGTCCTTGGCAAGAAACTTCACTGACACGAGTACGTACTAAGGTTCCCTGATCAGTAATCAAGATAATCTCATCATCATCTGCTACCTGGACAGCCCCAACGACTGGGCCATTACGATCAGATACCTGAATACCAATGACACCTTGACCACCACGACCATAAACTGGGAAATCATCAATCAGTGTTCGCTTACCATAACCGTGTACACAAGCAGTCAGCACACTCATACCTTCTTCTGGCACGATCAAAGACACAACTTTTGCATCTTCTGCTGCAAGCTTGATACCGCGAACACCAGCCGCTGTTCGACCCATAGCTCTAACATCAGACTCTTTAAAGCGTATTGTCTTACCTGTACTAGAGACAAGTACGACATCATCTTTACCGCTTGTGATAGCAACACCAACAAGTTCATCGGTCTCATCTAAGCTCAAGGCAATCAGACCCGTTGAACGAGGACGAGAGAAATGCTGCATAGCCGTCTTTTTCACGGTTCCATTTGCAGTCGCCATGAAGATAAAGCTTTCAGCGTCTTCATTCTCATCTACTTCAGAGTCATCAGCATCTGTTTTCTCTGGGGTAACCAAAGGCAATAATGCAGAAATCGACTCACCTTCACTCAATGGCAGAAGGTTAATAATCGGACGACCTTTCGCATTACGGCTAGCAACAGGAATTTCGAATACACGCAACCAGTATACTTTACCAAAGTTACTAAATAGCATGATGGTATCGTGACTACTTGTTACTAATAGATGGCTAATATGATCTTCATCTTTCATGCTAGATGATGACTTACCACGACCACCACGCCTTTGAGCTTGGTACTCTTCTAGTGGCTGTGATTTGGCATAACCTGTGTTAGAGATGGTTACTACCATTGGCGCTTCATCAATCAAGTCAGCAACCGTCAAGTCTTGACGAGATGTCAAAATCTCAGTGCGACGTTCATCACCAAACTGCTCTTTGATTTCAACTAATTCGTCTCGGATTACTTCCATCAAACGAGCTGGAGATGACAAGATATGTAACAACTCAGCAATTAGTTCAATAAGGGCTTTATATTCGTTTTGCAGCTTCTCATGCTCAAGACCAGTCAGGCGGTGTAAACGTAAATCTAGAATCGCCTGCGCTTGAACTGGAGATAGATAGTAAGAACCATTTTTAAAGCCAAACTCTTCTGGTAAATCATCTGGACGACAAGCATCAGTACCAGCACGTTCTAACATTGCCGATACATCACCTGGTGCCCAAGCTTTAGAGACTAATTTCTCTTTTGCCTCAGCTGAAGTTGGCGATTGACGTATTAACTCGATGATTTCTTCAATGTTCGCCAAAGCAACAGCTAGACCTTCTAGCACATGGCCACGCTCACGTGCTTTACGAAGTTCAAAAATAGTACGACGAGTAACAACTTCTCGTCTGTGCTTAACAAAACACTCAAGCACTTGTTTCAGGTTCAACAACTCTGGACGACCATCAACCAAGGCCACCATGTTAATACCAAAAACACCCTGCAACTGAGTTTGAATAAATAGATTATTAACGACTACATCTGCATTTTCGCCACGACGAAGCTCGATAACAATACGCATACCTTCTTTATCGGACTCATCTCTTAGCTCACTAATGCCTTCAAGCTTTTTGTCTTTAACAAGTTCTGCAATTTTTTCAATAACACGTGCTTTATTTAACTGGTAAGGAATTTCGGTGAAAACAATAGCTTCGCGGTTTCCTTTCTCAAGTTGTTCAATATGGTGACGAGCACGCATATAGATTTTGCCACGACCTGTTTTATAAGCGTCGACAATGCCGGCTCTACCGTTAATAAAAGCAGACGTTGGAAAGTCAGGGCCTGGGATAAACTCCATAAGCTCATCAATGGTAATCGCTTCATTATCTATAAGCGCCAAACTACCATCAATCACTTCACTCAAGTTATGTGGTGGAATATTAGTCGCCATACCAACCGCAATACCAGAAGACCCGTTAACCAAAAGGCCTGGAATTCGAGTCGGCATAACATCAGGCATATGCTCTGTACCATCATAGTTAGGTACAAAGTCAACCGTCTCTTTCTCAAGATCCATTAGGAAGTTGTGAGCAATTTTTTCCATACGAATTTCGGTATAACGCATCGCAGCTGGGTTATCACCATCTACTGAACCGAAGTTACCTTGACCATCAACCAAGGTGTAACGCATGGAGAAAGGCTGAGCCAATCGGACAATTGCATCGTAAACGGCAGTATCACCATGTGGGTGGTACTTACCAATTACGTTACCAACGATACGAGCCGATTTTTTATATGCTTTATTCCAATCATTTTTCTCTTCATGCATCGCAAATAAAACGCGACGATGGACAGGTTTTAAACCGTCACGAACATCAGGCAAAGCTCGGCCAACAATAACACTCATGGCGTAATCTAAATAAGAGCTTTTCAGTTCGTTCTCAATACTGACGGGAGTAATTTCTTTGGCTAATTCACCCATAGGTACAATCGTTCCTTATGCCTTAGAGTCACATCGACTCTCTGGATATGTTCTTTTATAAGCGCGGCATTGTAGCACAAGCAAATCCAGAACTCCCACTCTCATCTTTCATTTGCTTTCACCCCCTTCGCAAGATTGAAATAATCTAGGGACAAAAATCATCAAAAAAAGAAAAAATCTAGGCAAGACAAGACAAAAGCCAAGTTTAAAATGGAATAAAAGCCAGTGAAGCAGCTATAATGTAAGCATTAAGTTTAAGGAGCATGCATGCTAACCAGCCCACAACAAAAGCAATCTGTAGACACCCTAATTCACGCCAAGTGGATTGCTAGGGTTAATATAGATGAACCACTTATCGACCACACAATTGTGGTGGATCAAGGGATAATTGTGGACTTACTCCCCCAAACACAAGCCAGACAAAAATACCAAGCAGAAAGCACCTACCATCTAGATGAGCATATAGTCACTCCTGGCTATATAAATGCCCACGGACATGCAGCAATGACCTTGTTTCGCGGCTATGCGGATGACCTCCCTCTGATGACTTGGTTAGAAGATCACATTTGGCCAAATGAAAGTCGTTGGTTAAGCGCGGAATTCACTCGTGTTGGGAGCGAGTTAGCAATAGCAGAAATGATTCGAGGTGGTACGACTTGCTTCAGTGACAATTACTTTTTCAGTCACGATGTTGGCAGCAGCGCTCAAAAAATAGGGATTAGAGCACAGCTTTGCCCGACCATATTGAATATAAAAACAAGCTGGGCAAATCACGTTGATGAATATTTAGCACAAGCAGAAGATAGCTTTCATAAATTCAAATCTAGTCCGTTAGTAAACAGTATATTAGGCCCTCACTCACCTTATGCACTTAATGATGCTGAATTAAGTAAGGTAGTAACTAAAGCGAATGACCTAGACTGTATGATACAAATGCACATACATGAGACAGCAGAAGAGATAAGCAACTCTCTTGAGCAATACTACTGTCGTCCTATTGCCAGAATAGATCGAGTTGGCATGCTAACAAGTAAACTACAAGCCGTGCATATGACTCAGTTAACAGAACATGAAATGGACCTGATAGCTGAAAGAGACGTTAAAGTTGTCCACTGCCCTGAATCTAACCTAAAACTTGCTAGCGGCTTCTGCCCTGTCAGTTCATTAAGAGCAAGAGATATCACATTAGCGTTAGGTACGGACGGCGCAGCAAGCAATAATGATTTAGACATGATGGGCGAGATGCGTTGCGCCTCCATGCTAGCTAAAGCCGTTGCTAATGATGCAACAGAATTAAATGCTGCAAGCACATTACGCATGGCAACCCTTGAAGGTGCAAAATGCATGGGCATTGATGACATAGTCGGCAGCATAGAGATTGGCAAACAAGCTGACCTTTGTGCAACAGCATTAAATGAACTGGCAAACTTACCCGTCTACAACCCCATTTCACAACTTATTTACACGGCAAACCGAGACCAGGTCAGCCATGTTTGGGTTGCAGGCAACGCCCTATTAAAAGATAAAAAATTAACAACGCTAGATTGCGATAAGCTCAAGCAGGATGTTCTGCATTGGCAAGAAAAATTAGCACCCTAACAATAGTAGACAGCGGCAGCCAAGTGATAAAATGAGCCTAAGCCCTGCAAACAAAATTGATTTAACCCTTTCTCGATTGGAATTTTTTAATGAACAGCGACGCAAATCAAAACAATGTAGATACAGCTGAAATTGCAAAATTTGAAGCTTTAGCAAGCCGTTGGTGGGATAAAGAGAGTGAATTCAAACCTCTTCATGACATCAACCCATTACGCACCAACTATATTGATGAACGAGCACCGCTTGCGGGCAAAAAGGTTATCGACATAGGCTGTGGCGGCGGCATTTTATCCGAGTCTATGGCCCAAAGAGGTGCCAATGTAAAAGGCATTGACATGGGTGAAGCACCGCTAGGTGTTGCTAGACTCCATAAATTAGAAAGTAAGCTAGACATTGATTACGAACGCATTACGGCTGAAGAGATAGCTGAACGCGAAGCTGGGCAGTATGACGTTGTCACATGCTTAGAAATGCTTGAGCATGTTCCAGATCCTGCATCTATTATCCGAGCTTGTTATAAATTAGTAAAACCAGGCGGCCAGGTATTCTTTTCGACTATTAACCGCAATCCTAAAGCCTACTTATTTGCAGTCGTTGGCGCTGAGTACATTCTTAATATGCTACCAAAAGGCACGCATGACTATGCCAAATTCATCCAACCGGCCGAGCTTAGTAATTATGCACGTCTTGCAGGACTTGAAGTTCAAGACCTAACAGGCATGACTTACAACCCAATCACCAAACACTATCGACTAACTGAAAAAGATGTCTCGGTTAACTATCTAATGCATACCATCAAAGCAGATAACTAACCCGCTTTAACACAGATATTCAAAGGAATTTATATGTTAGATTATCAAGCGCCAAACGATTTACTAAAAGACAAGGTTATCCTTGTCACAGGAGCTGGCGACGGTATCGGCAGAGTTGCTGCCATTAACTACGCCAAGCACGGCGCCACAGTCATTTTACTGGGCCGTACAACAAAAAAACTTGAAGCTGTTTATGATGAGATAGAAAACCTTGGTTATCCCCAAGCAGCTATCGTCCCTCTTAATTTAGATGGCTCAAGTGAACATGATTATACCGATTTAGCAAACATCATAGAAACTGAGTTTGGCCATCTAGATGGACTACTTCATAACGCCAGCATTTTAGGCGATAGAACAGGCTTAGCAAATTATGAAGCAAGTACATTCGAGCAAGTTTTACGTGTTAACGTAACAAGCCAATTTATGCTGACTCAGGCAGTTATGCCCTTAATGGAAAAATCTAAAGCCGGCTCTATTGTATTTACAACATCAAGCGTTGGACGCAAGGCGAGAGCTTATTGGGGCGCTTATTCAATCTCCAAATTTGCTACTGAGTCTATGATGCAGTTACTGGCAGAAGAACTCGAAAACACAACTGAAATCCGAGTTAATGCAATTAATCCGGGCGCAACAAGTACAACTATGCGCAGTCGCGCGTACCCTGCAGAAGATCCAAACACAATCGCATCTCCTGAAGATATCATGCCTCTTTACCTATATTTGATGGGTGACGACAGCAAAGATGTAAACGGTCAATCCATTGACGCGCAAGAAAAAAAGGAAAAATCTAGCAATTAAATGCTAATTTTTTCACACAAAAAAAGAGAGCGCTGTCTCTCTTTTTTTGTTCTAACCCTTTAAAAATGGGACTAAAAATACTTTGCACTTAAAAATAACCTGCTGTTAGTATGTGAAATCATTTTTTGAATTTGCATTTTATGTCCTTATTTACAAGCTGCTTCACCAAACATTTACAAGTCAGTTCAGTTAAATCTTTTCAGACTCTTATAGCATTGCTTACCCTTTCTTCTGGTATGGCAATAGCCTCTTCACATCACACAACCAATTTAGAAGCCAACAACACAAGTATGATTCAAATTAAACAAAGCCAAAGTGATAACAACCAATATCGCTACCTTGAGCTTAGCAATGGCTTAAAGGTTATTCTCGCCTCTGATGCCAAAGCCGAGAAGTCTTCTGCCGCACTTGCGGTTGGTGTGGGTGCAAATGACAACCCAGAAGGACAAGAAGGTCTCACACACTTTTTGGAGCATATGCTCTTTTTAGGAACAGAGAAATACCCAGATGCAGCTGAGTATAAGACTTACATAAATAAGTTTGGTGGTTCAAATAATGCCTATACAGCAGCAAATCACACCAATTACTTTTTTGATATTCAAGACGAAGGTTATGAAGGGGCATTAGATCGTTTTTCACAATTTTTCATTGCACCGCTTTTTAGCGAAGAATATACACAAAGAGAAAGAAAAGCCGTTCACTCAGAGTACACTGCAAAGCTAAACGATGACGCAAGACGAAACAACCAAGCTTTTAAAACCTTGTTTAACCCACACCACCCAAGCAATCACTTCAGTGTGGGTAATCTAGACACATTAAAAGACTTACCTGAAGCCTCATTAAGAGAGCAGCTAATCAATTGCTACCAAACTCATTATTTCGCTCAAAACATGACTCTATCCTTGGTCGCCAACCTTCCCTTAGATGAGCTTGAGGCTCTAGCAAAACACTATTTCGGCCCAATTGCAGAGCAACAAACCTCACAAACAGAAAGTATTACAAAGCAAGCCCCCCCTAACTTACTTTTACCTAACACAGCAAACTTACAGTTCATTAAGCCAATAAAGGATGGTCACACTTTAACGCTCAACTTTCTCCTGCCATCACAAAATGGTCGCTATAAAGATCAACCAACACGCTATCTAAGCTACCTTTTAGGCCAAGAAAGCCAAGGCTCATTACATAGCTATCTCAAAGGTAACGGCTGGATAAGAAGCCTTAGCGCTGGGTTAGGAACAGACTATATCAAGGAACAAAGCTTTAGCATTCGTATCAAGCTGACTGACGATGGAGTCAAAGCAATTGATGATGTGATATTCGCCACCTTCTCAAACATCAATAAAATTAAAAACAATGAAATTAACCTGGCCTATATAGAAGAAGAGAAGGCCCTATCACAACTTGGTTTTAACTATCACAGTTACATAAGCCCAATTCAGTTATCAAGAACGCTCGCTAGCCAGCTACTTGATACACCAGCTGAGGATGTTTTAAACGCCTTCCAGATTTCTGAATCAGCAAACCCAGAAGAAGTAAAAGCTTTAACTCAACACCTTAATCCAAACAACATGCTTATCCAGTTAGCTACCAAAGGTGATGTACCCTCACATTGGGCAAGTGGCAAAACCAACTGGCAAGAAGAACCTTGGTACCATAGCCAATACACCAATTTGAGCCTATCTGATGAGTTTATTAGCAAACTTGATCACGCAGCTAATCTAGATGAAATCAAAGCACCAGAGGCAAACACTTATATTCCAGACTCATTGGCTTTAATCGATACTTATGACGAAGTACCAAAACGCATTTACCAATCACAAGGGGTTAGCTTTTGGCATAGATCAGACAACCGCTTCGACAAACCCAAAAGCAGCAACTATCTAGCAGTACGTTACCCAGGCGCCTCAGACAACAACAAGCAGTACGTCTTAAATAAACTTTGGGCTCGTCTACTTAATGACGCTTTAAGTGAAGCTACCTACCTGCCATACAATGCTAACTTGAATTACAATATTTATTCACACATCAATGGCTTAACCCTAATTACAGCGGGCTATAACGACAAACAAAACCAATATTTATTATGGCTTATGAAACAAATCAATGAGCTTGAACCTCAAGCAGATAGGTTTGAAATTGCCAAACAACAACTAAGAAAAGACCTACTTAACAGTAAGCACGCAAATGCATACTCTGTTGCACTCTGGCGCTTATCCGAGCTATTAATTGAAGACAGCCACACTATTTCAGACATGTTAGCGGCATTAGATGACATCCATTTTGATGATCTTGTGAACTTCAAAAACCTCGCCCTCTCCCAATACAATATTGTAGGGTTCAGCAATGGCAACATCAAAGAAGAGCAAACACTAGCACTTGCTAAGACCCTTACAGAGCAATATGAAGAAAAACTTCAACCATCAACAGCCAAGCAAATTAAGCGTCAACTACTTAACAACCGAAGCCGCAATGCGTTCAAGGTAGAGACAACAAGCCAAGACAACGCCATTCTTTATGTTTTATCTGGTGAGAAAGAAAACAACCTCACAGAGAAGGCTAACTTTGCTTTATTGAAACAAGCTATTGGTAGCCGTTTCTTTGGCCAACTCAGAACGGAAAAACAACTAGGCTATATTGTTAGCACTCATAATTTAACCAAGGCAGATGTGCCTGCTATCGGCTTTACAGTGCAATCACCAGATCATGAAAGCCCTGAAATTGTTGAAGAAATTGAGAACTTTATTAGCCAAGACTTGCAGAGAATCTGCGAACTAAGCGCGCCAGAATTTGAGCAAATCCGCAATAACATTTTGGTTCAGCTAAAACGTAAACAAAAAGAGCTTGGTGAAGACACAGGGCGTTTTTGGAGCGAGATAGCCAAACCAGAGCAAGACTTCCATCGTCGTGAAAAGTTTATTCAGGTCATGTCCGACATTACTCAAGAAGAATTTAGCGAATTCGTTTCGCAACAAATTCTATCTGGCGAAGCACCTAGCATCTTGGTTCACAATAAGCCTCTTCTCAATGAAAACCTTAAAGAAGATTGGTTAGAAGTTTCCGCGAATAGCATAGAGCTTAAATAAGTAAGCACAACTACTTTTAACTCAAAACAAAAATGCCAACATTTGATGTTGGCATTTTTTTAATCTTAATAATTATAAGAATCTGACTAAAGCTAAACTAGCCTCCAATAAGTTTCTCAAGCATTTCATCATTACTAGGCTCAGCATCAGGTGTTTGCTCACTAGCGCTGCCACTTGTGCCATTAATAAAGTTGTTCAAACCTGAGTCCACCTCACTCTGATTAGAACCTGTTTGCCCTCTAGCACTTTGTTCTTTATCAGACATACTGGAGAACTGTCCAACATTAAGACTGTTATCCTTAGTTGTTGGTAGGCCAATTTCCTGCGTAATATCACCTTGATTATTTAGCAGCTTATCTTTCTGGTCACCAAACAAACCAACCTCAGGCATCATAGCCATTCTTTTTTTCTGAATTTCTGGCGGAATATAGCCAGTAAACAATACGGTATAAGGTGCATCTCGCGTTCGTCGATTTACTTCCGAATAGATTTCCTGTTCTCGTATCGCTGCCCTATTTGTTTCTAAATAAGACAAACGATCATCATTAGCCGTAATAACCACATTTGTAGCAACTTCTGGTTTGGTTTCTTCCGCAGGAATGACATCAACCTCAAGCTCAGTATCTAGAACAACCTGATGCGTTGTTCTTATCACCTTGTCACCATAAACGATATCAACAATGCGCCTCTCAATCGTTTGAGAAAATGCGCTAGATGACACTAATGCGAATAACAGAACTGGCTTAAACACAAAACCCTCACCCAAAATAATTGATCAAAGAACTAAATGACTCTATTGAGTGTACCTCACCAATAGATAAACTCTAACCTTAATTTATCGACTCTTTTAAATATTACTCAAGAACAAGGTTATTTTAAATTTTATAAGGTTATTGCAGGCATAAAAAAACCGAGCACTTGGCTCGGCTTTTTTATAGTTCAACTTTGATCTAAATTATTAATCTAGACTATAAACCTAAACTACTTAGTTAGACGACTTATCTCAAAAACTACAAGTCAATAACGTCATACTCAACTTCTGGTGCAACATCAGCGTCATAATCAACACCTTCAACACCAAAGCCAAATAGTTTCAAAAATTCATCTTTGTACAGCTGATAGTCTGTTTTTTCAAACAAGTTTTCAGTTGTAATACTTGGCCATAATTCACGACAAGCAGACTGTACGTCTTCACGTAGCTCAAGGTCATCCAAACGTAGACGATTAGCATCATCAACATTGGCAGCAGGATCAAGATCATTGTATAAACGCTCAGAGAACATACGCTGAATTTGTTCAATACAACCTTCATGGATGCCTTCTTTACGCATAACATTAAATACCATTGCTAGGTACAAAGGCATCACTGGAATTGCGGCAGATGCTTGAGTCACAACAGATTTAAGTACAGCAACATTCGCACCACCACCATTAACAGCAAGACGCGTATTAATTTCATTTGCAGCGCGATCCAAATCTTCCTTAGCCTTACCTAACGCACCATGCCAGTAGATAGGCCAAGTGATCTCTGAACCAATATAAGAGTATGCAACGGTACGTGCGCCATCAGCCAGAACACCAGCTTCTTCAAGCGCTGACATCCATAACTCCCAATCTTGCCCACCCATAACAGTCGTAGTAGCGGCAATTTCTTCTTCTGTTGCAGGCTCTACCTCAGCATCAATAATGGTGTTTTTATTCGTATCAATTGCAGTCGCTCGATAAGTTTCACCAATTGGCTTAAGTACAGAGCGAATCACTTCACCTGTTTCAGGCAGCTTACGCACTGGAGAGGCAAGAGAGTAAACAACCATATCTACCTGACCTAAATCAGCTTTGATTGTTTCAATAACTTTTTCACGCGCTTCGTTTGAGAAAGCATCGCCATTAATACTTTTAGCGTATAAGCCTTCTTCTTTTGCAAACTTATCAAAGGCAGCTGCGTTGTACCAACCTGCTGTCCCTGTCTTTTTCTCAGTTGCAGGCTTCTCAAAGAAAACACCTAAAGTTGCAGCGCCAGAACCGAACGCAGCTGTAATACGTGACGCCAAACCGTAACCACTAGAAGAACCAATTACTAAAACTTTTTTCGGACCGTTTTTGATTTCGCCCTTGTTTTTAGTAAATTCAATTTGCTCTTTAACATTCAACTCACAACCTGTTGGATGTGTTGTCGTACAAATAAATCCGCGAATCTTTGGTTTAATGATCATAAAATTTTCTCAATGTCGTATTTCCAGCCAATTACAATAAAGATGATCTAGGCCGAAAGTGATAATAATCCAGTGTTATCAATTGCTAGGCACTTGCTTAACAATTTTAAATCCTGCCCATAATACCTTACCCTGCGCTTTAGTCCTACTCTCACCATCTGATTATCCGGCAATGGTTTGAATATTTTCCTTACAAGCAAACACACTACTCATAAATTTAAGAAAAACAATTACTAAGGGTTATATCATCACTTTTACAATGCCTCAATCCAATAAGCCTAAGACAAAAAGAAAGATTTATTTTAAGTTCACCAATGAGTCTCTGCTAAGGTCACTTAACTTGTTAGCACCACATAATGTCATAGCAACACGCATTTCTTTTTCGTAAAGATCAATAAGATTCTCAACTCCCGACTGCCCTTTTGCTGCTAAAGCATAAATGTACGAGCGCCCTAACATAGTCGCATCTGCACCTAATGCCAGCATTCTGACAACATCCAAGCCATTACGAATCCCTGAATCCACCAAAATCTTAACGTCACCTTTTACCGCATCTGCGATACTTGGTAATGCCCTAGCCGTGGATAACACACCATCTAACTGTCGACCACCATGGTTAGATACTATGATGCCATCCGCTCCAAATTTCACTGCATCTTTAGCATCATCAGCATCCAGAATCCCCTTAATAACCATTGGCCCATCCCAAAAATCTCGAATCCACTGTAAATCTTTCCATGAAATAGAAGGATCAAAGTTATCACCTAACCAACCAATATAATCAGCCAACTTGGTCGCTTCACCTCGATAGGTTGAAATGTTTCCAAGGTCATGAGGCTTACCCAACAACCCCACATCCAACGCCCATTCAGGATGGCACATAGCTTGAAGCACACGTCGAATGGGAGCATTAGCACCACTCATTCCTGAATGCATATCCCGATAACGGGCCCCCGGCACAGGCATATCGACAGTGAACACCAAGGTAGTGACACCAGCCGCCTTAGCTCGCTCTAATGCATTCTTCATAAAGCCGCGGTCTTTTAGGACATAAAGTTGAAACCACATAGGTCGTTCAATACTTGGTGCGACCTCTTCGATTGGGCAGACAGATACCGTCGACATAGTAAAAGGAATGCCTTTTTTGTCCGCTGCTTTTGCGGCTTGCACTTCTCCTCGCCTTGCATACATACCAGTTAAACCAACTGGTGCCAAAGTAATCGGCAAATCCAACTTTTCGCCAAACAGCTCAGAACTTAAATCCAATTCAGACATATCATTTAAAACACGTTGCTTTAACGCGATATCAGCGAGATCTTGTGTATTCCTTCTAAGCGTATGCTCGCCATAGGAACCACCATCTATATAGTGAAATAAGAATGGGGGTAATTTCGCTTTTGCTGCTTTACGGTAATCTGTTGAAGACGCAATAATCACAGGACCAACCTCTCGCTTTAATATGAAAAATGATAAAAACATCAAACACTCAGCAGTAATACATCACCACAATTTAATAGATGACGGTTTTCTTCCAAACATTTGAAAATAGCCAGCACTACATAAGCACACTCATCCATGGCAAATAATTCAAACAACCAAATATATTGAGATTTTTGAATTAAAACATTTAATTGGTATTACCAATATTACCAATTAGTTAATCTCTTTATTCCATATTGTAGAAATTTTATCAAGCACTAGATATTTAAGAGCCTGAAAGCTAAAATCGATTAAACAGAACCATTAAATGGTATTACCAATTTATCGATATCATCAAACGCAGTTTAGGAAATACAAATGGCAGGCTTAAAAATCTCTGATCAAATCACCAAAGAGCTTGAAAGCATGATGATTGAAGGTGTACTTAAACCTGGAGACAGACTACCTCCAGAAAGAGAGTTAGCTGAGCGCTTTAAAGTTTCCCGCCCTTCTTTAAGAGAGGCAATTCAAAACTTAAAAGCAAAAGGCATGGTTGTTAGTCGCCAAGGGGGCGGTAATTACATCAGTGAAACACTAGGCAGCGATCTGAGAGACCCTTTATTACAAGCCTTATCAGAACACGATGAATTTAGATATGATTTACTAGAATTTAGGGACGCATTAGAAGGCATCTCCACTTACTATGCTGCGATAAGAAGTACAGATGAAGATAAACAGAAATTGACTGTAGCCTATGAAGATTTAGTGCAAGCACACAATATGCGCCTACCTGAATTAGAAGCTAAAAAAGACGCTGCATTTCATTTAACCATTGCTGAATGCGCTCATAACGCTGTAATGCTACATACTATGCGAGCGCTATTTCAAATGTTGTCACAAAGTATCGCTGCCAATCTGAATTATTTATTTCAACACAGCGAAGCAAGAGAAATGGTCATGCAACAGCATACAAGTATTTATAATGCCATTATGACAGGCGACGGTAATGTGGCTAAACTCGCTATCCATGAACATCTGTCGTATGTTGAGGACATATTACTTGAAGTAAGCCGACTTGAATCCCGCAGGCAAAGAGCCCTAAAGCAAGCAAATTTATTACTATAAGCCCTCAAACTTAATCCTATTCATAAAAAAGCAGCCTAGGCTGCTTTTTTATTCGACTCAATATCAATTAACGGCCTGGACGTTTAGGCTTGCGATTCCCCGTTTTTTGCTGAGAAGGCCTTGACGCATTTGGTCTTTTACCAGCACTTGCAGGTTTAGCAGGACGAGACTCTCCTCTACCATTGGCTTTATCCGCTTTTTGATTAGCTTTTGCTTTCGCTGCATTCTTTGCCATGGTCGGTCTATTACTGGAATGGGATGCGCCCGTTGCTTGACCCGGTTTTGCCTTTTTAGGTCGACGGGAAACTTGTTTATCCCTTTCTTCACCTGGCACCAATTTATTAACGCCATCACCAATCAAGTCACCACGACCCATTGCTCGCAATGTTTTACGTAACGCTGACCAGTTATCAGGATCGTGATAACGCAAGAAGCCTTTTTGCACTACTCGCTGCTCAGCTTCTTTAATTGTCACCACATCTTCACTCTTATAAGTCACCGCTTTTAACGGGTTCTTACCAGAATGGTACATGGCCGTTGCCAATGACATAGGCGAAGGATAGAAGGTTTGCACCTGATCTGGCTTGAAATCATTTTGTTTGAGCCAAAGGGCTAAACTCAACATGTCCTTGTCATCGCTGCCAGGATGAGCCGCTATAAAGTAAGGAATGAGATGCTGTTTTTTACCTGCCTCTTTTGAATACTTATCAAACATACGCTTGAATCTGTCGTAGGTTCCCATGCCCGGCTTCATCATCTTCGCCAAGGTATCCGTCTCAGAGTGCTCTGGTGCAATCTTTAACAAGCCACCTACATGATGAGTAACCAGTTCACGAACATATTCAGGATCTTCTACTGCTAAGTCATAACGTAAGCCAGAGGCAATAGAGACAGTATGCACGCCTTCAACAGCACGTGTTTTACGGTATAGCTGGGTAGTTGGGCTATGATCTGTAATTAGGTTTTCACAAATTGTCGGGTAAACACAAGATAGCTTACGGCAAGAGGCTTGGATTTCATCACTCTTACAATTAAGCATATACATGTTAGAAGTCGGTCCACCAAGATCTGAAATATGCCCAGTAAAACCAGGCACCTTTTGCTTAATGTCTTCAATTTCGTTCAAAATAGATTCATGTGAACGACTTTGAATAACTCGCCCCTCATGCTCAGTAATTGAACAGAAGGTACAACCTCCAAAACAGCCACGCATGATATTAATTGAGGTTTTAATCATGTCGTAGGCTGGAATCTTAGCTTTGCCATATTTTGGATGAGGCACACGGGCATAAGGTAAATCAAATACGCCATCCATTTCATCAGTCAACAGAGGAATTGGTGGTGGGTTAACCCATATCTCTTTTTTACCGTGCTTTTGCACCAAGGTTCGTGCGTTATGCGGGTTAGATTCTAAATGCAAAACTCGCGATGTATGTGCATATAACACAGGGTCTTTCGAGACCTTTTCGAAGGAAGGTAATCGCACATAAGTTTTAGCTGGGTCTAATTTCTGTTTACGACCAAGTGGTGCAGGAATAACACGGATCGGCATAACATCAGACTCTTCCTCGTCAGTCTGACACTTACCTTCGGGAATGTATTCATATGGGCTATAAATCTTATCGATTTTACCGGGCCAATCGACACGGGTTGAATCAAGTTCAGTCCAACCACCAGGAGGAGTATTAAGCACCACAGTTGTACCGCGAATGTCACTGATCTCTGACATTTTTTTACCGGCAGCAATAGCATGAGTCACTTCAACTATAGCTCTTTCTGCATTGCCGTAGAGTAAGATGTCGGCTGTTGAATCTATTAAAACAGAGCGCCTCACTTCATTACTCCAATAATCATATTGAGCAATACGGCGTAAACTCGCTTCTATACCACCAATCATGACAGGTACATTTGAGAAAGCTTCTTTACAACGTTGAGAATAAACAATTACCGCTCTATCAGGGCGTTTACCACCAGCACCATAAGGGGTATAAGCATCATCGTTTCGAACTTTCAAATCGGCCGTATAACGGTTAATCATAGAGTCCATGTTGCCTGCGGTCACACCAAAATAAAGATTAGGCTCACCTAAACGGCGAAAATCTTCAGCACTGCGCCAATTGGGTTGATCAATGATACCAACACGATAGCCCTGCCTTTCAAGCAAACGACCCATAACCGCCATACCAAAACTTGGATGGTCAACATAAACATCACCCGTTACCAAGATAACATCACAAGAGTCCCAACCAAGTTGATCCATTTCTTCGCGGCTTGTAGGTAAGAATGGGGCTATTCCATAACATTCAGCCCAGTATTGCGGGTATGAAAATAGATTAGCTGCGCTCTTGTGTTTTTTGATCATGATTAACTGTGCCTGATTTGCTGTTTTCCAAAGAAAACTAGCTGCTATTTGAAACATTTCTAAGGGCGCTATTGTCCCAGAAATTGCACTGTGAATATAGTCTTGTGAATACAAAGATAAATTAGATTTATATTTTGCAAAGCTCAAATGAGTTACTGAAATATCGCTTTAATTTTTAAACATTTTTCGGAACTCAATGGTTGCCAAATTAAGGAACCTGCGATTAAACGCAATATTTTTCATTCTAAAGATTAAAATCTTTCGCTAAAACTTCAGCTAATTGTAAATATGTTCAGTTTCAAGCTTAGTAATTCAAAATATGCGATTTTTTAAGGTACAAATTCAAGCCACAAAACTTAAATTCGCATTTAAAAACTCTTAAATATGCGTTAGTATCCACTTACTTTATGAAATAATTATATAAGAGTCATGATGTTAATACTGGGAAAAATGGATTATTACCTCGCTCTACTTATTTTGTTTACTGCCTCCTCTTTGCATGCATCCGCTGTGGATTCCCCACAATCGACCTTAGATAAAGTCAAAAATCGTGGCGACCTTAACTGTGGTGTTTTCCCCGACGACCCAGCAAGAAGCGCGATTAATCTTGAAGGTCAATGGCAAGGTTTTTATGTTGATTTTTGCCGTGCTACCGCAGCTGCCGTCTTAAAAAACCAAGAATTTGTTAATTACATTGAAGTGGGAGCTACGAGTCGCTTTACAACGCTTCTCGAATTAAAAACAGATGTGGTCATGTATAGCTCGACTTGGACTCATTCAAGAGAAAGTGATTATCAGTTAGATTTTCCCGCTGTTTATTTATTTGACGGCCAAGGTTTTATTGTTCGTTCAGCGACGAATATTCAATCCCTTGATGATTTAGATAATAAAACCGTGTGTGTCACTCAAAATACTAGCACTCACCAAAACCTAGTCGACCTTATCGAAAGCAGGCAACTAAATACTAAAGTCCTTTTCTCAAATGGCGATAGCTTTTTCAGAGGTGGACCCTGTGACGCTTATACAGCTGATCGTATGAACCTTGCCACAAATCGTGCAAACCGTACCGATAAGCCGGAAAACTATCGCCTACTGCCAGATACCATCTCCCGAGAACCTATTGGCCCCATGGTACGAAATAATGATGATCAATGGAGTCGAATCATACGCGCTGTTGTTCATGCCCTAATACTCGCAGAAGAAAAAAACATTAATGCCAACAACATAGATCAAGCACTCGCTTTGGCCAAGAATGCAGAAATACAAAATCTACTTGGTAAAAAAGGTGATATAGGTGAACAACTCGGCCTAGATAGCCAATGGGCCTATAGAGCCATAAAAGCAGTCGGAAATTACGGTGAGATATACAATCGCCATTTTGGTATCAATTCAAGAGTAGGCATAGAGAGAGGTATCAATCAGCCTTGGACTCAAGGTGGCATACTCTATGCACCCATTTTTAAATAATCTCACCCTCACCAACGAGTGAACCATGAAGATTGACCAGACATTGAAGTCAAACAAATTTAAGCATATTAGCTTTCGCCTGAACCTTGTATTATTTGTTGTACTTGGTTTCTATCTTGTCGCCAGTTATATGAGCATTAACACCTTGGCAGAACAGGCTGAGAAATTTAAAGCCCTATCCGGTGACCATTTTGAAAGTGCGATGAATGCGGCTGAATTAGCAAGGGATGCTGAGGTGATTGCGGCACAAGCAATCGAACAACTCATTAGTAGTGATAGAAGCATTTCTAATGAGGAAGTTTTAAATCAAAGCTTAGTGGCTATTTATCAGAACGTAAGACAAAAGCTAAACTCTAATGCTGAAATGGATGCCGCTCAGTTAGATAAAATAGATAAACTACAAGTTCCCTTCTTTAAAAGTTTGAAGCATTTAGAGTTAAGCCTTTTGCAAGAACAAAAGCTCATCTTTGATAAACAAGAGAATACACAGAAGCTCACCTTATTATCTCAATGGCTTATCGAAGAAGATATTAAAACAAGCCACCCTGAGTTTTACCTCCATGCACTTGCCGTTTTAAATTACACCTCCCTTGCCCTAAATACAGAAAGCCTTGGGCAATTAAATAAAATTAGCCAATTAAGCCAAGCTTCTTTTGATTCATTAACCAGCCTTAAGTTAACTCAAACAAAAGAGCAAAATTTCTTAAACCAATTAGAGCCTTTATTAAAAGAAACGATTGCACTACAAACGCCACTGCAAAAAAGCCACAGGGCAACACTTGCGGCTGCAAGAACCGCTAGATTACACGCCCAAAGGTTAAGTGGTAGTAGCTATAACTACTTTTTGACATTAAAAGAAGCGGCACAGACTGCCAGTGCGAACCATCAAAATGTCGTCAATCAAGCCATCACCCGTTTATTTATTTTTAGTGCTGTTTTTCTACTGTTAACAGGTATTACTTATTTCTTCATACGTTTTTATATCATACGTAGACTTAATAACCTGAGTAACACCATGCAATGTCATGTTAAGGGGCAAGAAGTAGAAATACCTCTAAAAGGCAATGATGAAATCGCCCTTATTGCTCAAGCATTTGCCGTATTTGTTAAAGCAAGGATTGATGCCGAAGAAAAGCTTAAAAAAGCACATTTAGCAACAGAAGCAGCTAATCAAAAATTAATGCAGTTTAATGATCAATTACAGACATTAAGTGAAACAGATGAATTAACCCAGGTTGCAAATAGAAGACGCTTCTTTACTGAGGCTAATGATAAGTGGCAACACGCTCTGCACTATAACAACTGGATTGGCATCATCATGTTAGATGTGGATTTATTCAAATCTTACAATGATTATTATGGCCACCTCGCAGGAGATCAATGCCTACTAAAAATTGCTAAATTACTTGAGCAAGAACTTGATCAAAACACTGACATTATAGCCCGCTATGGTGGAGAAGAGTTTATTATTCTACTCCCAATGAAAGATCAAACCAGCTGTTTAGCAATCGCAGACCACCTATTAAATATCATCATTGAAGCGGGTTTGCCCCATTTGCAAAACCCTCATCAAATAGTCACTTTAAGTATGGGCGTTGCGGCCTGCGTCCCAGAGCCTGAGTCTAATATACAGCACCTGATTAAAGATGCTGACAGTGCGCTTTACCAAGCGAAGAACAATGGGCGCAGTCAGGTAAAGTTAGCTCAACAGGAGACTTTTAGGCTTAATAGCTCAGTATAAAAAGTACAGGGACTCCCTGTTTTAATTTCATTTTGTGTAATGTAAAAGGAAGTGTACATGCCCAAGATAAGTTCGCCTCTTTCTCGACGCTCAGCGCTAAAAGGGATGGCACTCGCAGCGAGTGCGACCAGCCTTCCCCTTAGTTTATTGAGCTCCCCCGTCAATGCTACTAACCATAAAGATACCTCTTTATTTTTATCCATAAGCAGCATTTTGACAGGTATCAAACTAGATTCCAGCTACTTGCAACTTGGCCAAGATATTCTCTTTCTTCTTGGTTTGAATTATCAGTTCACCCTACAGTATGACAATCTGATTTTAAGCTTTGAAGAAAGCCAGCATCAAAACCAAGCATTATCCTCCCACTTAGCAAAACACCATCCTTACCCTGTTCAAGCCATTCTTAAAGCTTGGTATTTAAGTCAGGTCAGCCTCAATGAACAAGACAGACTTAATCCTATGGTACAAAAGCTGTGCCCTAATTTACGACAAGAAGAGGGAGCTAGTTTCAATCTGAAACAAGAGACTGAGCTTCAGATGAAAAAGGTGATTGGCCAAATAAACTATGACGAAGCCTTAACTTGGTTAGCCTGTGGCTTTACCAAGCCTTCTGCCACTTGCGGCGGCCCTTTCGGTTACTGGAAACATGCTCCAACACTAGCTTAACTAACACATTTGATGGAACAAATACCAATATGAAAGAAGCACAAGAGCAACAAAGCTATAGTCTAACTCACCCTCAAGAAAGCATTGAGGCAGATGTTGTTATAGTCGGTGCAGGTGTTGTCGGCAGCATAATGGCTTGGAAACTATCTCAAGCCGGCTTGAATGTCGTGATACTAGACGCAGGTGCCAAGGTCAATAAAGTCGATGCTATTAACCGCTATAAGAATGACCTAACGAAAGAAGCTAACTCACCTTATAAGATGATGCCTTGGGCACCTGTCCCAGATGATAACGACCCTTTAAGCTATTACGTACAACCTAAATTACCCTCTTCTCCAAACGCCCCACAAGAACCTAAAAAGCAGATTGCTTTTGAAGGCTTTTTTATGCGCTTAGTAGGAGGAACCTCTTGGCACTGGACAGGCCATGCAGAGCGCCTTTTTCCCAATGACTTTAGAATGAAAACCCAATACGGAGTGGGGAAAGATTGGCCAATTAGCTATCAAGATATCGAGCCTTATTATCATCAAATTGAAGATGCATGGGGAGTCGCAGGTGGACCAGATTGCATCGCCCCATCACCAGACATTCAATACCCTATGCCCGAAGTTCCTCGCTCCTATCTAGATAGAGTCATTGGCAAAGCTGTAAAAGAACATAATCTAGGCCCAGATAGCCAACCGTTGCCCCACTGTCGTAACTCAGTTCCAAGGGATAACAGACCACAATGCTGTGGTAACGCAAGTTGTTTACCTATCTGCCCCATTGGCGCTAAATATGATGCAAGCGTTCATGTTCAAAAAGCACAACAACTAGGCACAAGAGTGCTAGCCAACCGAGTTGTTTTCCAAGTCGCCCTTGAAGAAGACGGTAAACAAGTTAAGGAGATTTATTATCGTAATTTTGATGCTGACCCTAAAACAGGCCCAATTGGCATTGCTAGAGCAAAAACCTTTATTCTGGCGGCCCATGCCGTAGAAACAGCCAGACTAATGCTGCTTTCGGCAGGCAAGTTCAATGTGCCAGCATCGGGTTTAAGTAATTCATCAGATCAAGTTGGTCGAAACTTGATGGGCTTTGCCAACATCAACACCTTAGGCTATGCCTCAGATGATATGAAGGTTTACCCCTATCGTGGACCTGTCAGTGCAACAGGTGCCTTTGGCCAATGGCGAGATGGCGAATTTAGATCTGAATCTGCCTCTATTGCCCCCTTTATCGTTAACGCAGCATTTAAAGGAGGTATAGGCCCTATCCAAGAAGCTGAAAAAGGCATAGAAAAAGGCCTAGTGGGAGAAGCCTTAAAACACTATGTTGATAATAGAACGGCTCGTCAGATCAACCTTCATAGTACTGTTGAAATACTACCTATTAGCACCAATCGAGTAACGCTATCAGACCAACTTGATCCATTAGGCCTCCCTAGACCTGAGGTAAATTTTCAGCTTGATGATTACACCCTAAGAGGCTGCAAAAAAGCGTGGGATTGGCACCTAGATGTTTTTCATAAACTTGATATTAAAACCATCACAGATGAGCCCATGCCTGCAAAAACTGATGAAAACTGGCATAAATTTGTCGCAGGTGAATTCAAGCAAAAGTATCAATTAAGCCTCACCTCTGGTGATGCCGTAATCGCAGGCACGGCATGTATGGGTGATGATGCCAATAAAGCAGTTGTAAATAAGTACAGTCAAAGCTTTGATCATAACAACCTCTATGTCGTCGGCACGGCTAACTATTTAAGCGTCGGCAGTGCGTCGCCTTCTTTAACGGCAGCCGCATTAGGCCTTCGCAGTGCAGAACATATTGTCAGCCACTTTTTTAATGCAAGTGCCAAGGAGTCAGCATGAGCATCTTTAAAAACAATAAAATACCAAGACGTTCATTCATTAAAGGAATAAGTTTAACCAGCCTCACTGGGCTCGCGGGCGCTAGTGCGGGATACTTTATCTCTGGCGCTCCCAGTGCTTGGGCGAAAAGCACTCACTCACGTCCTTTGCAAAACCCACCTCAAGAAGCTGCAGTGGATGGCTTACTCAGAGTGAGTATCAATGCAAAATATGGCAATTTTGAGTTAATGGATCAGCAAACATATTTACGTTGCTTTGATAACCAACCCGTCGGTCGTACGCTAAGAGTCAAGGCGGGAGACACAATCAGGTTAAGTTTACACAACAAACTTCCCTATGATCCTTTGCAAGAAATTTGCACTAGCATCCCAACGGAAGAAGACAACACACCAAGGGGCTTTAATGTGACGAATATGCATGTACATGGTGTGCATGTGTCACCCAAAAGCCCAGCAGATAATATTTTTACCTTAGTCAGGTTCCAAGAGTCCGAGCAATATATTTATAACATTCCTAAAGACCACCCTCCCGGCACTTACTTTTATCATGCTCACTTTCATGGCTCAGTAGCTCTACAAGTGGCTTCTGGTATGGCTGGCGCCTTGATCATTGAAGGCCCAATTGATGATGTACCCGAAATTAAAGCATGTAAGGAACAGGTTTTGTGCTTCCAAACACCTAGGTTTGATAGCGAAGGTTTATGCGAAAATTATGATTTATTAAGTGAGCAAGGTGCCATCTTAATCAATGGCCAATATAAACCTGTTATCACAATGAAGCAGGGAGAAGTACAAAGGTGGCGTATGGTAAATGCCAGCCATATGGCCAATATGCAATTTAACGTACAAGCACATGAGGTTACAGCTCTTTGCTTTGATGGTAACCCTTTAGAAGAAAGTCGCATTCAAAATCAAATTGTTATGGTGCCAGGTAATCGAGCAGATATATTAATTAAAGCAAAAGCAACAGGTACTTATGCCATCTATTCAGAACCAGTTACAGGCAGTGATACAGAAGCGGAAAAGGAAGCAAAACGATTAGCTAGCCTTGTCATAGAGCCACAACAATTAGACATGCCTCTTTTTCAAGGAAACCTACCTAGACCTAACTTATTAAATAACATTAACAAGGATGAAATTACTTTTGGCCGACGTTTAGAGTTTGGGCTTTCAGGTGCAGCAGATGGGAATAAGTACACAATTAACGGCGAACCTTTTTCTTGTCTCAATCCTTGGCAAATCCCCTTAGGCGCCGTGGAAGAATGGGAAGTTTATAATCATACTGCTGAATCACACCCATTCCATATTCACGTCAATCCGTTTCAAATGATAAGTGGTGGAGATGTTGAGCCAGGAACTTGGCTTGACACTGTTAACTTAGCACCTTTCTCACGCATTCGTTTTAGAACGCGGTTTGAAGATTATACTGGCACTTTTGTATTTCACTGCCACAACCTGACCCATGAGGATTTAGGAATGATGCAAGCAGTTGAAGTTATCTCCCCCATATCCTAACAGGATCAAAGGGCGACAATTAAGTCGCCCTTTCCACTTATTTTACAAAATGAACTTTCATCAAACTAATCTGATAGTTTTTCAATATCCATAATGCCTGCTACACCATCTAGGGGCTTAAAAATGGTAATCATGGCAGAATAAAGTGTTTGACTATCGCTCTCTTTCGCATCACAAAAAAAAGCATAGTTTGTACCTGATACCACCTGAGTGGCCACAGCAACGGGCGTATATTGAACATTGTCGAAGTGCGCTGTTGCTTCTTTAAAGCACGTCATGGCCCTATCATCTAACGAAGAGCTAAATGGGCCATACGTCCCTACCATCATGTACGACATAATTTATTCCTTTAAATCTAAACACATTGGTAATTTAAGCCAACAACAAGCAAAGGTTATTACTGACTCACAACCAATATAAAACACGATTTATCACTCAGCCAGTGTAATAATCTCATTTCCCAAAAAGTCTCATATAACGAACGTTAAGGGTTCATATTTTCAACAATAAATACTAACCCTTTGTTTTTTATAAATATTAACAAAATTTAATAATTGATTTTATTCATGAGTTAATATTCGATAAAACACTTGTTACCCTTAATTCTAAAAATATTACATCTCTTACAAAACGAGCTTCACCTAGCTAGGGAAGCTAAAGTTCAGCTTTCTACAGACTCAAAAATTTATTTCATTGAACTTTTTATCCAGCTATTACGTAAAGGTCTAAACAGATAGTGGATAAAAGCAGAATATGAAATCTATAAAACTGTACATTCATACAGTTTTATTTTTTAATAAAGCACCTTTTTATTCCATAGATTAGAACTAAAGTAGATAAATCTAATCTATATGAAGCTTGAAGCGCGTTTCTGTTTTCGCAAATATTCTTATGCTAAACATGTTGCAGGTACTATTGTAGGCCGCCGCGATATTTG